>CAZGQQ010000001.1:0-48492 GCA_964527175.1 uncultured Treponema sp.
GCGGCTCCCAGGTACAGGGCGGCGAATATACAGGTATGCAGACAAGATCCATGACCACCCCAAACATGGGATTTCCTGTCAATCGTACGGGATACTTTCCATGTGGTAAAACGCTGGCTCACTTCTTCCCGGACGCCCGTCGGCAAATAATTAACCTTGTTGTGATAGATTACTGAAGAACATGAATGGAGAAGGTCTTTTGTTTCCCTTTTCGTTTTTCCATAATGCGGTAATGAAGACACTATCAAGCCGGTGTTGTAATCATTTCTGGTTGCCAAAAGATTTTCTGATCGGTCATATTCACTGGTGTATCGTATCGTTGCATCGGGAAACTTGAGATGTGCAAGATGCAGTGTCATTGCAATTTTATCCTTCAGAAAATCATCGGGATATCCGTCAAGCGTCGGATCAGAGCCAACAATCCATACATCCTTTCCCTGCAACAATGCGGGAACATCCTGGATCATTGCCGATCCGGTAAAAGAAATCGTGTTCATGACATACTCCTACATCGCCATATTGCCGGTATTCATTTTTTTTATCAGCTATGGTATTCTGTTACAACATGATTCACATTGAATTATCCGGAGTTCCTGGATCCGGAAAGACGTTCGTCTGTGCCGGCATTGCAAAAGAACTCCAAAACAGGGGAATCCCGGTAATAACCAACCCTGAGGGTCTCGCAGAAGCACGAATACTGTTCCGCATTATACAAAAAGCCGGCATCCTTGTTTCACAAATACTGCTGCATCCGGTATGGACTTCGCAGGTACTGTATACCATAGTAACCTCCCGTCAGTCGAGCATCAAGGGTATGTTCCGCTCTTTTTTCACCATTGCACATGTTACCGGTACCATACGCAGGTATACAAAGAGCGATGTCTTTCTTGTGCTTGACCAGGGCAGTGTACAAGCATTTTTTTCCCTGCTATATGATGCTACAAACATGTCAAGTATTACTGTTGACCGGATTCTTCCAGTTCCTGATGTTCTCCTCGAAACTGACAGTCCTGATACAATACTTCTTGAACGTCTTGCTTCCAGAATACGTTCTCAAAGCAGGGTCGAACAAGACGGAATTTACGGAATACAACAATCACGGGCCATTCTTTCCCTCATACGAAACAGTTCCTTCTACCGTACCATATCGATAAAAATACCCGTACCTGATCAACGACCGGAAGCAGTAATCAAGGAACTTGCAGATTCAATACAGAAAAGGAACAATAATGAATGCTGACAAACCTCCCCGAATCGGAATTTTCACCCGTCCAATTGATAAAGGCACGAGCGGCAGCGGCCACCACCTGCATGAAATGGTACACACAATGCTCCGGTTAAACCGGGAAACCTATCAATTTGATTTTTTTCTGATTCACTATGTCAAGAATAACCGGGACATTTATACAAAGGCACCTGAAATACTGATCCCCCGTAATCCTCTCGCAGCAGCGGCAGCACTTCGTCCATACAATTTTGATATATTGCATCACAGCCCGTTAACCATTTTTTCTCCGCTTGTCGGTCTCAAAGTGAAACGGGTCGCCACCATTCACAGTGCTGAACCCAATATCATTCCGCAGTATTACACCCTTGCTGAACGTGCCCATGCCAGGGTTATCAAACCGGTCTATGCACGAAAAATGAATCATATTTTTACGGTTAGCAATACAAGCAAACAGTATTTTATTAATAACTGGCGCATTCCGGAAGAGAGAATTTCCGTTTGCTACAATGCAGTAGACTCCGTATATCGGAAAATTTCGGAACCTCTCACCGCACTCGATAAATTCTCCATATCTCAACCGTATGTTTATCATATAAGCAAATTTTCTCTCCGCAAGAATCCCGTATGTCTTCTTAAAGGATTTTCTGAACTGTCCAGAAAACCGGGGATGGAAAACCTGAATCTGGTTATTTCTGGAAGTGGATGGGATAACGAGACCGTGTATTCAATGCTTGATGAGCTCAATGTGCGGAACAAGGTGATATGTACCGGGTTTACCGACGAATCTGATGTTGTTCAACTGTATAATGGTGCCTCTGCTTTTCTTTTTCCTTCACGTGCAGAAGGGTATGGCATGCCCAATATTGAAGCCATGGCCTGCGGTTGTCCGGTAATTACCTCAAATGCCTTTGCAATTCCCGAAATTGTCGGGAAAGCAGCATTGATCCTGAATGATCCGGACGATTACAAAAGCCTTTCAGAGTTGACCTATCGTGTTCTGACAAATGCCCTGGTTCGCGAATCGCTGATCAAGGAAGGATTTGAACAGAGCAAACGGTACTCATGGGAAACCAGTGCCAGAACCGTTCTCGATACGTACGCTACACTCCTTGGCATACATTCATGATTTTTTGGGGAACAGAAATGGAAAGACTTTTCTGAACTGCCTCTTCCAATACATTTTTTGATCAAAACAGTAAAATGAAAATATCCTTCCGCTTTTCTTTGGAACTTTCCAGTTTCCGTAAAAATGTCGAAGATACTGTACTGCGTTCTCCGGGCAATAAAAGTTATATCCAAAAAAGGGTATCAGTTTGCGATTCTCCAGAAAGTTCCTGGGCATTCGGTATCGTGCACGTCTCCGCCAGGATCCGCGGGCAAACCATCCGAGAATCTCATACCGTGCATCGTCACGAATAACATTGATTTTACAATTCTCGAATGTATTATCACGATATCCTGCAGTGAAACCTGAATCAATCAATTCCTTGAGCAGCAAATCCATTTTTCCATGGAAAAGCTCGGATGGGACTGCAATTCCAACATCATCATCCCAGGGAAGAAACCGGTTCTCGCGAACAGCACCCAGAAGCGTTCCCCCTTCAATAATATAGGGGATTCCATTATTCTCAAGAATTGTTGTAACAACATGTAATCCGTCTGCTATTTGTTGTTGATTTTCCGGCAGTGTTTTTGCCACTCGTTACTCCTTGATCAGGTTTAAGATGGATTCCAGCCTGTCGTCAATGTTCCTGATCTGATCATGATAATTTTCAAATGCGTTTCGTGTAATCATACGACACATTGATTCATTGGCAAGATAAAAATCAATTTTTTCCATAAGATCGGATCCATCCCATTGAATCGGGATATACGTTTCATTCGGAATGAATATATCCGGCCATGTTTCAAGATGGGACATATCCGGCTTTACCAGAAGACTGCCATTCAATACCGCCTCAAAATCCCTGAAACACACTTCTCCCCATCCAAACGGACTGAGCGTAATTCTGCTGTTTTGTATCTCACGGTTGTACTGGTTCTGGGAAACCTTGCCAACCAGAAAACGGGAGTCGGAACGCAATTGTTCCAGCATCATTGTCCGGTGATGCAGAAGTGTCGGACGAACAGGACCACCCCATCGGGCGTTTACCGCATACGCTCCGGAATTTGAGGGGAATTGCTTCGATGAAAGAGCAGGATTCTTGTGAAACACTTTTGCTACCGGTGCACCCAGGAGCCGGGCCAGAGCAACCGCAGAGCGCTGACGGAATTTAAGTTTCGGGAAATCGCCTACACCAATATTCCAGGACACTGAAAGTTTCTCAAGCATTTCCGGATCTGTTACAATCTGCCGCTCGCGGGGTTCCGGATCATATATACCGTACTTTGTATGTGAATCATCTGTGAATAATTCATCACCATAAAGATTTTTCTGATAGAGTGTTTTGTCCTTGAACAGGCTTTTATTGAAAAAACGGTCAACAAAGGGGAGCACTTCCGGTCTGAGTATTCCACCACCGGCATTTCCGTTAAAGAAAAAAATTACCCGATATTTTGTTCGAAGCCGTGAAAGCAGTTCAATGTCAACAAAATCAGGTTTTAAAAACCAACGGTCAAGGAAAAGAACCGTGTTGGTATCCTTTAAAAGACAATATTCCGGTTTATTGGTAAAAGTGAACAGCCCTTTGTGACGGGAAAACAAAAACGGCTTTAGACTGTGGAACAAGCTGATGCGGTCATAAAATGACAAAACGGTAATTTTCATTGTTCTGAAAACTCCTGTATCAATTGTTCAAGATATTGTGCCTGGGCTTCTTTTGAGTACTCCTGTTCTATTTTTCTTCGTGCAGCAGTACACATCTTTTGAACAAGATTTATATCGGTGAGCTCTTCAATGGCACACACCAGAGCCTTCGCATCCCGGGATGGTACGAGCATTCCGGTTGTACGGTGCGTAATCAGTTCTTCGAGCCCGGGATGAGTAAACGCAATAACCGGAATACCAAGAGCCATTGCCTCCTTTACTATATTGGGTATTCCGTCAATATCTCCGGTTCGTGATTCAATATTGGTCGCAAGAAAAAACGTTGCCTGCCGAAGCCAGTCAACCAGCTGATTCTGATCAATCCATCCGGTGAAAACCACCTTGTCAGATATGGAATCATTCGTGACTTTTTTACGGAGCTCATCATGGAGCGGACCTTCGCCGGCAATGACAAGACGAAACCGGCTGTCTTTTTGCAACAGTTCCGACAATGCGTCTATCGCGTATGTAAACCCCTTTTTTTCAACAAGTCTTCCGGCGCTAAAAAGTGTAGTACATTCTCCCGATACCGGTTTCGGTTCTGTATAGGGAAAATCTCCCAGATCGATTGCCGAATGATAGACCCGGATCTTTTTCTCCGGAAAACCAAGGTGAACAAGCCGGTCCCTGAATGCGGTACACACAGGCAAAAACAGATCTCCTCTGTGTTTGAGCACCCGGTACACGGAAGGTTTTCTTGCCAGGTATGAACTGATGTCAGAACCACGGAAGGAGCTGACAATCGGCCCCGTAATCAATCCCGCCTTTTGTAATACGAGTCCTATATTGCCAAGATATCCGAACTGACAATGGATGACATCAAAACGCTCTTTTCGCACCCGGTACCAGGCGAGGGGAGCGAGAAGTACAGAAAAATCATGGTGCATTGTACATTGTATGCAAAGGGATACAAAAGAAGCAGGCCTTTGTATGATGAACAGCGGTACGATAAAAAGCATGCTGATTATGGTGCCAATGACAGTCCTTGAGGTGAAATACCGTATACAGCCCAAAACGCCATACCTGGTATCTGCACGGGGGCCTTTGGCTTTCTTGCACAGGACAGTTACCGAAATGTTTCTGGCAATAAGACCATCCACAAGATTCTTGATAAAGACTTCTGAAGGGCTCGGCCAGGTATTGGTCAACACGAGAACATTCATGTAGTGAGTTCCTTCTTCAGGATCATTTCTTGCTCAAACCGTTCTACCCGGTCAAAGGTCAATTCCGGAACACGGGAGGCACACAGATCACGTATATGACGGTAGTATTCCGCATCAGTTATGGCCCGTTCAACCATATCGGCCATTTGATGTACATTGCCCGGTTCAAAAAGCAATTCCTGATATTTGAGAAGATCGGGTAGCCCGCCCACTGCGGATGCAATGGCGGGACAACCGGTATATAGTGCTTCCATTACAACATCACCCCAGGCATCATACAAGGTTGGATAAACAAAAAGATCCGAACCGGCAAAATGGGAAAAGGGATTAACATATCCGGTAAAAATAATCTGGTCTTCAAGACCAAGTTTTTTAATTTGTGCAAACATATCATTTTTGCCTGCTGTTCTTCCCAATGCATACAGTTTAATGGTACCGTGTCCCCTTTTTTTGAGTTCAAGCAACAATTCAAGGAGCAGATAAAATTCTTTTGACGGTGAAAACGCGCCGGCATATACCAGGTTTTTAACACTTCGTGAAGCATTTTTACCTTTCCATTCGTCGGTAAAGCGGGGAGGACCGATATTTCCCGGTATTACCGAAGTCCGCGTTTCATCTGCACCGGTACGGTGAAGGAAATGACCACGATCATCATGATTCATGAATGTAATACGTTCTGCATGACGGGCAATTCTACCTTCACGGTTTTTCTTTTTCATGAAGTAGAATGCCAAAGATATCTTCTTCCCGATTGTATACCCGCCGTTTTTCATGAGAATACGTGCACGCGTTATGTCATTGCAACGTACGGCATAGAACAGTTTTGCTCCGGTTTTTCTCTTGAGATACAGTGCGGCGGAAAGATTCGTGTCGTTGTGGATATGAATCCACTCGGTACCACCTGTTCTGCGAAGAATCTCCTTTTTCATTGTTCGGAGTTTGAAAAAAAAGAGGAGCGAAGCCGGCGGAAACTTGTTCCTGGTATAATCTATCGCCATGCCAATTCGTTCAAAATATGAAGGTTTGTAATCCAGATGCGTATTCATGATAACACGGACGGTATGTCCCCGTTCAGCGAGTCCTTCCATGAGCTCCAGATACCGGCGGTTATCAGCAGTGCGAATTTCGTTGTTGATGAATATGCCAAGAATCGTCATGCATCAGTTCCTTTCATGGAATGAATCGGGAAATAGTTTCATACAACCACGGAGTATTTTCCGGTTAATTTTTCTGACCGGCTTCATTTTTTATCTGTGTTGTTGAAATTTTCGGAGTACGGGGAAGATATATCACCGTACACAACTCGTTGAGTGAATCAAATTTACCTGTCCAGTCATCACCGATAACGAAGGTATCAACATGATATTTCTTTATATCGGTTGTTTTTTGTTCCCATGATTCTTCCGGAATGACCAGATCAACATACCGTATCGCTTCAAGCATGGATTTGCGCTGGTCATAGGTGAAATAGGATTTCTTTCCTTTTTCTGCAAGATTAAATTCATCGGTAGAAAGCGCCACAATGAGATAATCACCAAGTTCTTTGGCCCGTTTCAGCAAATTGATGTGCCCATAATGCAACAAATCGTAGGTTCCGTAAGTCAGTACTCGTTTCATGTTCCAACGCTCTCCAATGATGGGCACCCGGTTTCTTTCAGTTCACTATTTGTCTGACAAAGCTTACTTATCATCTGCAAAAAGTTCCTCGTATTTTCCCCGTCGCGTTATTTCACCTTTCTCAAGGAAAAAAATCTGGTCGCATTTTTTCAGTGTGGAAAGACGATGTGCAATCAGGATGATGGTCTTTTTTCCCGAAAGACCATCAATGGCCGCCATGACATCCTTTTCAGTCTGATTGTCCAATGCTGACGTTGCTTCGTCCATGACCAGAACTGACGGATTGCGGTACAGGGCACGGGCAATACCGATTCTCTGCCGCTGTCCGCCGGACAAACGGATACCGCGTTCACCAATCCTGGTTTCATACTGCGCAGGCAAGTCCTCCATGATAAAGTCGTCAATCTGGGCAAGTTTTGCCGCTTCCCGAACCGCCTTGAAGTCCATGGTTTCTGCTGTATGGCCGAAAGCAATATTTGATGCAATGGTGTCGTTTGAAAGATAAATACTCTGTGGAACATATCCGAGGTTCTGTTGCCAATTCCTGATATTTGCAGAAGTGACGGGTACCCCGTCAATTTCTATTGAACCTTCTTGCGGAACGAGAAGACCAAGGAGAATGTCTACGAGCGTTGTTTTCCCCGAGCCAGTTTTACCGGCAAAGCCGATCAGTGAATTGGCCGGTATGGTCAAATTTATCTGTTCAAGAACTTTTCTAACGGTATTGTTATATATAAATGAAACATCCGAAACCCTGATTTCTTTCCTGAAGGTCATTCTCTCTGCCGTATCTGTAATTGCATCATGATCAAGCTGTACCGAAGAAAATTCTTCAACTATCTTGTCCGCGGCAGGCATGCTGTATTTCAGTTTGGTGAAGGCGCGGAAAAGGCTTTGTACGGAGGGCATGAGGCGGTACCCGGCATAGGCATAGACGCTGATGGACGACACAACCATGGTGAAATCATCAGAACGGATAATGGTCATTATGATAAAAAGAAGTATTGAACTGATCGCCACTATTTCCAGTATGTATTTTGGAACAACACCGATTACTTCTTCCCGAAGCTGATTTTTTGACAGTTGTTTTGACGGAGCAATAAAGGATTGAATGAACGATTGTTCACAGCCGGTGATTTTCGTTTCCTTGATTCCCCAGAATGCTTCGTTGACGACCCGCATACGGGCGGTATTCAGACTAAACCGTGCCTTGCCGAGCCTCCTCACTTCCTTTTTGACGAGTACGAATATCAGTCCATACACAAACGTAAGGGTCACGGAAATGATCAGGGTGGTAAATGGATCTATGAAGAAAAGAAAAGCCGTTAAAAGCAGGATCTGAAAAAGATATGAGAGGATATGAACGATTTGCATGAGGGCACCATCGATCATGTGCTGCACTTCATTAATGATATTCTTCACGAATTCATAACTGTTTTTGTTCAGGAAAAACGGATACTTTTGTGAAATATACGTTTTAAACAGTTTAAGTGAAAGAGAGTGGCGCCTCATGGTGGTAAACCGTGTCTGGGCATAATGAAACAACCCGAGATACACATTTCTGATAATTACAAAAAGGAGCATCAAAAATCCGAGGGCTACCAGAAACATTTTCTCCGAACTGAATTGCAGCAACGTATACGCTTTGTGCAGATACTCGTTCGATTCAATCAGGCCTGGCTGGGAAGCAACCGCAATGAACGGCATGATGGAGCTGACCCCGAGTACTTCAATGACACCGAGTATGATCGCCCCAAAGAAGAGAAACAAAAGCTGAATCTTTTCCCTGCGGTTGAGTAGTGAAATGATACTTGATACCTGTTTGCGTAATGAACTCATCGCTGTTATTCCGCCTTTTTCCCTTATTGCCCGATACCGAAAAAGGTAAACCCTTTGTCTTCAATCGCCTGCTTCTTGTACACATTGCGCAAATCAAAAAAGACCGGTTTGACCAGCAACTGTTTAACCCGGTCGAAATCCAGATTCCGGTACTGGTTCCATTCGGTCATGAGCACGAGTGCATCGGCATCCTGCATGGCTTCATATTCATTATCACACCAGGTGAGCGAATCCTGTATGCTCTCCAGCCGCCATCCGGCTTCTTCACGGGCGGCAGGGTCACAAACCCGGAGCCGTGCCCCGCGGGATGCAAGTTCGGGGAGAATGGTCAGAGCCGGAGCTTCACGCATGTCATCGGTATTCGGTTTGAATGCAAGACCGAGAACAGCAAGCGTCTTTCCCTTGAGACTGCCCGGCCCACCGAGTCCGTTTTCAATTTTCACGGCCATGCGCAGCTTTTGCTGTTCGTTGACCGCAATGGTTGTTTCCACAATCGAAAGCGGTTCTTTCGCGTCGCGGCCGATCTGGGCCATGGCACGGGTGTCCTTGGGAAAACAGCTTCCGCCATACCCGGGGCCGGGATGCAAAAATTTGCCGCCGATACGTCCGTCACGGCCCATAGCCTTTGCAACATCAAGTACATTGGCGCCAACTTTTTCGCAGAGATTGGCAACTTCATTTATGAAGGTAATTTTGACCGCCAGAAACGAGTTCGACGCATATTTGATCATCTCGGCAGTTTCTACATTGGTTTCGATAAAGGGCGTTTCATTGATGTATAGGGAGCGATATACATCCTTCATCCGTTCTCCGGCCTTCGCCGATTCACACCCGATTACTACCCGGTCAGGATGCATGAAATCCTGTACTGCGGATCCTTCGCGGAGGAACTCGGGATTCGACACCACATCGAACGCATGGTCATGATCATCGGACCGTTTTGAAAGCTCGTCTTCAATCCAGGACCGCACCCGTTTCCCGGTTCCTATAGGGACAGTGCTTTTGTCAACCACAACCTTGTATCCGTTCATGGCACGGGCAATTTCGCGGGCAACGGCTTCAACGTATGTCAGGTCGGCACTGCCGTCATCTGCCGGGGGAGTGCCAACAGCAATAAAAACAACTTCGCTGGAACGAACGGCGGATGCCATGTCTGTCGTAAAGGAAAGCCGTCCGGCATCTACATTTCTCCGGACTACATCGTCAAGGCCCGGTTCATAAATGGGTATTTCTCCCTTTTCAAGACGTTCAATTTTCTGTTTGTTATTATCCACACAGATAACGGTATTGCCAAAATCGGCCAGACAGGCGCCTGAAACAAGCCCGACATATCCGGTTCCTGCCACTGCTATTGTTGCCATACGGTATTCTCCTTGTACCAGTCTATGAACCGTTTGAGGCCTGCCTCAAGCGGTGTTCCCGGCTTCCATCCAAAATCCCGTTCAAGGGACGCGGTGTCTGCCGATGTCATGTATACATCACCATCCTGCATGGGAAGATAGTTCTTTATTGCTTTTTTGCCCAGATACTCCTCGATGAGACTGATAAATCGCTCAAGCTTTTCCGGGTGTGCATTGCCGATATTGTAAATGGTAAACGGAGCCGACGAACGGTCGGGGAGGGGGGACGACGGTTGAAAAGAGGGATCAGGTTGCGCTGGTTGCTTTGCCACAAGGAGAACGGCACGTACCACATCGTCAATATAGGTAAAGTCGCGAAGGAGATCACCATTGTTGTATACATCGATCGGCCGGGAGTTCATGATGGCGTCGGCAAATTTGAAGTAGGCCATATCCGGTCGACCCATCGGACCGTATACGGTAAAAAACCGCAGACCGGTTACCGGCAGTCCATACAGATGACTGTAGGTATGAGCCATGAGCTCGTTTGACCGCTTTGTTGCAGCATACATGCTCACCGGATGATCCGCCCGGTCCTGTTCGCTGAACGCATCCGACCGGTTGAGACCATAGACCGATGAACTCGAAGCATAGACAAGATGTCCCGGCCGGAATTGCCGGCAGGCTTCAAGGATTGAAAGGAACCCGGAAATATTGCTGGATACATACGCGCCGGGATTTTCGATGCTGTAGCGGACACCGGCCTGTGCCGCAAGATGAATGACCGCATCAAATTGTCCATGAGAAAAAACCTCGGTCACAAGAGATGCATCTTCAAGTGCTCCGCGCACAAATGTCCACCGCGAGAAGGAACACGCTGCGGCGGTTTTATCAATCAGGGCAAGACGGGCTTCCTTGAGATCGGTACGATAATAATCGTTAACCGAATCAAAACCGGTAACGTCATGGCCGTCCCTCAAGAGGGCGCACACGGTAAAACAGCCGATAAACCCGGCACAGCCGGTAACAAGATAGTTCACAACGCGTCCTTTTTACGCAATTCACCAAGCGCTTCCTTGAGAAGATTTGTCTGACCCTTTCGGGAAATGAATGCTTTTCCGTCACGTATGACGACAATAATATCCTCAACGCCGCACAGGGCGACAGGAATGTCGGAATGCACCCAGGTTTCAGGAGCTTCTATCCGGGCAGTTCCGGATTCGGTTTGTTCAAAGTACTGTGACAGGGAATCCCAGGAACCGACATCGTCCCAGTCAAAACGTGCAACAACAGACACTGATTGTTCGCATTTCTCGCTCACCGCATAATCGATGGACACGGATGGCGTCTTGTCATAGGCATCAAGGACGGCCGGATCTTCCTGCAGAACCCGTATGCCTCCAGCATCCCGGTATTCGGGAGCGAGTGGGGAGGAAAATGCGGCGGCAATGCCCGGCGCATGTTTTCCGAGCTCTGCAAGATAGAAATCGCTCCGAAATGCATAGAGCCCGGAATTCCAGTACCAGGACCCCTCTGCAAGATATCGTTCCGCGGTGTGCTCATCGGGCTTTTCCCGGAAGGATTCGGTGACAAAGGCTGGTGCCGACCGCGACACCGGACAGTCCAGCGGGGAACCGGCATGGATATAGCCGTACCCGCTTGACGGAGAACGCGGAGTAATGGCAAAAGAGACCAAATTTTCCCTTTGTGCAAACCATGAGGCCGTTTCCGCATCCGAAACGAACTGGTCAGTATTGCCGATAACATGGTCACTCGCCATGAGCAGTATTGATGATGCTCCGCCGGGGGTTTTTGTTTCGAGAAGCCGTGAAAGCCAGGCTGCGGCGGGCGCGGTATTTTTTCCGCAGGGTTCTCCCATCACGGTCACTTTTTTTGGCAAATCCGGCAGATTTTCCCGTTCGGCAAGATCCTGTACATCGGCAATAACCAGATCGGTCCACACAGAACGGGTAATGACATGAATTGATCCGGAAACATGCAGGTTCCATGCCCGCAGCAGGGCACTTTGCAGAAAACTGAGCCCGCCGGAAACTCTCAAAAACTGTTTGGGGCGTTCAACCGTAGACACCGGCCAGAGGCGTTCACCAACACCGCCGGCAAGAATAAGTACATCCGTACACATGTTACCGGTCCTCCCTGAACAAATCGCGTATATACACACACCGGGTTTCCGGCACTGAACTGACGGTACCAGTTTCGGTTTCTGCTATAAATACAAAACAGTTTTCCGGAATATCAGCCGGATCGGTTACCGCATGAAAGGATTTTCCCAGTCTTCCGGATGCATACTCAACAATAAAAGATATGTCGCTTTCACCGAGGAGGGCAAAACCGCTGTAGCCGCAATCTGCCGCCTTTTGTGCAAGTGAAAGAACCGCTTCCTTGTACACAACAACATGCTTCATGGTTCGTTTCAGATACCGGTACGTTCTTCTGGCAAGTTCATTCATTCCTTCCGGTGTCAGGGCATACGTTACATTGCGTGCGGATGCCTTTTTCATGATGATAAGCCCCTTTTGGGACAGTCGCTTGACCAGTACATTGGTCATGCCCAGGGACAAATTGATGGCACGGGACAAATCACGCTGGCTTATTTCCCTTTTTTGTCCGGTGTAATCATGAATGGTGTCGAGAAGTAACAGTTCTGAATCCTTTTCCATATGTGTGTTCAATGTATGAACATGATAGCATACGCATTCGGGAATGACAAGCAGAATGGTTACAAAACAGGCCCAATGTGCTATGCTTGTATATATCAATCAACAGGAGCGTTCTATGCCCGTGTCCCCGCAGATCAGTGAGTTTATGGCCTCATCATCCTTTATTCGCAAAATGTTTGAAGAAGGTATGCAGCTGAAGCAGCAATACGGATCAGACAATGTATTTGATTTCAGTATTGGTAATCCTGATCTTGATCCGCCCGCCAAAGTACGGAATGTATTGAAAGATATTGCCGCTTCTCCGGAACGCGGTTTGCATGCCTACATGCCTAATGCCGGATACCCGGAGACCCGGAAGGCCATGGCGGAGAAAGTGTCAGGAGAACAGGAAATGGACGTTCCCTACACACAGATCATCATGGGGTGCGGTGCTGCAGGAGCACTCAATTCGGTTCTCAAAGCCATCCTCACCGCAGGGGATGAAGTACTGGTGAGCACACCCTATTTTGTGGAATACGGCCAGTATGTCCGTAATCACGGCGGAACACTCATAACCGTGCCGTCACGGGATGACTTCTCGCTGGATACAGACTCGATCGGGTCGGCACTCACGGAGAAAACTGCAGCGATTATCGTAAACTCCCCGAATAACCCGACCGGAAAGATTTATACCGAACAGGAGATTCAATCCCTTGCCGAGGTGCTGGAATCCCACCGGAACAGGACCGGCCGCACCGTCATGATTATTGCGGACGAACCGTACCGCGAGATTGTGTATAACGGCAAAACAGTCGCACCAATTTTTCCCTACTGGAAGGATACAGTCATAGTAAGTTCCTTTGCCAAGAATCTCAGTCTTCCCGGTGAACGGATAGGGTATGCGGCGGTATGCCCCGGGGCCATTCAGGCAACCGAGCTTGCCAATGCAATAATTTATACGACCCGAATTCTCGGTTTTGTCAACGCACCGGCGACATTCCAGCGGGTTGTGGCAGCATGCTGGAAAGAATCGGTGGATTACTGCGTATATGAAAAACGCCGGGAACTGCTCATGGCAATTCTCGATGATGCAGGCATTCCGTACGCAGCTCCCGAAGGCGCTTTTTATCTGTTCTGCCGTGTTCCCGAACGGAAGAAAACATCCGGAGCGGAAAACGATGATGCTGAATTCTGTGATCATTTGAAGAAGCAGCGCATTCTTGCCGTACCCGGAAGCGGGTTCGGCAAAGCAGGCTGGATTCGCCTTGCGTATTGCACTTCAGAAGAAAGCATATCCCGTTCAAGGGATTCGTTCATGACAGCCGGGGCGCAGTGGTAAGCCAAGGAGGCTTTTTTTGAAAATTCTGATGGTAACGAGCGAAGCGGTCCCGTTTGCTAAAACCGGCGGGCTTGCAGACGCGGTATCTGCACTTTCCCTTGCCCTGTCAAAACTCGGGCATGATGTGCGCATCGTACTGCCCCGATATTACCGGATAGACCGGAGCAAGCTGGAACATCTGAAAGGACCCATGGGTGTCCAGTGCGGATATCAGGAAATATGGACCGGAGTATACAGCTCGACACTTCCGGGATCGGACGTACCGGTTTATTTCATAGATCATGAACAAAGCTACGGAAGGGACGGGATATACGGGACTCCGGCTGAACCGGACTTTCACGACAATCCCCAGCGGTTTTCCCTGCTGGGGCATGCCGCGCTCCAGCTGTGCCGGAAAATTCAGTGGATGCCCGATGTCGTTCATGCCCATGACTGGGCGGCAGCCCTTTCACCCATTCTGATGAAATTTCATGAAGCGTACAGCGATTTTTCCGCGACCGCGAGTGTCTTTACCATCCACAATATCGGCTACCAGGGAGTGTACAGCAAGCATCTGTATCCACACACGGCACTGAGCTGGGACAACTTTTATGCCGCCGGATTCGAAGACTGGGACCGGATGAATTTCCTCAAGGCAGCGCTTGTTTCTTCGGACAAACTGACAACCGTCTCACCAACCTATGCCCTTGAAATTCAACGTCCCGAATACGGTTTCCGGATGGACGGGATCCTCCGGTACCGCTCAAAAGATCTCGTCGGTATTCTTAACGGGGTTGATACCGATACCTGGAATCCCGGAAAAGACCGCCTGATACCGGTCAAATACACGACAAAAACGCTCGAGAAAAAGGCTGAAAACAAGAAAGCCCTCCAGAAAAAAATGAATCTTCCCGAAAACCCTGATGTCCCCCTGGTCGGAATGGTAACCCGACTTGTTGACCAAAAGGGTGTATCAGAACTCTTTGGTCCTTCCTACGGATCGGCTCACCGCATCTGTACCGGGATTGATCTTCAGATGGTGGTACTCGGATCGGGAGAACAATGGTGCGAAAAAGAGCTTTCAACCCTGAATCATGAACTTCCCAATTTCAGTGCCTATATCGGGTACGATGAGTCCTTGAGTCATCTTGTTGAGGCAGGATCGGATTTCTTCCTCATGCCGTCGCGGTATGAACCGTGCGGCCTGAACCAGATGTACTCACTGTTGTACGGGACGTTGCCGATTGTGAGAAAAACCGGCGGACTCGTGGATACCGTGGAAAACTACAATGAACAGACCGGGGAGGGTACCGGATTCATTCTTGACCATCTCACCCCGCAAAGCATTTATGATACGGTCGGGTGGGCGGCATATGCCTGGTACAACAAGAGGGAACACCTTCGGGAAATGCAGGTGCGCGGTATGAAAAAGAAATTCGGATGGGATGTATCCGCGAAAAAGTATGAAGATGTATACAAAAGTGCACTCGAATTGAAGAAGTAGCAATAACCAGTACGCTGGAGGAAGATGATGATCAAGTATATTACCCGTTTAATCAAAGCACTGAATGCGAATGCCCATCCGGGAGACATTGCCCATGCCGTGTCTCTCGGACTGCTTCTTTCCCTGGTGCCGAAAGGCAATCTGTTGTGGGTGTTCCTTTTTATTCTCACCCTGTTTATCCGGATTCACAAGGGTGCCTTCTTTCTTTCATTGCTCCTGTTTTCACCGCTGGTTCCCGTTACCGATGTCCTTGTTGAACGTCTCGGATTTATGGTTTTGTCGCTGCCGGTTCTTGAGCCTGTCTATACTGTTCTGTATCAGACTCCGTTCATCGGTCTGACCAGGTTTAACAACACCATGGTTGCCGGCGGATTTCTTGCAGGCATCCTTGCATACATTCCACTGTATGTACTGGTACGCATCCTGCTGTCACTGTACCGCGAGAAGCTGCAGCCTGCCATTACCGGAAGCAAAATCTTTGCGGTCATCATGAAATTTCCGCTTATCAGGAAGATACATGCTGCATCCGAACTCGGAGGAAGACGATAATGAAAAAAAACAAAAAGATCACATTGCCGAAACTTTTTTCAAAAAAATACTCCGGGAAAACAATCAAAAAGCGAATTCTGGACAAACTGTATATTCCTGCAGACAAAAAGCTGGTTGAATCATTGATTGTCACCGGCAAGAACAAGAAAGGCCGCACGGTATATACATTTGACCCGAAAAAAGCGGCCCCGCCGGCAACCATGAAAAAACTGAAAGTGATTGCGAAGGATATCAGGAAACAAAAAGGGCGGTTTAAAATCGTTCATATAGTCATATCCTTGGCCTGTGTACTCATTCTCCTTGCGGGAATTGCACTATTCCGGAATGTGCTGGCACGAAAACTTGTTACCGGTGCAATGGAAAATACCTTTGGTGCAGTATGTGATATCGGTATCATAGATTTTGACATTTTCGCTACCCGCTTTGTTATTGAAGATCTTGAGCAGGCGAACCGTTCAAAACCAATGACCAATCTTTTCGCCGTTGGCCGCTTTGAATTGTATTTCAATCTCCTTGAACTCACCCGGGGAAAACTGGTAAGCGAGACTGTTGAAATAACCGGTGTCAGAATCGGAACAGACCGAACGGTTACCGGTGCGCTTTCTCCACGGAAAGAAAGAAAGTATCTGAAGAAGAAAGAAGCACAGGAGAAAAATCCCGGACCTGTCAGGAAGGCGATTACCGAAAAAATTGATACTATAACCAGCGGTATTTCTGTTGATAGCGGATTGGCCGCCGTTAAAAATCAGCTTGATCCGGCTGCAATTCTGGAGCGTGAAAAGGATAAACTGAAAGCTCCCGCTGTCCTCGAAGAACTCTCCGCGACTGTACCGGATATCACTGCTACCTGGCAAAAGAATTCTGCCAGGGCAGAATCTCAATTGACATCGACACAAGAAGCGACACAAAAGATAGCAGCCATCAACGTTGATGAAATCAAGACCGTTGAAGACGGAAACCGGGTTCTCAAGACTATTGAGAAGTCCGGTAAAACCATTGATGAAAGTCTGTCCATGACCAGAACATATACCGAACAACTGGAAGCCGATCGGAAAAAGGTCATGGAATTATCAAAACGGGCACAGGATGCGATAGCTGCAGACGCGCAACACTTATCGTCGCTTGCGAAATCGGTTTCCTCATTTAATCTTGACCGTGGAAAGGGCCTGATTGCCCAGGTAATTGAACAATTTGCAATGTCCGCGCTCGGTGACTATTATCCCTGGCTTGACCGCGGTTTGACCATGCTGCAACGAAGTCAGTCCGGGAAAAAGGCAGAAAAAAATCAAACACACGGCGCAAAAACGTCTGCCTTCGAACGGTTGACCGGGCGTACCTTTATCTTTGGTTCCGATTCACTGCCCGGGGTTGTATTCAAAAATATTTCACTCTCCGCTGCAGATGATGCACGTCAATTCAGCGCTGAAGGACAGATGCAAAATCTGAGTAATAATGCAGATCAGCTCGACAAGCCGGCACTGGTTACCCTCGGTACGGTTCATGGCACAATGAGGGAATCTGTTCAGGCAACAATTGACTTGCGATCGGATGCAAAAACAGTACTCGATTCTGATGTTACCGTGCAGGGATATGCTGTTTCCCTTGATTCTGCCGGCACACAGGGAGTCCCGTCAATTTCCGGCACGCTTTCTGCAAACGGGCAGATACGTGTCATGGAAGATCGCGCCCTGTCAATTGACAGTGAAATGCGAATTGGTTCTGCCACAATCACGGTTGAACCGTTTGAACCCCGATTCATTTTTTCCGCATACCGCAAGGTACTGTCCGGAATGCGTACCCTCGATTTTTCGGTGAAAATCGATATTGCGTCTGACGGGGAACTTTCACTATCCATATCCACCGATGCAGACAAACTGGTGTACCGGGCAATTCAAGGGGAAATAGACCGGCAGTTTGGCGAACTTGCAAAGCAGCTTGACGGGGAAATTGCCGCATATATCAACAATCAGAAAAAACAGCATGCACGCGAACTGGACGCATTTACTGCTGTACAGGACCGCCTCAAACAGGTGGAAAAAGAAATGCGTGCACAGGAAGACACAGTCGAGCGCAAAAAAGAGGCGATTGAAAAACGTATGAAGAGCCTTGTAGAGAAAAAAACCGCGCCCGTTTTACAGGACGCGGAGAAGAGTCTCAAAAAATTGTTTTAGGGATTATTCGCCCTGATCTGCAAGGTCAGTTGCCCGAAGCAGCCGAATGGTACCATCCTTGTTCTGAACAAGCAGACCCCGTGGGGTTACCGTTATGGCTGTTTCCGGCAGCACGCTTACGGTAGAGGAAGCTTTCAGCTCGAGAGCGGCATCAAACCGGCCAATCACACAGGTACCGGAAGACTGCTCGACAACGGCATAGTAATCATTTCCGTTTTTAACAAGCACGCTTGCTTCCGACAGGGATGCAGAGCCGGTTTTTACCAGCTCAAGCGTTTCAGGATCTATCAATACCAGCGTTACATCCCCACTACCGCTTTTTTTGCCGGCAACAGCCATGAGCGACGATCCGGCATCAACAACAGCCCGGTTGCGAATAGAGTTGAGCGTAGACGTTTTGATGGTTTCACCAGTAGCAAGATTCACCAGAACGAGTTCGGAAACGAGTGACGATGAGTCCAGAACACGGAGCGCATACCCCGGTATGACCGAAGCGAATGCTTCACCGGCTGCGGCACGTGAATCCGCCGCTTCCTTGTCTACTACCTTTTGGGTATCCGACGCTATCTCTTTACGGTCTTCAAGTGATTCACGCTGCTTGGTATCTGCAAAGGACTGCTCTGCTTCTGCGGCCGACTCTTTTTCCTGAACCTTTTTTTCTGAATCTGCAAGCGCTTCTTTCTTCGCATCCGCAACAGCGGCTTTTTCTGCGGCTTCTTCTTCAGCTTTCTCGGCAGCCTCTTGTGCGGCTGGATCATCGGGACGCTTTTCTGCTTCCTTGCGGGCGGCTTCTGCCTTCTGTGCAGCCTGGTCCGCTTCACGACGAGCCTGTTCCGACTCGGTACGTTTTGTTGCGGTTTCTGTCCGCGCTTTTGCCGCTTCTTTCTGCGCAGACTCGGCACGTTCCTGTGCCTGTTCGCTTTCACGTTCCTTCAGGTCTACCATATCCTTGCGGGTATCGAGAGCCGCGTCATCTTCTTCGCGCATTTTCTCTATAACGTCTTCCTGTGACAGTGTGGAAGTATCTACCGCACTGAGCGTTCCGGCAAAACGGGGATCATTCAGCGGAATAACCATTCGGGTTTTTCCCGGCCACTGATCCCATCGTGTTGCAATACCGGCATTCTCTTCCGAAAGGTATCCGGTTACAACCGGTTTGTAGCGTTCGGTAAATACATTCATTTTTCCGCGATATACCGCATTGTATATGGTTACATAATAGGCGAGGGTTGTGGCGTCTGAATCGGAGTATCCGTACGCGCGGGACAGATATGCCGACAGGATCCTTCGAATATTGTCGATATGATCCACGGTTGCACCGGAACCGATTACGAGGATATCTGCATCAAGTTTGTCGGTAACTGCGGGATCAACCGCATGGATGATCTGATAGCGGGTACTGTCACCGGCTGATGTCCGTCCGTTGACTGCATCGGCAAGAGAAATTCCTATTGCGCGGATTTCCTCGGCAGTGCTTACGGAGGTTTGCGGCCCGACATAGTTGATGAACTCGATAGTTGCTCCGGAAACCGCCTGTTGCAATTCGGGCCGGTCTACCTCAAGCGAATACAAAAATGATGAAATACACAGAGCGACTAAACACAGGACGCATTTTTTCATACCATATCCTCCAGATACATTTCATTGAAGCAAAGACTCCATGGTCTTGCGGGCATATTTCTTGACCTGATCCCTCCAGGGATCAGCCGAGAATGAAGTCAGGGCACGAACCGCGTCATCCCTGACCGAACCGGAAGAAAACCGGGCCAGTACCGACAACGCGTCACAGGCGGCAAACTGGACTGCCGGACGGTGTACACCGGCACGGGTTGCCAGGGAAACTGCCGCCACAACCGACTCTCCGGTTGCATCCGGGCCAAAACGGGACAACCCGTACAGAAGACCTATCGCAAGCGACTCGTCAAACGGACCCCGGGCAGTTGCCAACAGCAATGGACGGTATTCGGCAGATCCGAGCCGCCCCAACAGGGAAGCTGCTCTTCCCCGGGAGGTACTGTCCGGCCTCATGTCGGAAAAGGGGTCACTGTACGAACCGGTCAGTATATCTGCAAGCCACCGGGCATACAGCGGTTCGGAGTCCCCGATATCTCCCGCCGCAACCGCTTTCTCAACACGATCCAGGAAGGTATACAGCTGATCCGACGTATTGGCGTACGGATAGGCACTGAACGTTACGTCCAGTATACCGTATGTTTCTGTTTTAATCGAATTATTTCTTCCCAGAATACGGTCTTCCGGATTATATGCGGCAATGGTCCAGCCGGTTCCTGCTCCATATAGCCGACCGTCTACACTGATCATGGGAGTTCCGCGCAATGACTGTGGTGCATGAACCCATACACGGGATCCGTTATCCTCAAATGAAGCGGCAAGACCTGCTGAAAGAACAGTAATTCGCCCATACGAAAAATCTATGCAGGTTTGCCCGGAAACACGGATACCAATACCCGAGTGCCATAACAGGGTTCCATCGGTTTCATTGTACGCGATGACACTGCCATTCCGGTATACACAGTACAGCGTACCGTTGTGCGCAGAAACCGCGGCAACGCTGTCCGGTCCCGGAATTTTCCACATCTTTTCAATTCTCAAACCCGATCCGCCATTTCGTACATCATGAAATTCCAGGGATCCGTTCGGAAATCCGGCAGCAAACCCCGAGGGCAGGGGCGAAATGGATTCCGGAGTTCCGTCAAACTGACAGGTGCCAAGCTCGGTTCCAAACGGGGAATACAAACGTGCGGTTCCGTCAGTATTGTACAGAACAAGCGTACCATCTCCGCATTCGGACATACCGGCAAAATGAAGTAATGGAACTGAACGTTTCCACAAAATGGTGCCAAAATCGGTCATGCAGACAATGTGATTCTGAAACAGAAAAAAAGTCCTCCCGTCTCTGCCCCGGTATGGAGAACCGGCGCTCTCCATTCCAAACCGCATGGTCCAGACCATCATGCCGTCCCTGCTGAGAACGGTGAGAATTCCCTCACGGGAAAGGACAAAGACCATGCCGTTATCGGTTACCAGAAGATGAGCTATGCGTTTACCCCGTACCGGACGGCTCCAGAGAAAATCTCCCTTTGTTGTAAGACAGGTTACCGAACGGTTGTCGGTAAGCGCATAGATTCGTTCCCCGTTAACTGCAGCTCTTGCCATGAGTTCACCGGGAAGAACACGAATCCAGACCGGTTCAAGAGCATGGACATACCAGGCGGTGCATACGGTAAAAAACACGACGAGAAGCAGTTTTTTCAAAATGGTGAATTGGTTACCGTACCCCATGGGACTACAGTATATCATTTGTTTCCGGTGTTGCCACTACCGAACGTCATGAACGCCGTTGACATTACCTGCTATTCTGTAGAAAATGAAACCATACATGTTGATCAGATACAGTCAGGACGCAAAGGGCCGGGCCGTCCGTAAAGCGGTCATCTACACAAAGAATGAGCACGGCATCCCCGGAGACTACATCGACAGCGATGCAATCCGCATTATTACCCATCTGCGTAATAACGGTTTTGAAGGATATATTGTCGGCGGAGCAGTACGGGATCTTCTTATCGGGAAAAAACCCAAAGACATCGACATTGTGACCAATGCCGAACCCGCGAAAATAAAGCGCCTTTTCAGAAATTCCCGAATAATCGGAAAACGGTTCCGTCTGGTGCACATTTTCTTCGGACCGAGAATTTATGAAGTTTCCACATTCCGTTCCATTGCGGGCGGGAGCATTGGCAATGAATTCGGTACAATGGACGATGATGTACAGCGCCGTGATTTTACGATTAACGCGTTGTACTATGATCCGCTCAAGGAACAGGTTATCGATTATGTTGGCGGTGTCAAGGATATACGAAACCGAGAACTGGTTCCGGTTATTCCCCTTCCGGTCATTTTCAATGATGATCCGGTACGCATGATACGTGCCGTTAAATACGCCACCACCACCGGCTGCCGAATCCCGGGCAAACTTGGACGGGCAATGCGAAAGAAAGCCGAATTACTGCAGCCGGTTTCACCGTCGCGGCTCACTGAAGAAATATTGAAAATAATCAACAGCGGAAAAGCCGCACCCATTGTATCCCGGCTATTACAGTATGACCTTTTCATGTATTTGCAACCGGCAGCATGCAGCCTCCTTGACGGCAATGCCGGTTTTTCCGTGCAGTATCAAAAGGATCTTGAGCAACTTGATGCGCTGGTTGTGTCCGGAGAAGATGTTCGTCTTGGGCGCAAACTCGCGTTTCTGGTATCCGCACTCATCAATATCATTACAGACTGGAGCGGCAGACCCATGGAAGTATATACCCATGTATACCGGGAATGTCGCCGGTTCATCATGCCGATGAATCCGCCGCGGATAGAACTGGAGTTTGCGATACGTCATTGCCTGAAAGAAGGCGGACTGGCCATACGGCCGGCAAAAAGCCGCGGGAAAATGCGAAACCCGGACGGTACAGAGAATCGGGATAAAAATGCAGATGCTCCGTCAGGACGGGGCAGACGCAGAAGACGGAGATCTATTCCGGCATCGACTTGAGCAACGCTGCCGCTTTGTCTCCATATCGCGCAGGACTGAGTTCCCGTGCTTTTTCCAGGTACTCTCGTGCTTCGCGGTATTTTCGCGAGGCATGAGATGCAAGGGCAAGTGCCCAGTGAACAGTAGCAGCGTCTGCACCGTTTTCGAGTGCCCTCCGGTACCATTTCTCTGCATCCCGGTAGTTCCCCGCAGCATACAGCGACAACCCGAGATAGTACGCCGGCAGGGGATCGGACGGTTGCAGCTGTACCGCTTTGTGCAATATGTTCTGTGCCGCATCATGTCTCCCGGCAGTGTACGCACCAATACCTTCCTTGAGCATTTCGGAAAAAGTTGTCTGGGCACGTATCCATGTCATAAAATCTGCATCCGCATCAGTAAGGCGCGCCATCCTCTCAAACCGCTCATACACAGCGCGGGTATTCTCGTCCTGGGAACGGCGGTTGTAGCCGTCCTGTCCTTCAAGAACGACAAAGGTCTCATGAATAAACCGCTGGTAGCCGGCGAGTTCGGTTTGCAGGAAAAATGAAACAGCCGCCCATGACAATGGATACAGGCGCGCAGCCTCATACGTACCGGTCAGTGCAGTCAGAATGGATCCGAGAGGAAGGCGATGACTTGAATCATTCAGGTACTGTTTCGCTGTTTCAAGCCAGGGAGAATATCCGCTTTGCACAACGGTATTGTTTTCAATGGTGAGCGTTTCAACCCATGCCTGCAGGCCGTCACGAAGCCATAACGGTGGTTCAAGCACATAACTGTACAAATACTGAAGGAACAATTGGCGGTTAAGAGAGGGACCGGCAAAGGACTCGTAGTCAGTACCGGGCGCAGAAGGGTAGAGCACCAGCTCCGACAACTCGGGCCGCCCATACTTGAGAAAGACAAACTGACTTCTCGTTTCACCGATCCGGGACACAAGGTATTCATCAAACGCTGCTCGATCCGGCAGTATCCTGATTTGAGCCGGGTATTTTTCAGGATCGGGATCAAATCCGCACAAGTCGGAAAATGACTCACGCAACAGCATGAATGACCGTCCTACCTCTTCAATATCAACAGAGGGATCAGTATAGGTAAAGTGATAATTTCCCGTAACACTCGTCAATGGTTCTCCGTATAGTGAACACATGATTGCTGACACAACCATGCAGACAAGAATCCTTTTGATTTTCATTCGCCGTAACTCCTATGTCCGGGTTATTTTGTCGATAACGATATGAACTTCTTCGACAAGTATTCCCGTGTATCGTTCAATATTTTCAACAATGTATTGCTGCATCTGATGGATCTTTCCGGTAAGCTGTGTTCCAAAGGGAACATCGATGACAATTACCAGACGATACCCCCTCGAATCAGTCTTGATAGTCAATTTTTTTATACTAATTGCCGGATCAAATTCTCCGACACAGTGAATAACCATCTGACTCAACGCTGCTTCCGAGATTATTACCCGTCCTTT
This sequence comes from uncultured Treponema sp., assembly GCA_964527175.1. GTDB lineage: Bacteria > Spirochaetota > Spirochaetia > Treponematales > Treponemataceae > Teretinema. The sequence goes on from CAZGQQ010000001.1 coordinate 24,222, forward strand.
CTTGGAAAATTCGGGTCGTACGACCGATTTTTCGTACACCTTCGCCATGGTGTTGCTGGACAGGATTTTATTCCTTCCCTTGAGAAAAACTCTGACATGATCATAGAAAATTTGCGGGTAATTCCGTTTTATCTCGATGGAGGGAACCGGAATGACATGTTTCCCTTCAACGCGTCGTGATCTGATAGCCCGCTCTATATCTTCGGTGGAGGCAATGTCCTCTATTTTTACCGTTTTGAACGGTTGGGGAAGTTGAAGCCGCGCGGCTATCTTCTGTATCATTTTATCCGATGTTCCCAGGATAAGAATTTTCTTGAACGATTCATTTTGCAGGGCCCGGGCAATCTCATCACGATGGGCTTTATTGTCAAACAGTGCGACACGAACCGCCGCAAGAAAGGTCTGTTCGCGTTTTGCCGACTGGCCGGCAAGAATCTTGTCGTCACGAATGAGCAGGCCATCATCGACAATGAGCTGAATTCCATATTTTTGAGCAAGAAGTTTTGCGCGGAAACTTTTTCCGGTTCCGCTGTCGCCTACCAAGGCATACACCTTGACACCCTTAAAAAACCAGTACAGGTCGCTGAGGTTTTTCATTCCTTGTCAGTATACGGTGAGCGCCTCAAGCTTTGCAAGCACAATATCACCAAAGGCATCAGTCAATGCCGCACGAAAATGATCGGGAAGCGGAGCAGTCAGTTTTTCCGGAAGGTCAGATGGACGATCGGAAGGAAACATCAGTATCCAGGCATGAAGAAAATATCCATCCGGACAGGTACCTCCACCATAGCGGAAATCGCCCAACAAGGGAAAACCCCGAGATTGTGCCTGTTTGCGAATCTGGTGTTTGCGCCCGGTATGAATACGGAACAGGACAAGGGAAACCTCATGTCCCTGCAAACGGCCCAGCGCATGTACCGGAACTACACTTGTTTTCATGTCTTTACCGTGTTGATCGGTATCCAGCCATTCTGTGCGACCGGAAACACTCCCCCGAACAAGGCCCAGGTAGTACTTGCCCAGGGCATGGTCGGAAAGGGCCTTCGTAAACCACCGGGCACCGGAGAGGGTGCGTGAAACGGTAATGATTCCGGATGTTCCCTTGTCCAGCCGGTGAAGAGGTCCGGTTCTGAAGGACAACGACGCCAGTTCTGCATCTGACGGCGGAATCATCCGGTCAAGGCCACCGATACCATGAACCGGAACCCCGCGGGGTTTGTTAACAAACAACAGATCTTCTGACCTGAAAATGATATCCGGCGTGTCTGATTCCGGTGAATGCTCACGCGTTGTCTTTTGATCGGACACAATGGTGGCGGCAATTTCGACAACCGCATTCCCGGGCAGTTTCATATCCGGCCCTGCTTTATGACCGTTAATCCGTATCAGCCCTTTTCTGAGAAACCGGTATATGCCGGAAAGCGGCACATCCGGCAAGAAGCGTCTGACAACACGGTCAATCCGGCGTCCGGTATCATCATCTGTACTGCGGTATGATATAAAATCCATTATACCGGCAGTATACAGGGTAATCAGTACTTGACAAAAGGGGCTGTTTGGCGAAAATACTCTTGATGAACAGGACCCTGTTAACCGAGCTGACATTACTGCTGCAAAATCCTATTTTTCTCTCTGCTGTTACCAGCTGGATTTTCTGCCAATTCATTAAAACACTCATTACACTGTTTACACGCACGGTATCATCTCTGGGAGACCTTGTGGCGTTGCTGTTCTGGAAAACCGGCGGGATGCCTTCCAGCCATTCTGCGCTTGTTTCCTCGGTTACGACCACCATCGGGTTTAAATCGGGGATTTATTCCGACCTGTTTGTTTTTTCCTGCTGTTTTGCGTTGGTTGTCATACGGGATGCGGTAGGGGTTCGTCGTTCAAGCGGTCTTCAGGCAAAGGCACTCAACGAACTTGGTGCGAAAGTGTCTTCCCGGATGAAATATCCCTTCAAACCGGTCAAGGAAATACAGGGACACCGTCCCATGGAAGTGCTGGCCGGGATTCTGCTCGGATTCTTTATCGGTGTCGCTTTTTCTACCCTCTGATCCTGCATGGAAAGCAGCCGGAACATACCTTTTTTTGTACTGTATTCACTCGTCTTTATCTGTATTGCATCCGGTATTGTCATGGTTCTTTTTCCCGTCCATACAACAGATACCTGCTGGAAAGAATACCGCATACTTGCCGTTTCCCCTCCTGATCATGAAAAAGAGCTGATAACCCGCCTCAGTGCTGCGGGTATCGGTCATATTGTTACGGAAAGCAATTCAATGCTTCCCCGGGGCAATCCTCTTTCTCCCGTACAGCCATTTATTGATGAAGCAAACCGGTTGAGAAGCCGCTGGTTTTACAATCAGGATAGCGGACTGCGCTTTTTCTTTGTACCGGATACGCCGCACCTTGAACGGGTCATCGAAAGTGCCTTCGCATCACAACCGGTTTCATGGTATCTTGAGGGAACCGCGTCATTTTACCTGTTGTTGCTTGTTCCGCCGTTATTGCTGCTTGCCGCCGGGCTGTTCGTTCAGAAAAACCGTTTTACCGGTGTTGTGGGATCGGTACCGGCAGTGATTCTTGCCGGTACATGGAACACGGTGGCAGGCATGACGGGGGCATCGCTGATAGTCTGCACCGTCATTGCCCTTTCTGATGTTCTTCATGAAGGATCATTTGAACTTACCGGTCCGCAGCGGGTGGAGCGGGTCAAACGCAATCCGCTTCTGTTTTCCCCGGTTCTGGTTGCACTGGTGATCGCCCTGTTCAATGGCGGTCATTCATTCGCTCTTTTTTTCATGGCAGTACTTGCGACAGGTTCAGTTTTTTTGCTTGTGTATCTGGTTCCCGCCATACCGGTTTTTTCGGCATACCTCGCTTTACTGCACCGCCGCCGTTTTCGTTGTGTTCCGATACACCCGCACACACTGTATCGAAGCGGTCATGTCAACAGGAGAATGATAGTGATCCTTGCCGGAGTGCTTGTTCTTACCGGCGCTCCCGCGGCAATTCTTTCTTCAACCGGTTCGGGAAAATCATCATTTTCCGGTGAGGAATGCTTGTATTTACCCATACCTGCGGGCTATACTGACCAGGTTGGTTTTACACCGGAGACTTTCGAGTCGTTTTTACGTATCAGAAGTGATTCAGAACTTCCCGACCTTGCTGATTTTCTTGCGGTACAATGGAAAATGACCATTTTCCCCTGGACGGATTACCGTAACCGGTTGTACCCTCCGACTGTTGGAGAACAGATGGTTGTTTACGATTACCTGTTTGATGAACAACAGGGCAGGCTGCTCCCGATGCCGCGGGTTGTGGCAGAATTTGACCGGGAGTTCATAAAAAAAACACTCGCAGGGAATACGACACCGCTCGAAAAAATGCTCCTTGAACAGGGACGGTTTGTCTCTGGAAGGATAACGAGGCACCCATAATGATACGCTTTATCCGTTTTCGACGCAGCATGGAATCGTTTGCGCTTGCACAACCGCAACCAGGAACAATAGTAAATGCATTTCTGCCACCCGTTGCACTGGTACCATTCAGGCAGGACTCCGCCAATGAAGCAATACCGGTTGTTACCGAAGGAAGCAGGGTCAGGGAAGGGCAGCTTATTGCCCGCAGCACCAAACCGGACATGACCCGTATTCATGCTCCCATACCCGGCCTCCTGCGCTCCATACGGAAAATTACTACCGATGACGGTACAACGGTGAGTGCCGCGGAAATTGTATTATCAGGATCTTTTGACATACTGGGCAGAAAAGAAGAGAACTTTTCATGGAAAACAACCGGTGAGTCAGAAATTCTGAAACTCATTGAAGACAAGGGCGTTGTGTGTACTTTTGATGATGCAGAACCATTGGCTCCAATACTGCGTTCTGCAAAAAAACAAAAGAATCCTGCCATTGTAGTTCGTCTTTTTGATCTCGATCCTACCTGTCAGCTGGATTCATTCCTTGCAGCAAACCTCTTCAATGAAGTTATCGAAGGTGCGGCACTTATTGCCCGCGCAATAAATACAAAGGAACTGTATTTTATACACAATGATCCCGTTGGTCCCGATCCGGAAGAACTCGGGAAAATGACCGGGTCAATCGAACCGGTATTGTTGAAAACAGACAACCGGTATCCCTCCGGCAACCGGAAACAACTGACAAAGCTTCTTGGAAGCGCAATACATACGAATACGCACGTGTTTATTGACCCGTCAACCGCGGTCTGTGCATACGACGCCGTAGTTCACAACAAACCGGTACTGTACCGGTATGTGCACATTTCCGGTCCGGCAATTGCTTCGTCTGCTGTGATGAAGGCAAAGATAGGAACAACTATCGGCAGCCTCATACATGAGTGCGGTGGATTTACCGAGAATCCTTCAAGGATTGTCATGAACGGTCTCATCACCGGAACCGCGGTATCCGATCTTGCAACGCCAATAACAAAAACTACCAAATCGATACATGTACTGAACCGGGATACTTGTCCGGATTATCAGGTGTACGACTGCGTTCATTGCGGCAGATGTCTTCAGGTTTGCCCGGTATATCTGGATCCCATGGAACTTGTTGACGCGATCACCTATGGTGAAATTTCACCGGTACAGCGAACGCTTATTGAATCCTGCCAGCATTGCGGATGCTGTACCATGGTTTGTCCTTCCCGTATTCCGTTGCACCATATCCTGAAAGACTCACAAGAACAGGAAGAAAAGGGAGCGCTGACATGAAAAATGCACAATTGAAAGTAACACCGTCTCCGTTCATTGTTACACGACCAACCATAACAAGCATGTCCCTGATCATGATACTGTCGCTTTCTCCCCATCTGTTTGCGATGATCATGCAGCATGACTTTGTTGGCCTGCTTTCAATTGTCATTGCGACAGCAGGCAGCATTACGGCAGAAATCAGTGTTGCATGGACCAGAAAAAAACAAATACTGCTTGACGGAACAGCCATACTCACCGGATTGCTAATCGGTTTTCTTCTGCCGTCTACCCTTGGGCCGGTATTTATTTTCTGTACGGCATTCTCGGGATGCCTTTTGTCGCGGGCAATCTTTGGGGGTACCGGTTCGTACTGGATGAATCCGGTTGCCGTGGCAGTAGCGCTGGCATTCCTGAGCCAGAGAGAACTGTTCCCTCCATTTCTCATTACACCGGAAACCGTAACTGCCGCCGGCGATGCTTTCGGAGCGCTGAAAATTGACCATTTTTCACGCATACAATCCGATACCGCCATTACCAATTTCTTCAATGCCGTTCTGCTCGGCAAGGCGGGAATATCATTGCCCGAAGGATATATCACCCTTTTCTGGCAGTCACCTTCGCCAATACCCGCCTTCCGGTACAACATGCTAACCCTGCTGGCCTCAATTGTACTGCTTTCGATGAAAATAATTGACTGGATTGTTCCCGCCGTATTTCTGTTCACCTACGGCCTTCTTGTATACCTTTTTACACCGGTTGCCGGCGGAAGATATGGCTCGGGCGATATTCTTTTTGCCCTGTTGACCGGCGGGGTTTTGTTTGTGGCATTTTTCATACTATCTGAATTTTCAACTGCACCAAGAACCCGCATGGGTAAACTCATTTCCGGATTCGCTGCCGGAATTATCTGCTTCCTGTTGTGCGGTCCCGGAGGATCACCAGCAGGAGCGGCATTTACGGTCATCGCCGTTAATCCATTAAGCACGATTATTGAATATGTCGAGAAACGGGTAGTTGCTGCACGGAGAGTATATGCATGAGAATTGAACAAAAACGTACCCTGAAAAAGGGATTATCCATTACTGCAGTAATCGTAGCATTCCTCTTTTTCATCATTTTCGTCAATGTACTTACCCGGCATTATTCCGATGAAACCATACGGGTCGCAACAAAAACAATTCTTGAATCCTGGTCTGGTGCCGAGGTTTCCCTGCACAGTAAAACGATTCAGGGAGGGGCGGGAATCGCTTACAGCCGCGGTTATAGTGCACGCATCGGGAATATCGAGTCATCGGTGTACATAGTTGCAATAACCGGAAGAACCGGTCCATACAGTGCTGTTTTCGCCGTACGGGATCACGGTGATGCGGAATTTTGCGGTCTGCTTCTTGAACCGGAACTCCATTCCGATTATGAGAAGCTGGGTATTTCACAGAGTGTAATCAACAAATGGACGAATCGCATTACCCGGTTGAATACTGCTTCACGAGGAACACATGAAAAATAAACTGTCGCTGTTTCTGTTCGCCCTTTGTCCCCTCATCCCGGCCACCTCCCGGTTTGCCTATGGACTCATCTTTTCCGTTGCCATCCTGTTTTATTACGGTGCGGGCATCCTCATCAGGGAACTGGTAAAACGTGTCGACGACGGTCCTGCGGGACAAGTACTCGAACTTTCCGGTCTTGCCGGAACGGCAGCATTGTTTTACGGCATTCTGGGCGGAGTATACCCGCTTTTGGCGCTTTCCCTCGAATTGTACATATATCTGTCTGCTTTTTCTTTTCTCCTGCTCATCAGTATTTCCTCATGTAGCAAAAACTCGGACAGTTTCTCGCCGGTCATTATTTTCATCCCCCTGCTTATTGTATTTTCGCTCTTGCGTGAAGTACTCGGCCTTGGGACAATTTCGCTTCCCGTATATTCCGGCTTCCTTGTAATAACGGTAATTCCTCCCGGTAATCCATGGATCACCGGAGTTGTCGGAACCGGAGGCGGTGCACTGATTCTCGCCGGTCTTTTTTCGTTCCTGCTTAAACAGATATTCACCAAAAAAGGAGCAGTCCCACAATCATGAATTTAATCCAGACCATACTTTTTTATTCGCTATCCTGTTCGACAATTTTTATGTACGGCATTGGCCTTGAACGGTCATTTCTCGATTCCGGCAAGGATGTTGCGTTTTATTCACGCATTCCGGCACTTCTGCTCATGACTCTGGGAACCTTCCTGCTTGTCTGGTTTCCGGTATCGCATTTTTTGATTCCCTTCAATCTTTCGTATCTTGTTCCGGTTTTTTCTGTAGCTGTCTGCGTGCTGGTGCAGTATGGTCTTTCTCTTGCTGGAGTTACCGCCGAGCCGGTTCCCGGTGAAGAACGCGTCTTCCATTTCGGTATTATTTTTCTCGGTGTTTTCGAAGGACTGTCCCTGTATCATGGTCTTCTCATCATTATCGCGGGTATCCTTTCATATACCCTTGTAACCACCCTTCTGTTCTCGATTCGTGAACGATTGCGCCCATCGCGGATTCCTTCGTCATGGAAGGGCTCCCCTCTGTCATTAATCAGTCTGGGTTTGCTTTCACTGGCTTTTTATGCTCCTGATCTTTCCTGGTGGAGCATTCCGCGGTAACCGGACAGAACCGGTCATCAATTTTCCTCCCCGGAAAATGGTATTCGTCCTTTAAAAAAAACCGGTAATGCGGTATACTTGCACGATAATCAATATGCCAAGCTTTTCAGGATTTTGGAGTAATGTCAGTCAAATTATGCCTTGGAACAGTATGTACAATTACTCCCGGAATTGATTCTTCCCGTTATGAAGAACAATATCAGGAATTATACAAACCGCTGTTATCGAGTTTGTATGAACTGTCGGAGTTATCATTCTCTCTTTTCATGTCCGGTCCGTTTCTCGACTGGATAGAACACAATCATCCCGAATTTTTCATGATCATAGAGGAAATGACTTCCCGAAAACAGCTGGAAATTCTCGGAGGCGGGTACTACACACCGTATTTTCCCATTCTGCCTCCGGCGGATCGGGTTGGTCAGACGGAACTTTTAACAACATCACTGAGAAAACAATTCGGGAAACGCCCCCGCGGACTGTGGATGCCCGGAAGTGCATGGGATCCCTCACTCATTTCTTCGCTGTGCACATGCGGCATCGAATATTTGCTCATGGACAAGGTAATGCTGGAAACGAGCGGATTCCCGGGGGTAAACGGCCTTTCTCCGGTAACGCTCGAAGACAGCGGGAAAACGCTCATAGCACTCCCTGTTGATAACCGTTACCGGTATCTGGATCGTATTTCACCAAAAAACTTTCTTGATGTACTGCAGTATTCCGATACCGACAAATCCGATATCACGGTCATCATCCTTTTTGACCAAACCGCGATTCCCGGACTTTTTACCGCAACAGACGGGGGTTCTTCATGGATGGAACGGTTTCTTTCTTCAATTGCCCGATCCACCATTCAGCTCGAACTGACAACGCCGGGCAAACTTCTCAAATCGCGCCTTCCAAACCTCCGGGCGTATATTTCTTCCGGTATGTCACCCTATGACGCAGATGACAATCCGCCTCCGGACGATATCCGCATTTTGGCCCGAACCTCCGTGAAACAGTATCTCGTCAATTCAGAAAACATCATGCGTCTGTATTCAAAAATGATGTATGTAAGCATTCTGGTAAACCAGCTCAGGGGAGACAAGGCACGGAAAAAGACAGCCCGTGAAGAAGTCTGGCAATCCCAATACAGTGAAACATTCCGGCTTCCAAATGGTTCAGATACCCCTGAAACACGCAATTTGCGTACGCTTGCATACAAGAGTCTGCTCATGGCCGAAAAGACAACCCGGGTACGCGGCGTTTTTTCACCGTCCATCATCTGTGCAGACTTTGATCTGGACAGCATCCGCGAATACCTGTGTCAGCTTGACAAGGTAAACATGTACGTACATCCCTGTGGAGGAAAAATATTCGAACTGGACATTTTTTCGGTATACCGGAATTTCTGTGATACCAGCGTTCCTTCGTCAGGACTTTTTATCGACCACTTTTTTTCAACCGCAGCAATACGAAAGCTCGCACGGGGATCGCTCCCGTCAGAACCGGATCTTTTCCGTCATTCCATTTATCAGGAACAGTCTGTTGACCGTACCCGCTGTGAACTTCAGCTGAAAACCAATGCCACATACGGCTCACTCCAGCAGCCGCTTTCCCTTCGCAAACAGTATATCTTCCGGAACGAAGGGGTGCAGGTTCAGTACATTCTCAAAAATGACAGCCCCCTGAAACTTACCGGTGTATTTGTAACAGAACTGGATCTGTCGCTCATCAACGGGAAAAAGAACAAACAGCCGCTGGTAACCGTTTTCTCGGAGGACTCCCGGAAAGAAAGCGGTATCTGCCAAGCCGGATATGATGATGTATCCTGGATACAGATTGTTGATACCTGTTCAAAATGCACCTTTACCCTTGAAGCAAACGAAAACCCGTCAGTTTCTCTTGTACCCATCGTCATTGAATCACGACAGAGCGGCAGCAAGGAGAAGATGCAGGTAACCGACGGAGCACGCATTTTTCTCTATTGGAAGGTTGATTTGAGTTCAAACTACGAAACAGAAAAAACGGTATTCCTCAAGTTTTCCTGCTGAGACCGCTCCGGCAGCTGTACACCGTTGACTACTTCCGTCCGAAATTTTATCATGCGTTCATGAAAAGAAAACTCGTAACGTCCGCATTGCCATATGTCAATAATGTTCCGCATCTGGGTAATCTTATCCAGGTTCTTTCCGCAGATGTGTTTTCCCGGTATTGCCGCCTTAGAGGGTATGACACACTGTATGTATGCGGTACCGATGAATATGGAACCGCAACCGAAACTCGTGCGCAGGAGGAGGGGAAAACCCCGAGAGAACTGTGCGATCATTATCATGCAATCCATAAAGATATTTATGAGTGGTTTTCCATTGCATTTGACCATTTCGGAAGAACGTCCACTGCCCAGCAGACAGAAATAACCCAATCCCTTTTTCTTGATCTCGAAAAAAACGGATTTATACAGGAACACACCATTGAACAGCTGTACTGTACCTCCTGCAACCGGTTTCTTGCGGATCGTTTTGTCCGTGGGGTGTGCCCTTCGTGCGGGTATGAGGATGCACGGGGTGATCAATGCGAGAATTGCGGAAAGCTCCTTGATCCAACCGAACTTTCAGAACCTCGTTGTCTGACCTGCGGATCCCGTCCGGAAGCGCGATCAACAAAACATCTCTACCTTGATTTACCCGCCATTCTCCCCCGATACGAGTCATGGATGAAAGAGGCAAGCGTTCAGGGACAGTGGGCGCGAAACGCCATGCAGGTTACCCAGGCATGGATTCGCGACGGATTACAGGAACGGGCAATCACACGAGATCTCAAATGGGGTATACCGGTACCAAAAGCAGGTTTTGAAGACAAGGTTTTTTATGTATGGTTCGATGCACCGATCGGATATATTTCAATTACAAAATGTCTTTCCGACTTGTGCAGTCTTGACTGGAAATCGTGGTGGCAAAATCCGCACGACGTTGAGCTGTTCCAGTTTATCGGCAAAGACAATATTCCGTTCCATACGGTCATTTTCCCCTCGACACTAATCGGATCCGGCAAGGAATGGACAAAACTGCATCACATGTCCAGTACGGAATACCTCAATTACGAAAATGGAAAATTTTCAAAATCCAAAGGTATTGGTGTATTCGGAACCGATGCAAAAGATTCCGGTATTCCTGCCGACATCTGGCGCTTTTATATCTACTATAACCGCCCCGAAAAAGCAGACGCACAGTTCACCTGGAAAGACTTTCAGGAAAAAATGAACGGGGAACTAATCGGCAATTTGGGGAATCTGGTAAACCGGACCCTTACATTCATTTCCCGATATTATGACGGTTCCATTCCGACTGAATATACCGGAGATCGTGTTGACATTCGGTCGGTGAGCGAACTCCTCAAAAAAGCGCGTACAGAGACCGTTGACCGGGTAGAGAAAAATCTTGAATGGGCCAATATCCGCGACGCATTCCGTGAATTGTTTGCGCTTTCGTCCGTGGCAAACAAGGCTTTTCAGGATGGAGAACCCTGGAAAGCGCGTACCGAAGATCCGGAAAAATCAGAGGCACTCATGCATGACCTGTGTTATCTCATTCGAGACATAGCCATCATGATTCACCCGTTTTTACCGTACTTTGCAGATCGCGTTGCCTCGTTTTTCGGACATACCATCTGGTCCGGATCGGTTCATTGTGCCGCAACCGGCAGCGGAGAAAACAGGGGAACAGGAACCCTTGCCTGGAAGGACCTGTGTTCTGATACCGGACTCACCCGGGTACAGAACGCGGAGATAATATTCAAACCCATGGATAACGAAACCATGAGTTCGTTCCGGGATCGTTTTGCCGGATCACAATCAGAAAGAAAGGAACGGGAAACCATGAACAACGAAGAAGCAAAACAGGAACCGGAGGCGGTTGATCCGGTCGGGTTATTTAACGCGAACATTGCCCTCAAAACGGCCAAAATAACCGCCATCACCCGCCATCCCGACGCAGATAAACTCTATATTGAAACGCTCGATGACGGATCGGGTAATGAACGAACCATTGTATCCGGTCTTGTTCCGTATTTTTCTGAAGAAGAACTTCTTGGTAAAACCGTCATTATTGCGGATAACCTCAAGCCGAGAAAAATGCGCGGCGTTGAATCGAGGGGAATGCTTCTTGCTGCAGCATGTGTCGCCCCTGACGGAACAGAAACACTGGAAGTGCTTGATGCGTCTTGGGCAGCTCCCGGAACCCCGGTTATCCCTGAAGGTGCTGATCCTGCAGTGACCAAACCCGAAGAAATAAACGCAGACACGTTTTTCTCGGTTCCCCTCCGTGTTGAGGAACATTGTTTCATGGTGGGCGGTTCCAGACTGATTGCGGCCGGAAAACCGGTTCGAACAATCGCAGTTGCATCCGGCGAGGTCTCCTGATTATCATGGATGCCCGGTTGCTCGATCCGGAAACAGAGACACCGTCACCGTCCCGCTTTCTTCAAACGCCCCTTTGGGCGGCGTTCAAGAAGAAATTTGGATGGTTTCCCCATTTCTTCGTGGTTGACGGAGTGTTCCTCTCTGTTCTGGTTCGATCAATTCCCCATATTGGATCGATAGCCTATATTCCCATGGGACCGGATCTTGATCCGGCATCTTCTCCGGAACGGGCGCAAATTCTTGTAGAGCTGGGCAGGGTGCTCAAACCGCTGCTCCCGCACGATACCATGGTATTGCGGTTTGACCCGCCATGGAACAGCATGCCCGGATCTCTTCCGGGAATCCGGAAAGCAGTCATGGACATACAACCCCCGGATACGGTAGTGCTGGATCTTACCCTGACCGAAGAGGATTTGCTTTCCGGCATGAAACCGAAATGGCGGTATAACATCCGGCTTCCCGGCAAGAAGGGCGTTGAAGTGTCTGCGCATCAGGGCAGGGACGCCATTGATACGGCATTTCCCCTGTTCTGGGACCTGTATACCGAAACGGCACGACGGGACGGCATTACCATTCACAGCAAACAGTATTACCGGGATCTTCTTGAAACCGCATTGGAATACCCCCAATACGGTACTATAATCCTGTATACCGCCCGCCATGAGCAGGACACCATTGCAGCAATAATTGTTGTGCAGTGTCAAACCGAAGCGATATATCTCTATGGAGCCTCTTCAGGCAACAAGCGCAACCTCATGCCGGCATACGCACTTCAATGGCAGGCACTGTGCGACGCCAAACGGGCCGGTTGTCTCACCTACGACCTGTACGGTATCCCGCCTTCGGATAACCCGTCGCACCCCATGCACGGCCTGTACCGTTTCAAGACGGGCTTCGGCGGGGAGGTCCTCCATCGGGTTGGCAGCCTTGATATACCCCTGCGGCGATACCGCTATGGCCTGTATGCTTTCCTCGAACGGGTACGCCGCCTGTGGTACAAAAAAATCAGAAAGCTGGTTAGCTGAGATACTCACGCGAACTCATGAGTCTGATGCCCATTGCAGCGGCTTCCTCCATGAATTCTTTTCCCAAATGCTCAAATCCGGTAACGCTTGAGCTGACATCGGTCAGTACAATAAGCTTTTCAACCGGAATCGTTGTGACCAGATCACGGACAGTATTGGCAACACAGTGGGAAAGGGCTTCCCCCGCAATAGCAATATTGTCTGCGGTTTTAAGCCGTTCAATGAGTGCAAAATTGGTACGGGACCCCGGATCGGACGCATCAGATACTTCCGCCCGTATCGCACTGTAGTGTTCCGTTCGGACATTGCTTCCCTTGTAGGTATAATCCACAATCCGCCCGGGGACGGTCATTTCCCACTCGCGCAGGGCTTCCGAAAGCGGTGCGTACACGTTATGCCCCCACGTTCCGATCAGACAATGAGGCGGCCAGACACACAGATTGTATTTTCCGGTCTGCTCAAGAGTTGCCACATATTCTTCAGCGTAATGCCGATACTGATCCACGGCGGCATGGTACTTTCCCCGGCGGATATCATCGAGCGTAATGATGGTAAACGGATCGGGCATTTTTCCGTTCGTATCAAGCCAGAATATCGGATGGGCAACATGATACACATGGTGGGTATCCATTGTTATGTGAATGGAATCAAGTTTCGCGTTGTTTTCCCGTATGAGCGTTGCGAGACGTGCACAGTCTTCATCAGCGCCCGGAACACTCAAGGCGCCGACGGGATCACAGAAATCGTTTTGAGGGTCAATGATTAGCAAGGTATTAGTCATAGGGTAAAGTGTACCATACCGCTTTGCATTGTCAAGAAGTACCAGTTTCGGTATACTTTTTTTTATATGAATCTTGAAGCATTTGTTCTCGGATGCGGTGGCATGATGCCGCTCCCATACCGGCATCTCACATCGGTGCTGTTGCGTCGTGAAGGAGACCTGTTCCTTTTCGACGGCGGCGAGGGTACCCAGGTTTCCCTTCGCCGGCTTAATCTCCGCTGGAAAAAAATCAATGCCATATTTGTTAGCCATACCCATGCGGATCATGTAACCGGATTACCCGGATTACTCATGCTTTCATCGCAGGTTGACCGCGATGATCCCCTGTATATCTTCGGACCGCCAAAAATAGCCGAATATATACAATCGAGCCGCCAGGTTCTTGATATGTATATAAACTACCAGATCGTTGTGAAGGAAATTACCGAACCCGGAATTGTGTATCAGGGAGAGGATTTTCATGTCCGGGCCTTTCCGCTTCAGCATACCAAAACCTGCGTGGGGTATACGCTTGAAGAGTATGAACGGCCGGGGCAGTTCAATCCCGAACGTGCGAAAGATCTCGGTGTTCCCTGTGGACCGCTGTGGGGCCGGCTGCAATCAGGAGATGCGGTCACCAGCGAGTCCGGTGCAATAGTCACTCCGGAACAGGTATTGGGTTCTCCCCGGAAAGGCCGGAAATTCAGTTACGTTACCGACACCAAATTCATACCGTCCATTGCAAAAGACGTTGAAAAATCCGATTTGCTCATTTGTGAAGGCATGTTTGAAAAAGCGCTTGCAGATACCGCAGCAGAAAAAAAACACATGACCGCAACACAAGCGGCAACCGTTGCCCGCGATGCCGGGGTAAAAAAAATGGCTCTCATACATTACAGTCCGCGGTATACCGATTCGGATCTTAAAATACTGCTTGCAGAAGCAAGAGAAATTTTTCCGGATACGATACTGAGCCGTGACCGCCTTGTCATACCGATAGAGTATGAAGAGTAAGCGTGTCATTCATCATTCCATAAAAAGAGCACTCCTGTGTACCGGTTTATTCTCTGTTATTTCCGGATTCATTCCTCCGCTTCATTCATTGTCCATCACCACCATGTCACTCTCGATTGCCTCGGGATATCTTGACCATTACATTCTGATCTTCTATACCGGCACGCTTGTGCTCATTCTGGCCGGAACAACGGAGAGACGGCTGAACCTTGTTCTCATGGCCGCGCTGTCCCTGTTTGCCGCAACAGGAGAATCTGTCGCCGGATACTCGGATCTGAGTGCAGACCGCATCTATACCCTCCGCCCATATACCCGGGAACTCATTTCTTCACTGGACTCGGAATGTCTCATAACCTGGTACTGCCCGGATAGTTTTCCGGACCGCAGTACGGGAAAACCGGTTGCTATACTGCTTGACCGTATTGCAGCACAGAACCGTGCCCATGTACGAATTGGTACCTTTGATCCTGCGTTGCACCGGAACCCTGCCTTTGCCGAACAACTCGGATTACAACCGCAGGCAGACACGAAATACTCGGCCTTCATGATTGAATACCGCGGAAACCATCGTCTCGTTCCCGCAGCCTCAGATTTCACCATGGTTGAATATGAAATTGCCCGTTCACTTGAAATGCTGTCCACCGGGAAGGCTCCGTATCTGCCCCTGCAAATGCTCATTCTGGGAAATCCGGAACACCGTTATGAGCAGCTCCAGACACTTCTCCAGTATGCCGGTTTCACCCTTGTTCCGCCGGTACGTCCGGAAGACGGTCTTGAAATATCGATACCGCTCATTGTTATAGGCTCGGAATATGCAGAGCCTTCCATCGCCCGGTCCATAGACCGCTTTCTCGGTCAGGGAGGCAGCGCTGCATTCTTTGTCTCGGGAACTGTTGTAGCCGCGTCGACCGACTGGAATGCCCGGACAAAAGAGAATGATCCCGTTCTGGCAATGCTGAAAAAGCGGGGAGTGGACATAGCCGGATCTTTTATCCGTGACCGTGAGCATTACACCATTGTCATGCCCCCGGTGGACGGCTCTGAAGTGCCGAGTACGATTCCGTATCCGCCCTGGCCGCGTGTCAAGCCGACGCGAATGCCAAACCGGCATCCGGTATTTTCCGGCATTTCGACACTCCAGTTTTTCTGGCCATCACCGATATATACAGATGAAACAGGGGCACAGGTCTTGCTCACCTCAAGCGTTACTTCGCAGAAAGAATTGGCTCCTTTTCATACCCATCCGTTTGATCCGCGCCATACCGTTCCCGTTACCCAACCGGACGGACCGTATACTCTGGGTGTTTCCATGGAGAGTGCCGGAAGGATGCTGGTTATACCCGATCAATATGCAATATCATCCCTAACCGATTATACGGGAAGCTACGATAATCTTGTTTTCTTTGTGAATTGCGCGGAATGGATATCACGCAGGGAAGCTATTACGGCATTAAAGAGAACACCTCCGTCACTGTATGCAACACTCGGGATACTGCGCCCATGAAACAATTCCGGTTCACCCTTGTTCTGTCATTGCTCGCGGCGTTTCTTGTTTCCCTGGCTATCCTGTCTGCTCTGTCCGAAACAGTCCGCCCGGAGCTGAACGCACCCCTTGTCGAAGTAAATCCGGAAACCATCGAGTATATTGCACTGGATATGGCTGGGGGTACGTTTCCCCTGTATTTTGTACCGAAAGACAATCGCTGGTGGTTGTCAGTGGATAGGACAACCAGGTATCCGCTTGATCCGGAACGTTTTGAGGCATTTCTATCCGCATTGTCTGAAAAACGGCCCCTGTTCCGGACCGGTGTACTCGATCATGCAATTCATACTACCGGATCTGATGCTCCCTTTGTTCTTGACGTCGTGTACCGGAACAATACAACAAAGAGTCTCCGTATCGGGGAGACAAACGCAGACGGAGCGTTTATATATGTTTCGGACGGGGAGGAAGTATACCGCATTGCAGACAACATCAGCGCGTTCCTCGACGGACGAACGTCTGTCTGGGTCAGGCAGAATCCTTTCTCGGAAATACTCGAAAAAACGACTGTAGAGCGTGCAAGCCTTGTCAACCGTAGTTCCGTACCAATTCCGGCAAAGAAGCCGCTGGATGGCCTCCATAACGCTCTCAGGGGTCTTTATTGCATGGATATCACCAACATCCCCCATGATCCGTCGATTATCATGAATCTTGAGTTGGGCAACGGGGATGGCATGGAATTGAAATTTTCTGCTCTTTCGCCGCAGTACATCCTGATGACCGACAATGTGTACAACGCATCATGGATACTTTCTGCGGATTCGCTTGAGGCATTGCTGAATTTTTTTTAGGGTGTGTCCCCGAGAAAATCAAAGATTTCCCGCAACGTAATCGCGGTATTTGTCCGGATTCGCACGGAAGGCCACTATGGGCAGATCAGGTTCGGCAACTGCTTTTGCGGCAGCGGTTTCTGCTTCTTCTATCATGCGTTGTGCAGAAATGAGACGCGCTGTCCGTGTAGTAATGCCGATAGTTATCTGGCTTTCAACATCCGATTCCGACAGCAATCCGTCAATTATTTCATAGAGTTCATCGGCAATCTTCATCGCCTGATCAAGACTGACATTCTGGAAAATACCGGCATATCCGTCCGCACCGAATTCAAAAACCATATCCCGGAACTTGATCAGGTCAAGAACGGCCTGCGCAATTTTCCGTGAAACAAGATCTGTATGTTTGGTACCGGAAATACGGATAATCATGAGTGAAAGATCCTGTTCCGAAGAAGCTGCCCTGACGAGCTCTGCATCGAGACGCTCCTTCAGATATTCTTCCCAGCCAACCCCGGTCGCCGGTGAATACAAACCTTCGGGTCGTGATTCGGCGAGGGTCTCCCCGGCGGGTTCTTCAGCTGCAGTATCGTCATTGGCAAAATCGGGCAGTATGGGTTCATCGTACGGAAGATCATCCTGGAAATCATAATCAGATATGCCGGAATACTCGACAGGTTCATCGGGATACGGAATGTCGGCGGTTAGCGGATAGTCCCGGTCATCGCTGGTTGTCATGTCGTCATCAGACAGTCGTTCCGGTTCCCGATAATCGGTAAAAAGATCAGCATGATCATGCTGCGGCACGGTTTCCCGTACCGGAGACCAGGCAATGATGATGATCAGTGTTACCAGAATCAGGGCAAGGGTAATCATGAACGATAAACGGCTTGCATCAAATATCGCGGAAGGTTGAAGTATGTACATGACCGCAGTAACAACAACCGGAGGAGCTGAAGAGCCGGGAATATCCAGTTCGGTACTGAAGGTACGCATGAAAATTGAAGATCCGGTTAATTGGGCATTTCCGTTCGGGTCATAGGAAATCTGCGAGGACCGGTCGGGCCAGGCAAACACCACACCGGAGGGTGCCGTAACCATGAGTGCCACAAGATTTCGTGAACGGCGACATGTTTCGGTCAATTTGGAAACAAACTGGTCGCTCATGAAACCGTCGGTTACAGCAGAAAGTGAGCTGCTTCTGGTAATCCATGAAAAACTCAAATCTGCTTCACCGGCGCCATTTTGAAGTTCCGAATAGATCGAAACAGAAAACAGGCCGATGGAGAAAAGCAACACCAGAAACGCGAAAATGCTGTAAACGGTAACAAACCTTTTGCTCATGATACAACAGTATATCGTGCAATCATATCAAGCGCAAGTTCAATCGTTTTTTTCATGCATGAGCGAACAGATTCGTCCGGGTGGTGTTTTTGATACCAGGCGTAAAACGGAAGCATCGGGTTGAATATCAGAGAGTCTCCGGTATCGGCAAGAAGACAGTGTTCAAGATCATGCCGGAGCATCTGGACGACGGTATTGCCCCGATACGGCAGATACTCTTCCGCAGTCCAGGGGGCAGGCCGTGCCTGCGTATCAAGAGACCGGCGATAGGAATCAAGCAATGCCGTGTGGTAGGTAATCGTGCCGTTTTTCACCTCGGAACGAACTGGTGTTCTGAACATGAGTGACACAAAACGGGACTCACCGGGAGTTACCCGATCGGCTGTTGAATCATGGAGGTGAGACAGATAGGTTCCCCGTGCGTAGGGCTTGCCGTTTCGATAGGAAAAATCGGCCCCGATGATTGAAACTGACGAAAATCCGAGCGCGTATGCGGCATCCCGTGCCGAAGCCGTAACGGTACCGGATCCGGTACCGAGCGGAGGAAGAGAAGAACGGGCACTGGCATAGTGAGCGACAGGATGACCGCCGCAAGTCAGAATGAGGGGAGAACCGCTGTGTTGCGCAGCGAGAATGACCCGATTATGGGCGCATACATCCGCAATGATACAGGTTTCCGGAGAAAATGCCGGATAACAATGCCATGATGAATAAAACTGGGGGTCAATGGTAACATAATACTCGGGGATAATACCTGAATCCCGCAGGGTACCGTATGCGGTATCGGTAGATATGATGACATACTCTCCGCGGCGGGAACGAAGATCATCGAGAGCGTCCTCCAGTGATGGACCTGCAGCGGCAACCACCGCTTTCAGGTGCGGATCAGGTTTCCGGTGCCGGTACCGGGTCTGTTTTTCACTGATGATGCTGTTCTGTATGAAATTGGTGAACCATATCCTGCCGAAGTGTGCCTGGACGGAAAAATCACGGGTAATGCTTTCCAGTGCAGACGAAAACAGGTTTGCCGGAATACGGTCAGAAAAATGATCTGTCCATGCACGCAATGAGCAGGACTGAAACTTTCCGTGAATTGACGGGAGATACCGGTGGGGAAGTTCACGGCACAATGTTTCCGGTGAAAGATCTGCAAGAAGATGCACCCGCCGGTTTGATACAACATCGTCCAGGGGAAGTACTGAAAAAAGGGATACCAGAGCAGCGGACGAAATCTCGGCACAGGCACAGTGCGCATCCGGATTTTTTTCCAGGAAGGAACGGATATGATAGGCTCCGGTTATTCCGGCAAAAAAAACAAAGACGTCAGGGCCGATACCCTCAACAGCCCGTTCCCCCTCGAGTTCGGGATTGTAGCGGGAATTTGACGGGCAACCGTCGTGAAAACAGGGAACCGGATGTCCTGAACGTGCGTATAGTACTGTAGAATAGGTATCATCACCGTCAATGCCGACAAGTGTTTCTGCAAGAACCGGATTAACTGTCCGGAGCGCACGTATATTTGCATGAAACAGGTCATTTGCCACCGGAGGGTATCCTTTTGGCAAGCTGTTCCAGATAGTTGCCGGTTGTCGTACACATTTCCAAACAGTCTCCTGTTGTTAAATATGAAAGATATGCCGGAAAAGAAACAAGCTGTACCAATTCACAAAGCAGGGGATCCGCATCCTGGAAACAGGTCACAGCACGGATCTGTTCAGCACAGTGCAAGAGAAACCCTGCAACAGTATGCGCACGATTCCCGACAGACGAAACCGGTTGGGGCCGTATGTCCGGGAAAGACCCGCGGGTACCGGTAAAAGAGGCGAGTGAAGCGGTTGGAATCTGCGGAATAATCCGTATCGATGCGGTTTCCCGGTACAATCGTCCGGAAAAACGTTCAGCATTGGTTGCAAACCAGTGTGCATAGGCATCAAGGGCCATGCCATTACCGGCTCTTCCCCGAAGAATGGCAGGCAAAGGAGTGGTTCTCGTTGTCATGGAACTGATAATCGGGTCAAATGAATGGGGGCGGGCATGGGTAAACCCCGCTCCTTCAACAAGATCAAGACCGGCGGTTACTACCGGTTTGTCCGATAACCGGAGCATGAGCTCCGCGGCTGTTCCTGAAACCGTGCCGTTTCTTTGTGCAGACCGGGATACAATGCCGGTAATCCGGAACAACGACTCTTCGAGGGCCGTTGAATAGGATAAAAAGAACACCGGGTTGGAGTCCAGAACCGTTCGCGGAAGGGCGGCTTCGGGCGGTAGTGCTATCGGCAGGTCAGACGGACAAGCCCTGAAATGTTCCCGCGCCCAATACCCGCCGTCAGTAGTAATACACAGATCCGGTTGCACCCCGTTCTCGAGAAGACAGCCCAGTGCCGATGAAACCGCTACGACAAAAAAAGAATCGTGTTGTATCGGAAAAATGGTTTCAAGAGAAGGTCCGGCACACGCAAGAAGAACCGGCACACTGCATGGTTCCAGTATTACCGGATAGCGGGAGAATACCATGTTGGAGACTGAGTTTTTCAACCATCGTTTACCGAAATGGGTTCTTGTCCTGATTACCGCAGACTGGATTTTTATCAGTTCCGCAATTTCATGCCACACGTATGAAGCAATATCCGGCCAGCAGGTATCAGACGGTTTCCAGGAAAGAAAAACCGTCCGTGGCAAGTATTCCTCCGGAATAATCTGAAACAGAAAGTCCATTACCGGTCTGTTGAACCCGGGGCGCCAAACAAAATCCCATAGTGGATCGGTATCCATAAAACGTTCAGCGGTATACCGCAGCGTTATCAGTGTGGCGTCCGGGAACTTTGCGCGAAAAACAGCAGCCGTATGGGATTCGCCCGGTTCGGTTATAACAATGTATCGGGGATTCCCGCGAGGCAGCGACAAAGACACAAACCGTTCTGCCTCCTTCCCCGGATTATGGAGCGAATGCAGACGAACAGTCTCAACACCCATTATCAGAACATCCCGTCAAGAAATATCCCGGCCTGATCAGGATCCCGGAAAGAGCCTTCAAAGATGAGCGAAATGGCAGCAACACGTGCCGCACCAAACAATTTCTCCAGTGTTTTCTTCATCTGGTTGCAATACAGCACGGGATCGGTACCGGCGGCAGCAAAAATCAGAACGCGAAGGGAATAATCCGCTTTTTTTCGTATAATGCTTGCAGGACCTGCCTGGCGAGCAATCTTGTTAACAATGGCACGATACAACGCAAACTCATTATAGTCTGTTTCAATTCGCTGTCGGTCGGGAAATGCCCTGTTAAATGAAACAGACAGGGCAAGGGCAATCCGCTTGTCAGCAAAAGCACTATGCATTTTTTCCGACTCAACACTTGCGGTATGCACAGGATTCTCCAGTGCCGAAAGTGCCACCAGAAGGGATTTGTTTTGTTCAAGAAAGTTCTTGAATGAATCGATTGTTACTGCAGGCACATCGGTCGAGAGCGGCATCCGGTTAACGGCGAGTGTGGATTGTGCAGATAGTATGTAGGTGACCGTATCTCTCACCAAAACCGGAATCACCGCCAGGGACTGTAACCCTGAACGTTCCCTCGTTGAAAAAAAAGATGAAAACAGGTGCAAGTCAGTACCGGAGAAATGGCAGCCTTCAGATGAACTGCACAATGTATGAAAAGAAACCGTCTCCGGTATCATGCGTACAGAACTGGTCATGTCAAACCCATGTTCAATAACAACCTGATAGCGCTCACCGTTCGGGTAGAGGAAGAAACCCTTTTCACCGTGAGTTTCTTCAAGAATATCGAGAAAAACCTGCTTCAGGGAATCATAGGGTGATAATGAAACTATGCGGTCAAGCAGACCCTTTTTTTTTTTGGTCTGCCTGATATCAGTCTGTGCTGTTTTTTTTATTTCTGCGTGCTGTATAAGCCCCATGATCAGGATATACCGAGTTCCTCAAAAAGTTTCTTGTACACATCAAAATGTTCCGAACGGGCAAATTCCTCAATTTTCTCTTCAGGAAGACTTTCAAGCAGCTGATCCATATAGGACAATACCGACTTGATTTCATCCTTCAGTTCAACGGGGAGGGCTGCGATACCGGTATCAACGTCAGGAGCAGGCGCAACTACTTCAGGAACCTCTGTTCCGGCAACAGAAACTTCCGGAGTTTCTGCACCATCATTTCCGGCGTCCTGCTCCATTGCGGAAAAATCAATATTGAATTCGGTAAGCTCGGGTTCTTCCAGATTGTCATCATTGAAATCAAGTGTTTCAATGTCGGGTTCTTCAATGGCAACATCATCAAGATCTGGCTCAATGGTTTCTTCACCGTCAAGATAACTGATATCATCCTCAATCTTGTTGACATGGGTAACTTCAATGGGCTGATCATCAACAGTACCGAAAACATCATCCGTCAAAACGTCGGGAATATCGTGTTCCTCGGCGACGATGGTATTTTGCTGATCATCAAATAACGGCTCATCAGCCAGAGTCTCTTCGGGAGGAGTAAAGTCTGTCGTAACATCCATCAAATCAGATTCTGAATCACCAATACCCGATACATCCGATTCATCGTCGAGGGGGATATCAATGGAAAAATCCTCGGTCAGATCAGCGACGGTACTGTCGTCAGGGATATCGATTCCCGCGTCAGAGTCAAACTCGTTGTCTTTATCGGAATCATCGTTCTTTTCCTCGGTGAAATCGGCCGTAATGAGAATATTATTCAGTTCATCACCGGTTAATGCTATGGCTTCATCGGTATCATCATCCGAGAAGAACCCGGTATTTGCCGAATCGGATTCATCCTGGCCAGGAGTAGAATCATCATGAATCTGCGGAGCTTTTTTCACTGTTGACAGCTCGGTATTAAGAGAGGACAACTCTTTTTTAATCGAGGACAATTCCTCGGCGATGAGCATCAACAATTCTGTTGACTTGTCGTTTGAAGTCACGTCATATTCTCCTGTGTCAGTACCGGATTCATGCAACGATTCCTCAAACGCGCCGACATCATCAAAATCTATCGAAACGTCCTGAACACCTTCAGTGGAATCCGCACCGGATTGAGCTTCATTGTAATCTGATTCTCCGGTTATTTCAAGATTATCTTTCTCCACTATCTCCATATCTTCAAAAACGACGTCATCGCCAAAATCAATGGAGGAGATGCTGTCCGGTGAAAAGGCCGGTATTTCCTCTGGTTCTTCGGCTTCGACCAGGTCTTCCACCGCAGTATCCGGAACGCTGTCTTCCGGCAGAGTGTCTCCGGTATCAGAGCCCTCGCCAAAGAGCGGAACAGTAACATCGTCCTCATCGTCCGCTGTTCCGGGGGATGCCGTAACAATCGACTCAAGTCCGTCTTCGTCTGTTACCATAAGATTATAGTCTGCAGCCGCTTTCATCGGTTCTTTTTCCGATCTGTCTACTGTTGGTTTTGAATTATCCAGCGAAGCAAGAAGATCGTCAAACTCGGTTGCATCCTCAAGGTCGCTTTCATCAGCAGCAACAGGACTTTCTGATTCGTCGGATTCTTCAAGAATCGAGGAATCAAACGACTCGGTATCACGGGAATCACTGTCGGAATCGGTTTCATCGACAAATTCCACACCGAACTCGGAATTCTCGTACTCTAATTCTGTAATCAGGGAACCGGCTGCACGGATTTTCTCCGAATTCTCGATAAATTCTTCATCAAAATCCAGATCAATATCAACCGGTTCGGCATCATCAAACAATTTTTCTTTGTCTTTGTCCGAAGATCCACCGGATTCGTTAATTTCGTTTATGAAACTGTCAAGATCAAGATCATCAAGTTCAGCGGAAGATGAGTTCGCGGGTGAGGGTGGGGTGCTTGCTTCAAGATCTGCAAGGAACGCACTGAAATCAACCTCTTCCGTAGCGGTGTCTTCGGGAGACGATTGTTGCGACACTTCCGGAACGCTCACCGACTCATCGCGGGCAATATCAAGCTCATCTTCAAAGATCTCTTCTTCTAAAACCTGATCTGCACGTTCATCATCAAACTCGTCAAGACTGATGTCAAAGTCGGGGAGGTCCCCGGAGAGGGTATCATCGTCAGT
>CAZGQQ010000001.1:48592-57200 GCA_964527175.1 uncultured Treponema sp.
CGTCAAGACTGATGTCAAAGTCGGGGAGGTCCCCGGAGAGGGTATCATCGTCAGTGGAAATATCCGCGAAAGAATCAAGGGATAATTCCTCACCGGTGTCTGCACCATCTGCGACGTCTTCGACGTCTACAGCTTCGGCGACATCTGCACCATCGGCAAAATCTTCGATAAATTCTTCTTCACCAGTGTCTTCCCCGTCGGCAAGCATGTCTATGGTCTCTTCTTCACCGGTGTCTTCCCCGTCGGCAAGCATGTCTATGGTCTCTTCTTCGGTTTCAAGGGCTGAAATTTCGGCGAGGTCTGCTTCAGCGGTTGGTGTATCCGTACTTTCGCTATCAAACTCGTCAAGATTTATGTCAAAGTCGGGGAGGTCCCCGGAGAGGGTATCATCGTCAGTTGAAATATCCGCGAAAGAATCAAGGGAGAATTCCTCCTCGGCGTCTGCACCATCTGCGGCGTCTTCAGCCTCTGCGACATCTGGGCCATCGGCAAAATCTTCGATAGATTCTTCTTCCCCGTCGGCAAGCATGTCTATGGTCTCTTCTTCGGTTTCAAGGGCTGAAATTTCGGCGAGGTCTGCTTCAGCGGTTGGTGTATCCGTACTTTCGCTATCAAACTCGTCAAGATTTATGTCAAAGTCGGGGAGGTCATCAAATTCAGTAATATCGGGCACCGTATCAAAAACGGGAAGTACCGGTTCCTCACTGCGGGAATCAGACTGGTCTTCATATGCTGAAATATCCCGAGGACCGCTTTTTACCCATACACCGTACATATCCAATGCTTCAGTTTCATCATTGAAATCTACAGGGAAGGCAGAGTCTTTTATTTCGTTGTTCTCAAAATCCGGCATTATAAGCGCTCCCGATATTATTGGTTTACTGCTTTCCTTATCGGCATGTGACGGGCATACATTTAACTGTATATTACCGTAGAAGTCCCTGTCAACATTATTGACCGCTTATTTGCAAACGGGAGGTAAAGGTCGCCTGAAGGTTGACCGAGAATCATGCTAGTATGCAGTATCTAAAAATTGTGGTACCGCTTTTTCTCGGTACACTCATATACACATTACTCGGATTGACCGCCGGCCCCATGGGACAGTGGCGCTATTCACGCCTGGAAATGGAAAAACAGCGTTTGAGCAACAATCATGAGAAACTCCTTGAAATACATGAAACGCTTGAGGCACAACTGGCAAATCTTACATCTGATCCTGACACCATTGTTGTATATGCCCATGAACTGGGATATATCCACGAAGGGGAACAGCTTATCAAGCTTGCCGGATTTAACGGCGGTATCGACCGTAACCTTGTTGCGGGAAACGCAATGGTTTCAGCTACGCCCGGATATCTTCCTGAATGGATTTGCAAGCTTATCGGTATTCTCTTCGGATTGACCGGATTCCTTGCTCTGGAGATGGCTCACAAAAAAAACCGGAAAGGATCAGCGAACTACTGACGTATCCAGGATACCGGATATTCTGCGCTCTCCATGGTAAGAATGTTTTTTCCGTCATTCTTGATGACCACTGTCTTTTTTGTTCCTGAGAGGGTTTTTTGATCCCGGGAAATAAGAAAACGCCATTCAAGGGGCGGCGCGACGTTTGCCGCCTGGCGTGCAACAGGATCGGGAAGATCGTCAAACTGGCGGGGATTCGCGTTTCCTTTTTGGCGGACAACAAGATCTCCGTTTGATACAACAACCTCGAGAGAAATTGAAACGCCACTTGAAAGAACAGCAACACCGCGGCCACCGCGCAACAGCATAATCCGTTCTATACCGGATTCGCCTTCCCACGAACCGGCCAGAGAATCAATACTGGTAACAGAAACCAGATCCGTCGTTTCCGGGTTTGTTTCCTGAGGGTCAGGTTGCTGTTCCGGATCATTGTGTGCATACACGGGATCGTCCGGATCGGGAAGACGTACCGACTGGTCAAAAAGATCCCGAACAAGCATTCGTGACTCAAGCAAAATCCGGTTTGAGTTTTCATACACCCGTGATATAAGACGGGTTACACCCAGAGGGCCACCCTTGAGAACCAGTTCAAGTTTTATTCCGTCGGGCTGACTGGTAATGGTTCCGAAAAAAAGATAATCAGTTCCATCGGGCACACTCATGTCAAGCGGTAATGCGTCGCTGCGCATATCAACAGTACGATAGGTGCGCAATTCACGAATAAACGAAAAAATGAGATCATTAACCGATACGGTGATATTCTCGCTCAGATCGTTTGAGTAGAGTGAAAAAACAGCTACAGACGGTACTGCCTGTGCCTGCACCGAACTGACTGCTGTCAGCAGCAGGCACATCAGGACGAGAATCCGTTGTTTCTGTTTCAGGTCCCTGTAGTTACTACCCATTGTTCCTTGAACGGACTTCCCGCTGAAGATCCCGTTTTACATCACGTTCACGGATATCCGCCCGCTTGTCAAACACTTTTTTACCCCGGCAGATACCAATTTCAACCTTTATTATACCATTTTTCAGGTAAAATTCGAGTGGAACCAGCGTAAAACCCTTTTCATCCACTTTTCGTGCCAGTCGTTTTATTTCATCGCGGTGCAAAAGCAGTTTTTTCGGACGGTCGGGGTCATGATTAAAAATGGAAGAATATACGTATGGAGTAACATGGAGCCCCATAAGCCAAACCTCACCGTCACGTATCTCGGCAAATGCATCAGGAAACGAAATGTTTCCCGCCCTGAATGATTTAACCTCTGTTCCCTCCAGTACCATTCCGCACTCGATGGAATCTTCAATGGTGTAGTTAAAACGGGCTTTCCTGTTCTTGGCCAATACTTTGACCGGTGCGTCTGTACTCATCGGGGGGATTATAGGTATTCAAGAGTATACTTGTCAACGATGCCGGACAATGGTAGAATTCAGAAACAGCGTTATTCATCAAAAGAGGTTATACATGCCCGCCAAATGGCACAAGTATTCATATACCGCACAGCGGGAAGAACGCCGGACATTCGTCCTGGTCGTTTCATTTCTGGTCATACTGATAATTCTTTTTACCCTGATTCATAACAATGCGGTAACCATGTACCGTATACGATCCGATACCATGATTCCCACGCTTGCGGGTGAACAACGTATTGTGTCTACTCCGTTGTATTCAACCGACACAGAAGAAAAAAGCGGTTTTTCACTTATCATTCCGTCAAAACGCGGTGATCTGGTTGTTATTTCCCCCGCAAACACCGATCGTCATGGACGATTGCAACTGATTTTCCGCTCGTTTATATCATTTATCACATTCCAGCGGGTTGTACCGTTTTCCTCGGAAGATACACCGGGGAAGAAGCCGGTTATCCGACGTCTGTTGGGGTATCCCGGCGACACCCTGTATATGGACAAGGGAATTGTATATATCAAACCGTCGGGATCCAACCATTTTCTGACCGAGTTTGAATTGGTTAACGCCAGATATGAATTGAAGATAGAAGCCCTTCCTGATGAATGGAACAATTCACTTCCATTTTCGGATTCTTTTCCCGAGCAGGTACTCGGACCCAATGAGTATTATGTGTTGTGCGACAACCGGATCAAGGCTGGAGACAGCAGAATATGGGGACCGATACCAAAAGACCGGATTATAGGCCGGGTAGTTGCGCGATACTGGCCGTTTGCGCTCTTTGAACAATTTTGATCAGCGTAACCTGTCCATCGCTCTACATTCACATACCGGTTTGTACCAGGAAATGCGACTATTGCGATTTTTTCTCCTGTGCGCTGCCCGCATTTCCATCCGGAACCATGCCGGCAACTGATCGTATCACCACCGCACTTGTTCATGAAATAAAACAGCGCAGCGCAGATTTTTCCGTTGACCAATGGAATACGGTCTATATTGGCGGCGGAACCCCGAGCCTTCTTGCTCCAGCCAATCTTTCGGATCTTTGTTCCGCGTTCCACTGCGACGGTGAAATCACAATCGAAGCAAATCCGGAAACGATTACCCGCGAATGGCTCTCTGCTGTAGCTCAGGCCGGAATAACCCGACTCTCGGTTGGTATTCAAAGCTTTCACGATTCCCTGTTGCGAGCGGTTGGACGAACGGGCAATGCGGATTCAGCACGGAAGGCGCTTGATATCGTTGCCGAACACTGGAACGGGAATTTCTCGGTGGATCTTATGTGTGGTCTGCCGGAACAAACGTCTGATATGCTCGCTACGGATATCCGTCAGCTCTCTAGGTATCCGGCAGACCATGTGTCACTGTATTCACTGATTGTAGAGCCGGGAACACCGCTTGGCCGACGTCTTGAAAACACCGGAGGACACTATCTCCCGGATAACGAGCCGGACATGTGGTTCATGGCTCGCGACATGCTTGAAGATTCCGGATTTCTGCAGTATGAAGTGTCCAATTTTGCAAAACCCGGAGCACACTGTCGGCACAATCTCGTATACTGGCACATGGAAGGCTATCTTGGCGTAGGCCCGTCTGCCGTTGGCACCCTGCCCAAGGCAGATGAATCGGTCCGATACACCAATACCCGTGACATCAGCGCATGGCTTTCAGATCCTGCCGCTGGTCAGTCCATTGAACAAATCAGCCGGCAGGATACCATTCTTGAAGTACTGCTCATGGGATTCAGACTGACCGAAGGCATTTCCCGCGCCTCTTTTCGGGAACGTTTTTCAACTGACATTCCTGATCTTGTCGGCAATACCGTAACCGCATGGGAAAACAGGGGATTGCTTTCGATCAAACCCGATTCTGTTTCCCTCACCCGGGAAGGTCTTCCGTTGTTGAACCGTTTTCTCGCGGATTGCCTTGATGAACTGGTCAGTTGAAGAACGTATTCAACCGGGCATAGAGCCGGCCGATCGTCTCCTTTGATTTCTGGTCAACCGCAGATTCGGATTCGTCGATCAATGTTTCAAGACTCGCAATTGACTCGTTCAGGGCTGTGTGAAATCCGCGGGAACATTTGAACCAGTACCTGCCGGTTCCGTCGGTAAAGAGGCAGATGAACCCCAATTCACGGCTCTTTTCCTTGGCAACGGTTACCCGGAATACCCAGGACAGATTCTCAACGAGGTCTGAAAAATCCTCAGGAAAACGGAAATTGCGTTTTCTCGGCCACTCGGAAGCGTTTACCGGCTTGAGATTAAATGCAGATGCAATCCTGACGATGAGGTCCAGTTTTTCTCCCGCGAGCAGCTGATACTTGCCTGCGGTTATTTTCCCCCGCAAACCGGCAAGCTGCCGCATATGGGATTCCGACCATTCCATTGATGACAATGCCGACGAGAATTCGTCGAGCGGCAACGTCGCCTGCTTTTTGCCCTTGATCTTGACGACCGGGAAGGAGCGACCGCCAATGGCAACCCCGGTCTCATCTTTTTTCTTGTCGGTAATCACCGCAAACTTCTGCTTCTCCCGGGCGGGAACTTCCCGTTTGCCTCTTCCCCGGGGAAGCAGGCGTTCGGCAAGACCGGGACTGATTGTTTCAAGCAATTCACGGGTAAGGGGAGAGACAGACATGGCGTACATGCGGCTTGTCCGCACAATTTCTCCGGCTACGATGAACTGGGGGCTCTCCCGGTACATGCAGGATCCGGGATGAATCTGTATCCGCTCGGCTGTCAGACTCCGGTAGGAATCCCGTCCATCGCGTACACAGACAAACTGGATCATGCCCGTCGCGATACAGGCAAGATAGTCTTCATTGCGGCCGCCAGATGATATGGGAACTCCCATGTCGGAAACGATGAGTTCCAGCTGCTCCTTGATGTTGGCAATCTCGGCCATGACCCGTTCATCGAGGTAACTGATTTCACAAAAGCGTGATCGGCTTTTTGCACGGTGATACATGCGGAAAATTCTGAGGAACGATACATAATCGCCGGCATCTTCACGGAATCCGTGATGCGCCTTACGGGCATCCATTTCTTCGCCGGGCGGCAGCACAAAGGGGCTTTTCGCCGAAAGAAAGGCCGACGCAATAAGGACTTCCTCCACCACATCGGGATAGCGCAATACCGCTTCCACAATAATGCGGGATTGACGGGGGGGAAGGGGAAACTGGCACATCATCTGGCCGATTTTTGAAAGCGAATTGTCTGTTTCCAGGGCATCGAGCAGAACGAGTGTTTCCTTTGCACCGAGCATGCCTTCCCGCGAAGGCGGAGAAATGAAGTCGAATGTGTCAAAATCCCGTATACCGAGTTCGCTCATCCGCAACACCACTTCCGAAAGATCGGTACGATATATTTCCTCGGTTGTATACAGTGGTCGTGCTTCGAAATCTTTGCGTTCAAAGAGGCGGTAACAGGAACCTTCCCGGGTACGTCCAGCCCTTCCGCGCCGCTGATTGCACGATGCCCGTGAGACCGGCACTTCGACAAGACTGGAGGTGTAGGTGTGCGGATTGTAAAAGTTGAGCTTTGCCTGTCCGGAATCAATGACAGAGGTGATACCGTCTATGGTTACCGAGGTCTCGGCGATATTCGTTGATATGACAATCTTGGTTTTTCCACGTGGTGGCGGATCGAATACCCGCTCCTGCTCTTCTTTCGCAAGCCTGCCATACAGGGGAAGCACATGGAGCTGGCTGAACCACCGTTCCCGGGAAAGCCGGCCGATACAATTCTTTATTGCGCGCTCTCCGGGCAAAAATACCAGGATGTCCCCTTCGCGCTGTTCGTCGAGTATCCGGCTGGTGATGGCGGCAATCTTCTCAAGAAGCGCTTCTTCCGCTTCCAGGAATCCTGACCGTGCCGGAATAACCGGTGGATCATAGAGTACGGTAACGGGGTAGGTTATTGCGTCAATCTTGACAACCGGACAGTCGTCAAAGTAGGTAGAAAACATGTCGGTATTGATGGTTGCGGACGAAACGATAACCTTGAAATCGTGCCGTTCTGCGAGCACCCGTTTGAGAAGCCCGAGTATAAAATCAATATTGAGGCTCCGTTCATGGGCTTCATCGACCATGATCATGGAGTATTTGCTGAGCCAGGGATCAAGCTTCATTTCCTGGAGAAGAATACCGTCGGTCATCACCTTGATGCGTGTTGACTGGTCTGTCTTGTCTTCAAAGCGCATCTTGTACCCCACGAGACCGGGAAGCGGGGTATCAAGTTGTCGAGAAATGAATTCGCTTACGGAAAGGGCTGCGATCCTCCGCGGCTGGGTAACACCGATGATACCGCTGGAAGTATAACCGGCCTCGTGGAGAATGATGGGCAACTGCGTTGTTTTTCCCGATCCGGTGGGACTTTCAACGACGAGAACCTGGTTGCGGGACAGCATGTCCAGAATTCTGTTTTTTTGCTGATAGACAGGTAATTCATGCGGTTTCATTGTGTAAGTATAGTCGGTTGTGTCGTTGTGAGCAACACAGGCAAATAATCATTCATGAGGACAAGCCGCCGGCGATAATACGCAGCGAGAGACTCCGGAAGGGACTCAAGAAATGTTTGTGAATAACGCTTTACCACCATGCCGTGTGCCGTATCCCGATGGTTGGTTATCGGAACCGGCTGAATAACCGGAGATCGCATACGGCCGGTTTGTGCGTCTCCGCTCAACAATACCTGAAGGAGTACCGAATCCCCGGTGTATTCCCGGTCGGAAGCGGGGTTTGCATGGTTAACCCGCCAGCGTTGACCCGAAATGAAGTTGCCCATGGAATACATGAACAGACAATCCCGCCCCTTGACCGGCACCACTTCCCATTTCTGCATTACATGAGGGTGGTGTGCCCAGACAATATCCACTCCGCTTTCGGCCAGTTCGACAAACCATGCCTTTTTCCTTGTGCTGACGCTGCGTACATATTCCGGCTCATTGGTATGCAGTGAAAGGATGAACAGGGAATGAGGATGACTGGCGACTATCTGTTCAATACGTGTTTTGAGAGCGTTCCGTCCTGCTGCGGTAGGTGGTGAATACTGCACCTGTGCCAACGAGGCATCATGTGAATTGAGGATTTCCGTAACCGCGAGAAATACTATGGTCCAGTCCTTTTTTTTGATGACCGTCGGAACGAGCGGATCACCAACCGATGTACGGATGCCGTTTGCAACGATATTTTTCGGCAATTTCTGAACAGCGTGCAACGTCCCGGTCATTCCAGGGAAACCCTGGTCATTGGTGTGATTATTGGCAAGGGAAAAAACGTCAAATCCCCCTGAAACTGCAGCTTCAAGATATGTTCGATGGACATTGAACCGGGGATACGTGCTCATGGGAAGACGGTCTGCAACGGGCGTTTCAAAATTGGCAAACGAAAGATCATCGGAATGAAGCATTTCGCGGACATCCCGGTAAATCATGCTGTAATCACGCATGTTGAAATTGACATCGTGAGCCATGATATCTCCGGCAAAGGTGAGAACCAACGGTGCAGGGGGCACCGGTGCATCGAAAGAAGGAGACGGTGATGACATACATGCCTGGAGAAGCAGCATACACAGCAAAAAAAGAGAACAAAGGGAGCAGTACCGTTGATTGTATCGTCTCACAACAATGAGTATACATTGACACCGGTAGGGACACAAGCTACAATTATCTCCAAATAGTAAGGACGATAATAATCCAGGAGGAAAAGAAAACATCTATGGCTAAAACCAAAATGGT
>CAZGQQ010000002.1:0-56288 GCA_964527175.1 uncultured Treponema sp.
AAGAAGGTGATTTTACTGATCGTATCAATGTGAACAGCAGCGACGAAATGGGTCGGTTGAGCAGAAATGTAAATGACTTTACCGACAATTTGAGCCGTGCGATACACAAGATAAAAGAAACGAGCACGACAAATCTTGCGCTGAAAGACATGCTGCTTGGCAGTGTTCAGAAAGTATCTGATACCACTTCACTGGTCAATGATTCCATTGGTGCCATTTCCTCCGGAATGAGTGAGCTTGACGATACGGTTCAGACGAACGGTACGGTCGCGGAAACCATTGAAGAACATCTTGCACGGCTTGATACTGTTCAGCAGGAACAGATTGCAATGGTGGAAGAAGCCAATGTGGCCATAACCGAGATGGTAACATCCGTGGCGAGTGTTACGGAAATCACGGAAAAGAAAAAGTCGGCGCTCACCGGTCTGGTGCAGGTTTCCCGGGAAGGGGGAACAAAACTTGACGAGACAAATCGGGAAATTGAACGTATAAACAATGATATTTCGGAAATACTCCGGGCGGCAGACCTTATTCAGGATATTGCGGACAGTACCAATCTCCTTGCGATGAATGCCTCCATTGAAGCGGCGCATGCGGGGTCTGCCGGAAAGGGTTTTGCCGTTGTCGCAAATGAAATCAGAAAGCTTGCCGAGGCAACCGCCCAGAACTCGAATGTCATCAGCAAGATAATGGAAACCATTACTGCAAACATACGAAACGCGGTTAATGCCGGTACCAATACGAAGACGGTTTTCCAGAGTATCGAAAAGGAAGTTGTCGAAACAACGGAGTCGTTTGACGAAATTGCGCGAAGCATGGTCGAACTTCGTACCGGAGGAACACAGATATTCGATTTGATGGCACGGCTCAATGACTTTTCAAAGGATCTTGATACCCTCAAGAAGGTCATGTGGGATGTTACCGGTGAGAACAAGCGCTCGATAGAACAGGTCGAACGGATTTCGGCTGCGACTGCCAGGAAGGTTCAGGAGATAATGCAGGCGTTATCAGGACTGACGAACGAGATGGATGCGGTCATGCAGGTAACCCGTCAGTCCGAGGATATTTCACGGGTGCTGGAAAACGAAACGGCAGTGTTCAGGATAACAGATTTCAGCGCGCCGGATTGACAGGTCTTTTTTCCCGCAATACAGTGATGTATG
This sequence comes from uncultured Treponema sp., assembly GCA_964527175.1. GTDB lineage: Bacteria > Spirochaetota > Spirochaetia > Treponematales > Treponemataceae > Teretinema. The sequence goes on from CAZGQQ010000002.1 coordinate 1,164, forward strand.
CACATACAAATTCGCCTTCTTCTTTTTTTTCTCATGACAGCGGGCATGGTTTCCGGAGTATGTATGGAATCTGATCAGAAAGTACCGTTGAAATACGGTGAGCGTACCACGCTGGGAAACGGTGTGTTCGTAACGTACAGCTCGTTTGGTCACGAGCATGTGTCTTATGGTCCTGATGAACCGTTTGCAGCAACTGTTGCGATATACGGTATAACGCTTGATTCCGGAGCTGGCTCCGAAATGGTGTACCTGGCGCTGGATATCCGCGGGGAGAGTGCTCCGGAAACGGTAGCAACCGGCGGATATGTGTTTTGGGCTTCGCCCGAGTCTACTCAGGACACTCTTGTTTTACGATGGCGCGCTGTGGAAAGTTGCCGGTAAAGCAATACATCGTACACTGGCCGGGAATGTACCAGATCACAGGCAAGCTGGGCTATAAGACAGACGACAACGAGACCGCCCAGATGCGAGAGGTTGCCGCTCATCTCCAGGATAAGGACGGTTCCGGTTACCGGTGCCCGTACAACGGCGGTAAAAAAGGCGGCCATTCCCAGAATGAGAAAGTTCACGATTTCAATTTCAGAAATGAACCCGGTGGAATAGAGCACCGTACCAAACATTGTTCCCAGTAATGCACCGCACACGAGCAGGGGTAGAAAGATGCCTCCAGCGGTACCTGCGCCATAGGAGAGTCCGGAGAACGCGAGTTTGACGAAGAACAGGCTGGCGAGGAGCAGCAGGCTGTAACGAATGGTGGCGAGATGCTCCACCAGTTCGTGTCCGCCGCCAATTGTTTCCGCGAGAAAGAAGGCGAGCGGAACCGAGACGAGCAGGGGAAGTACCGGTCGGAGCGTAAACGGGATATGGAGTCTTGTATACAAGACTTGTGAAAAATACAGTGACCGTTTGAACAGATCTCCGCCCGCCGCGGCGATAAGACCGAGCAGAATGAGCCAGGGAAAATGGTTGAGCGCAAGCGGATTGATAGCGGGAAACGAAAAGCTTGGCCTCAATCCGAAAAACTGACTGGAGACAAAGTCTCCCATTGCAGAAGCTGCCATGGCGCACAGCAGCATGAGCGGCGAAAAATGTTTGTGGAGTTCCTCCAGCGCGAAAAGAACGCCGGCGAGCGGCGCATTAAAAGCGGCAGAAAGCCCGGCGGCGGCTCCGCTGATCATGAGATACCGCAATTCCTTTGTTGACCTGTGGCCCAGCTTCGACATGGCTTTTCCGATATATCCTCCCATCTGTACCGAGGGGCCTTCGCGGCCGAGAGAAAGCCCCGCTCCGATTGAAAGAATGGCTGAAAGAAATTTGAGCGGGAGTTCGGAAAGCCAGCGGTGCGACATTTTTCCCATGAGTTCACCCTTGATCTGGGGAATGCCGCTGCCCTTGATCATTGGACGGATACGGGACAGGAATCCCAGAAAAATACCCAGCCCCACAAGAGAAAAGATCCATACCAGTGTCCATACCGGGGATGCTTCAGGAAGAACGGTATACAGCAGTATACGGAGATGTTCACTGTATCCCAGCGCAATTCTGAATCCGAGAACGACCAGACCGGTACATATACCGATAAGCACACTCTGAAAAATCAATCCAAAACGCGTATGCCACAGGACCTTGATCAGGGGCAGGGAAATTCGATATGAGCTCATGTCTTCAGTATAGAAAATTCTGCAGGAAATAGGAAGATCCGTGATATACTGATCCCGTGAAGGAGATTGAGATAGATGAATAACAGAATCATGTCTGTACTATTGTTTTGTATTGGTCTCGCATCTGCCGTGGTATTTATTGTTTGCAGACACACCCTTCCGTTATATGTAACGGTAATTCTGAAAATGATTCCTACCCTCATGATGGCGCTCTGGCTGCTTGTCCAAAAAATTGACAAGGCAAATGTGATGGTCTTTGTCGGCTTGTTGCTGGCAATGGTTGGAGACCTTTTCATGGAGCTGCCGGGAGAAACGTTCCTCATGATCGGCATTGTGGTAAATACCCTGGCAATTATTTCATTCACGCTGTACTTCTACTTCTCTGACCGGAGCGGCGACTGGGTACGGCTCATTCCCGTAGTCATTGTCATGGGGGTGTTTTACATCATTCTCTTTGATTATCTTGCCGAGCTCAGGATTCCGGTACTCGTATACTGTATCATCCATACACTGTTTCTGTGGCGTTCTTCCGCCCGTTTTGGAGAAGCACACATCAGTCCCACGGCGCAGTATGTGTGTTTTATCGGCTGTGTTTCGGTAACCATCAGCGACTTTTTGCTCAGCCTGACCATATTCGGTGTACTTCCGGACAAGGAGCTGTATGCCGTTGCGGACATGATACTGTGGTGGGGAGGGCTCTTCATGCTCATGATTACCGCGGAAATCAGGCGGGTTATCATTCAGAGGAAACTGCAGCAGGTATAAGCGACGGTACTGTCGTAGAGCGAAAGCCGCCCCGTCCGGGGTGGCTTTTTTTTATGGCGGAGATACACGTGGGGACATATCAGAATAACGGGCAGGATCCCGGTTACCGGACGCGGTCCCGGTACAGGTTTTCTATGGAACGGTCGTACGTTTTCTCACCCTCTTTCGAGAAAAAGCATCCGGGAACCTCGCCGCTTTTCCGGTGGTAGGCAACGCATTCGCAGCATTTGCCGTGCCGGGAGCAGGGGTAGGTGCAGGTGCATTCGGTTTTTGAATCACAGGACATGGATGTACCTCCGGTTTCGGGTACAGGGTAACGCTCTCCATTTTTGCTGTCAAGTACAGCGGATTCCCGACAATTTTGCCAGCAGTTGCCATACGGCTCAAAAACCGCGATAATGGCACCATGTTCAACAGCATTTCCGGCACGATTACGGCAAAATTGCCCAATACACTGTATATCGATAACTCCGGTATCGAATGGGATATCATGGTTCCTTCCCGCTCCCTGGATTCATTCGGTCTTGTGGGAGAAACCGCGCGTGTGTATGTGTGGCTGTATCACCGGGAAGATCAGATGCGTCTTTTCGGCTTTCCGGGTCCGGAAGAGCGTGATGTTTTTCTCGAATTGACGAAGGTCGAGGGTATCGGGCCGAAGCAGGCAATACGGATCCTTTCAAGCATTGGCCCGGACGATCTCGAAGCGGCTCTTGAAGGAGAAGACGTTGCGCGTCTTTCCGCGGCGCCGGGAATCGGGAAAAAAACCGCGCAAAAAATGATACTCACGCTCAAGGGAAAACTCGCACATGACCGCGGCGAAGCGCAGGCTCAGACAGAGGGCGAGCACGCGGACATTATCGGTGCTCTGGCGGACATGGGCTTTGACCGCAAGGCTGCTGCCACCCGGGTAGCCGCCATTGCCGCCGAGCTTGCTGCAGGTTCCGGCAAGACGCTCAACCGCACGGAACGGGAACAGGAAATTTTCCGGCGTGCCATTGTCGATATGAGTTCGTAGGAGTGGGTGATGAAGTCAGATACGAGTCCGGTCCGTCCGGAGGAATTGCCCGGCGACGAGCCGGACCGGGCCTTGCGGCCGCGGAATCTTGAGTCCTTCCTGGGACAGGAACAGATAAAGTCAAACCTCTCCGTTTTCATTACCGCGGCACGTGATCGTGGTGAAAGTCTTGATCATCTTTTTTTGATCGGTCCGCCCGGACTCGGAAAGACGACGCTCGCGCAGATTACCGCCAATGAACTTGGCGTTGACTTCAAGGTAACGAGCGCACCGGCTCTGGAGAAACCCAAGGACCTTGCGGGTATTCTTACAACGGTAACCGAACGTACCGTTTTTTTTATCGACGAGATTCACCGGTTAAAACCGGCAATTGAAGAAATGCTGTATATCGCAATGGAAGATTATGAGCTCGACTGGATTATCGGACAGGGGCCGAGCGCCCGAACCGTCCGTATCCCGGTTCCTCCGTTTACCCTCATTGGGGCAACGACACGCGCCGGTATGGTTTCAAGCCCGCTCATAAGCCGGTTCGGTATTGTTCACCGGTTCGCGTTTTACACCGAAGAGGAGCTTTCGGCGATTATCCGCCGTTCGGCGGACATTCTTGGTGTGAACATCACAAGCGATGCGGCTCTCCATCTGGCGCGCTGTTCACGCGGAACACCCCGTGTCGCAAACCGTCTGCTCCGCCGCATGCGCGATTTTGCCCAGGTACTCGGGAATGGAGTCATTACCGACGAGGTTGTGGCGGCGGGCCTTGCGAAACTTGAAATCGATATCCTCGGTCTTGAACGCTATGACCGGGAAATCCTTTCTTCCATCATATCCAATTTCGGCGGTGGCCCGGTTGGCGCGGAAACGCTCGCCATTTCGGTGGGCGAGGCCATGGATACGCTCGAAGACTATTATGAACCCTATCTCATTCAGGCCGGTCTTTTACAGCGTACGCCCCGCGGACGCATGGTGACCGGCCGTGCCTATACCCATCTCGGACTTGTGCCCAAACTGACGGACGGTACCAATGCAGACCAGCGACTTCCATTTTGATCTTCCCGAGCATCTGATTGCGCAGGTTCCGGCGCCAAATCGCGGTGCTGACCGCCTGCTCGTGCTTGACCGTACAACCGGCGCGCTTGAAGACCGGGATTTCTCCGAATTTCCCGCACTGGTTGAACAAGGAACCCTGCTTGTATTCAACGATTCCCGCGTCAGGCGCGCCAGGGTATATGCCGAGGTTGCAGCGACCGGGAGCCAGGTCGAGTTTTTACTCATCAATCAGGTCACGATTCCGGGATGCCACGCAGGAACGGTATGGAAGGTTATGGCCAAAAACGCAAAGCGGCAGAAACCGGGGCGTGAGTACCGGTTTCCCGAGGGACTTTCGGCGAGTATTGTGGAGGATACGGAGGGTCTTGCCTCAGGAGAGTTCCGCCTTCTCAAGTTCTCTGCTCCCGTGGATGACACCTGGCTTGACCGCTTTGGCCACATACCGCTTCCCCCATACATTCACCGCGACGATGAAGCGATGGACGCTGATCGTTACCAGACGGTATACGCAAAAAACACCGGTTCTGTCGCGGCTCCAACCGCCGGACTTCATTTTACTCCAGACATTCTTGATGACCTTGACAGGCGCGGTATTGAGCGGACAAGCATTACACTCCATGTGGGGCTTGGAACCTTTTTGCCGGTGCGTACGGAGAATCTGGAAGAACACACCATGCACGAGGAACGGTTCATCATTAGCGAAGAAACCGCACGAAAAGTTGAAGCGGCAAAAAAAGACGGCCGGCCGATTCTGGCTGTGGGAACCACCAGTGTGCGTACGCTTGAATCGGCCTGGGACCGTGCGGAACAGCGGCTTCGAACCGGTGAGCAAGCGACCGACATTTTCATCTATCCCGGATACACATTTTCGGTGGTTAACCGGCTTTTCACTAATTTTCACACACCGGAGTCAACACTCGTCATGCTTGTTTCGGCCTTTGCCGGGAAAGAAGCGATCTTCAATGCGTATCGCCATGCGGTGGAAAAGGAATACCGGTTCTTCTCATACGGAGATTCCATGCTTATCAGGTAAGCATGCGCAGTGAGTGTTCAAGAAAATTGAGAAAACAGGCACGATTATAGGATTCCGGAAAGAGGAGCTGGTCAAAGAAAAGTTCAGACTTGTCCATGAGATTGATCATGTCTTTTTCGGACAGGGGAAGCGTCCGTCCTATTATCAGGTTTTCAAATTCCCGCTTTCTGAAAAAGAACTTTCCCGCCCAGGCAATCCGTATATCAGTAAGGATCTTTTTTTGTGTTTTTACCAAAAAAACGAAGGATGCGGTATTTTCACTTATCAGTGAAGGCCGGCCGGTACGGTGATACTGCGCAATATCCCATTGTTCAACCGGAACCCGTATACGGCACAGGCATTCGGGTATTTTGGGCTGCTCTTTTCCGGTGTTGGAAAAAAAACGGCTCATGGGAATCCAGTACGTGTCCATGGCGGTTTTTATTTCCAGCCGTGCATCAAGAGCCAGTAGCGGTGCAAATGCGGACAGCCGGTGACCCTTTGCGGAAATATTTCCACCAAGGGTAGCCAGAGTACGCACTGCCGGATTCGCAATGCCTGAAACTGCGGCATACAGAACATCGGGTACATTTTTTCTGCCGAGTTCCAGTATTTTGGACAGGGTTACGCAGGAACCAAAATCGATATAGCGTTCAGTTTTGGTTACCGAGCACAAGTCGGGAATACCCGCGATTGAAAGAACATGGGTAGGGAGGCTGAGTGAGCGGCCGGTTTGACGGCGGGCGATTTCCGTACAACCTGCAGTAACGGATATCCCGGAAATATTGCGCAAGAGGGTTTGTATTTCGGTAATGGAATTGGCACGGTATACGGTAGTAGTTTTATTTAGCATGCCGCCTCCTGCGCCGTGCCGCGGCTTTTTTTACTCCGGCAACAAGATCTTCAATATCGGTACAACGACACATGTTGCCCGAGAACATGGCGCGTATTTCATCATCAGAGGGACGCTGATTATGGCGGAGCAATGCATGGGTAATGAATATTTTGCCGGCATTGCAAAATCCGCACATGGAAATACCCGTCTCGTTGAAGGCATCAATGATGTCGCGATATTCTTCTGTTTTGCTGAAATGCTCCAGGGTGACAATGGTGTTGTTTTTTACCTGAAATACCGGAATCATGCAGGAGGGAACCGGTTCATCGTTCATGAGTACCATGCAGGATCCGCAGCGTCCGGAAAAACAGCCTTCCCGTGCGGTAAAAAGGTTGAATCGTCTTCTCAGTATCTGAACAAGTCGCTCTCCGGGATTTGCGTCTATGTATACGAGATCTCCGTTGAGGACAAAGGGGACAATCATGTTTCATCCTCCTGGGGTCTGGTTTCTGCATAAATGTCTTCCGGTCGTACCGGTATGGAGGTCGCTCCCTTTCGGATAATCTGATACAGCGCAGCAGTAAATGCGGCAGGGAACAGAAGCTGTGGAACGGAACCTACACCGCGTGGGGCTTCGGAGGATTCCAGAAAATGAATTTCTACCGGAGGCATTTCTGATGGAGGAAGCATATCGTATTGAACACTGTCTCCGGGTGCAAAACGCCCGTCACGGATTACCAGGTATTCTGCAAGGGTTCTGGAACATGCCTGGGTGAAGCTTTTTCTGATAGTCGATCGTACGGCTCCTTCATCAAGGATTTTGCCGGCATCTATAGCAAACCAGGCTTTTCTGACGGACGGGGTCCAGGTCAGCGGGTCAAGCTCAATTTCTGCAACACACACTGCCGGCGTTGTAGAAACATACGGTGTTCCCTGCAAAAGCGATGAGTCCCAGGATTCGTTTCGCGGAGGGCGATAACTTTTTTTGACTGTTATTGGCAGGGGATTCCTGAAGCGCTGTTTCTGCAGTGTGGTACAGCATTTCTCCACGAGCGGGAGAATAATGGTCAGCTTGTCTGACAAGGTCTGTGGACCGCCGGTTTTGAGGCTGTCTGTTGAGCTTTCGGAGAAATAAATGTTGTCCTGGTCCACTTCAAGAATCTCTGCCGCCCGTGCTATCGCTATCTTTTTCATTGAGCCGGATGTAATTGCAGCGGAGAGGTGAACATCACCTTCAGTGTCCATGGTAACCGATGCGGTATAGGTGCTCGACGGAGGATTTTTCCCGGTAAAACCATTTCCCTGATAAGAACAGGATACGGCGATACCCCGCAGTGGCGGCTCTTTGAGTTCTTTTCTGTTCTTTTGCAACAGTTCATAGGCCGTGTGTTTCCGATAAAAATCACTCGCGGTACATACCCGGTCAAAAAGTTCATCGTACCGTCTGCCCTGTTTGAGCTCCCCGCCGGTATGGGTTATGCGTCCCCGATCAAGAATAGTGCTTTTCTTCCATTCCACGGGAGGGAGATTTTTCGCGGTGATAAGACGGGCTATATGGTTTTCAAGTGCAAATGATACCTGTGATTCTCCCCATCCCGAAAAAGCGCCCATTGGCGGCAGATTGGTTCTGAGGGCATATGTCTCAATTCTGAATTCCGGACAATGATAGGGACCGATTGCCGCAATGGTCATGCGGTCAACAATTTCATCTATGAGTGGACTATATGCACCGGCATTGATGAGGATTCTGACATTCATTGCTTTCAGGGCATTGTTTTCATCGAGGATGGTTCGATACCGGATCCGAACCGGTGCCGATTTGACCGTAAAGAGAAAATCTTCCTGACGTGAGAAAACAAGTTTGACCGATTTTCGGGAGAGTACTGCTGCGAGAGCCGCTTGTGATGCAACCAGCGAGGGGAACCAGATCTTTCCGTCCAGATCTTCGCCAATGACCGTGGGTTTAACCCGTATTTCTGACGGGTCAAGATCGAGAACCGCTGATACCGAGTTTCGGACATGCTGCGGCCATTGTGTTGCACAGTAGATCTCGAGTTTTCCCGAGGAAATGGTAACCGCAGCACCCAGTGTTTCCGTATAATAGTGATCCTGCGCCATGGTAATGCTTGTTGTTTCGAATACATTCCTTGATCTGTCCAGTTCAAGGTCGGGATCACCGGAGAAATGAATGCGTTTTGCAATAACCTGCGATGCGGAAAAACTTTCGGCAAATACCGAGGGAGAAAGGAGTTCTGTTTCAACCAGAACTTCCGAAACCAGTTCCTGAACACGTTCGGGATCGGGCCCAACCAGAATACCGAGCGGTTCACCATAGTACTGTATCTCATAGGGAGTAAAAATGGGCACGGTTGTTCCGGATACCGTCAGACGGTTTTCACCGGGGATATCGGTCGCCGTATACAGACGGTATCCATCGGGCATGGGTGGCGGACGGATATCAACGAGGTATCCGTGCTGAACGGTGGAGCGCACCAGCATGGCGTATAACTGGTCGGGAAATTCGAGATCGCTGAAGTATTCCGGTTCCCGTACGTGCTTTCCGCTCAAGAGTGTATCCTCCGGGAGTTCTCTTTCCCGACTGAAATGACCGTATCAATGACATGGGTAATCATCTGTTCGGTCATGTCCGGCCACAGGGGGAGGGTTATGGTCGTATCGTATCGCCGTGCCGCGTTCGGGAAATCGGTTCTGGAAAGTCCATAGCGATTTTTGCACCAGGTCAGTTCAAAGTGGGGAATGAAATGCATTGATATTCCCAATCCCGCATCCCGAAGTGCTCGTCCAAAATGGTCGCGATCGCACTCCATGCGTTCCGGCACAATTCCCAAAAGATACAGGTGCCAGGCATGCCCGTCACCATCCGGCGGTATCGACAGAAAGTCGTATGGGGCAAAAGCCTCCGAGTAGCGTTGCGCAATTTTGCGCCGTTTCTCAAAAAATGACGGAGCGCGTTTGAGCTGTTCACGGCCTATTGCAGAAAGAATGTCCGGAAGATTGCATTTCCAGCCTTCTTCGGTTACATCGTACATCCATTCTGCCTTGCTCGATGTATACCGGTCCCAGACGGGTCTATCGATACCGTGGCAACGGAGGCGGGAAATATGCCGGGCAAGTGCATCATCATTGACACATACCATTCCGCCTTCACCGGTAGTAATTGTTTTTGTTGCGTAAAAGGAAAAAACGCCGGCATCGGCAATGGTGCCGGCATATCCGTTTTCTGTTTTGGACGGAAACGCATGAGCGGCATCTTCAATCACCGAAACATCCGACTTGTGTGCAGCACTGCAAATACGGGTCATGTCGCAGGGAAGGCCGGCAATATGTACCGGCACGACTGCTCGAATGTCACGGTTGTGCAATAACGCTTTTTCCACTTCTTCCGGATCAATATTGAATCCGTCCCTTTCTATGTCAGCGTACATGACTTCTGCGCCAAGGTGGATGGCGGCTGTCGCGGTTGAAACAAAGGTGTAGGGGGTGGTGAGTATTCTGGTTCCCGGGCCAACCCCGAGCGCCTGCATCGCAAGCATGAGACCAGACGTAGCGCTATTCACGGCAAGTGCGTGTGGGCAGGAGACGAACCGGGCAAATTCTTCTTCAAACAGCCGGGTTTCGTTTCCGGTTGTAAGCCAACCGGAACGCATGACCCGCAAAACAGCTTCTTCATCACTGGAGGTAAGAGACGGTTTGAAAAAGGGAACGGTTACGGTTTTCTTTTCAGACATGGCGGGTATCCCTGAAGGTCGGTATCGCATGGGCTATTCGGGAAAACAGCGTATCCCGGTTTCGGTAATCAGCTTCCGTTTCCCGGCTCAGGAAACAAACGGGGCGAAGCGACTCCATGATTGCGCTGGTGTCGACCGTTTGTTCCGTTTTTGTTTTTGCGAGCCGGAGTATACGGGGGTAGTCGGTTTTTGTTGGTGTTTCATCAGGATTCCAGAGCGGTTCATCGAGTCGTTCCCCACTTCTGCGGCCGATAAAAGTAATGGGAATGTCTTTATCCGGTTCGTACCCCATGAACCGGATTAACTGTTCTGCAACTTCAAGAATTCGTACCGGTTCGCCCATATCAAGCAGATAGGATTCACCATTTTTTCCAACGCCACCGGTTTTGAGCACCAGTGAACAGGCTTCGGGGATGGTCATGAAATAGCGGACCATTTCAGGATCGGTCACGGTTACCGGGCCTCCCTTTCGTATCTGGCTGATAAACAGGGGAAGAATTGAACCACGGGAACCAAGAACATTACCAAAGCGGACAAACATGAAAGACCGGTTTTCTCCGCGTGCTGTTGTTTCCGCATCCGCCTGTCGTGCTGCTTCCATAACCATGTGTTCACAGAGCATCTTGGAAACTCCGTATACCGATACCGGTTGAACTGCCTTGTCTGTGGAAATGAGCACAAAACGGGTCACTCCCGACTCCTTGCATGCTGAAAGGAGGTTTGCCGTACCGAATACGTTGTTTTCAATAACCGCCACGGGATTCTCTTCCATGAGCGGGACATGTTTGTATGCCGCGGTGTGGAACACGACATCACAGCGGAGCTGGCGAAGTATGTAGTGCATGTAATCGCGGTTTCTCATATCACCAATAACCGGAACAATGGTAGCCTTTTCTCCGACACCTCCGTCCTGCAGCAGACGAAGCTCACGGTCTATCTGATAAATCGAGTTTTCACCATGTCCGAAGAGAAAGAGCCGTTCTGCCCCTCCGGAAAGCAGTTGTCTGGCCAGCTCACTGCCGATTGATCCGCCGGCACCGGTAATAAGTACCCGTTTTCCCCGCAAATAGGACAGGCTTTCCTTGAGATTGATCGCGACAGGAGCTCTGCCGAGAAGGTCCTGGGGATCAATCTGGCGTGCCTGGATGAGATGTGCCTCTCCCTCAAGAATCTGTGAAATACCGGGGAGTATGCTTATCTTGCTGAAGCCGGCATCTTTGAGTATTGCGTAGATATTGCGCATGGCAGCAGGACCTGCGCTGGGAATGGCAATGAGTGCTTCGTCATTTGGTTGAATGCGGATGAGACTGGCAATGCTGCGAATGGGTCCCACAACGGGGACGTCCCCGATTGTTGTGCCTATTTTTGCGCTGTCATCATCGAGAAACGCGCGTACGGTTCCGAATATGCCCTTCTGGGCAATTTCACGGGCAACCATGGATCCGGCAAAACCCGCGCCGATTATATATACGTTTTTTTCGGTATGATCCCGCACCATCAGGAATGCTCCAGCAGGGTAAATGCCAGATCTACCAGAAATGAATTGCTGTACAGATCCAGTTTGACCCGTGCACGTCGTTTTCGCTTGTCTACCTTTACAATCATACCTTCAAGCCCCTTGAGCGGACCGGCGTCAACATGGATGCGGTCGTTTTCATCAAATGTTACCGTGGACGATTCGGCAACGGGTCCAAAAGAAACAAAATGCTTCAGTGTTGCCAGATCTCGTCCTTCCATCGGCTGTATGTTCTGATTATCCGGCAGATAGCGGTAAAATCCCGGAATTGATCTGAGTTTCCAGTAAAAAATTGCAGGATCCAGAACTGTTTCAAGAAACAGATATCCGGGGAAAATGGGACTGCATTCTTTGCGGGTACTGCCGAGCTTTCGTATCTGGAGCATCCTTCTGGGGAACAGCAGTCTGACTGCATCCTGATCTCCGGAAAAGATGGTGCTTGACGCAATGTGGATGAACTTGTTTTCTGCACGGGTTTTTACCTGAAGGGCAAAATAGTTCATGTGATTCAGGATATCACAGGGATCAAAAAAAGAAAATAGCGGGCAGCAATGCCCTCTGGCGGTCACAATAAAACACTCATATCTTTTCTGAAAAATCCGATATTCTAACGGAAGGGGAGGATACTATGCACCCACAGTTGAGAGCACTCGTATATATGGTACTGATTTCATTTTCCGCCGCATTGGCTGCAGAAACGGTAACCATAACAGTTGTACAGAATAAAAAAGCGCCGGAAATGGCACTTTCCATGAGCCGTATTGTTGAAGATGCCCTTCTCGGGGTGTATTTTGATAGTGGCAAAATTGTAACGACCACAGACATAGCATTTGACGGTAACCGGTATCATGACAAGAATTATGGTGTCAAAGCCGCTGCCCATGGCCTGTCTGATTATGTTTTGGTAGTATACCTGGATTACGGTAATTCAGAGAAAATCCACAGCGAATCGAACAAGAAGTATGCTGAATTGAAAAAGGCTTCGTGGAAACTGGTTCGTGTAATCGACAGTGAAACGGTAGCGGAACAGTCTCTCGACCTGAGTGCTGTACCGGTACGCGATTTTGATCCTGAAATGCAGATACGCATGCTGGGAGAACTGATAGCGCGCAATTCGATAGAAAAAATGCGTGAGGTACGAGAAGGGGAGAATCAGTGATGAAACAGAGCGCACGATATTTTGGTTTGCTTTGCATTCTGGTGAGCTTTCCGCTTGCCTTTATTTGGGCTACCTGGGAAGGAAATGCCGGAACCGGAGCTTCTTCGGATTTCCCCGGGTCAGGATTATATGCAAGAAGCGACATGTTTCCCCGGAACACCATTGTACAGATAGAAAACCTGGAGACGGGAAGTACTGTGCGCGCCGTCATAACCGGATCATCCGGTGTACCCGGTCTGGTTGCCGTTCTCTCCCCGGATACTGCTTCAGCGTTGAATATTCGACAGGGTGCTGTCGTACGTGTTCGTATAACCGTTCCTTCTCCCGTTTCTGAACGCCCTGCACCGGGAACACTGGCAACCGATGATCAGTTGACCGTAACAGATCCCGATGTGAATCCCCGATCGGCGGTTACCTCTGCAAATCCCGCAGATCCGGTTATACCGCTGTCGGTTATTGCGGAGAGCGCGGATACGGACATGGTGAGTGTTCCGGAAGCGGCCGAAATGGAAACTTTTGATGAGGCACTTGCCAATGGCGAGAGCACAATGCCGGAAGAGGCCATGCCCGGAGAAATGCTTGATGACGCTGCTGTGGCTGCTACCGCCGAAGTTGCTGCATCTCCCGTGGAAGATCTCCCCGCGACAGAACTGCCGGTTGAAGAAGTACCTGATGACCAGATGGCGACTGTTCAGGATGAAACACCTGCTCCCGAACTTGCAGAACAGGATTCGGTCATGTACGACGAACCGCAGCTCGTTCTTCCTGATGAAGAAGCAGCAGTTGCAGACACCGTAACACTCGAACCGGCAGAACCGCTCCCGCCGGAAAGTGAAGAAACGGCAATCCCGGTCGTTCCGCCCGTTTCGGAACCAGTTGTAGAATTTGTTGAAGAAGAGATACCGGTGGTAGATACTCCACCTGTTTTTGCGGCAATTGCCGTACCTTCGGAACAGACAGTTCTGGAAGATGCACTAGTTGTTGAGACACCAGTTGTTGAGACACCCATACCTGAAGTTGAAGCATCCCGGGAAAGCGAACCGAAAGGTACCGAAGTGGTACAACCGTCTTACACGGGAGATATCCCCTTCGTAGACCGCATTGAAAAGGGTTCGTACTATGTACAGATCGCTGTGTACCGGGAATCCGTGAATGTCCGTACGGTACTGAACCGTTTTGGCAAGAAATATCCGGTTGTTGTTGAAAAAGGCAGTTCATCCGGAAAAACGGTCATGAAAGTTTCCATAGGGCCATTGCAGAAGGATGAATACGGAGCAGTTCTTGAATACTTCCAGAAGAACGGCTTCTCTGACGCATTTGTACGACAGGAATAGAACTTCAGTGGAATATGCACAAAGTTTGAAACTTCTGGTTGAACGCGCACCGGTTTTCAGCGGCCGTGATTTGCATGTCACGGTCGTTGCGAATCCGGTAGCCGGCGGATTTACCCAGAAAAAACGTATCATTGAAAACAGGAATTTTATTGAAGAAGCTGTTGAACGCGTTCAAAAAAGACCCGTGACAACACGGTCGTGTTCGCTGGTTTCCCATTTCACCAATGCCGCCGGTCATGCCGAAGCGCTTGCCCGGGCTGTTTTTTTTCAGGCAGAGAAAGACAGTAACCCTTCCGCCCTGTATTTGCTGATTACTGCCGGGGGCGACGGAACCAGTCTCGAGGTGCAGGCAGCTTTTACGCATGAAGTGCTTGTAAACGGGAAACGGACTCTTGTTGATCGTGTCTGCTTCATCCGAATGCCTTTTGGAACCGGTAATGATGCAACCGATGGAAGAACCCTCGATCAAACCCTTGCATTGCTGACCGGAGAAGCCTATTTCGCCCGTCAGGGTGCTGTCAGGCTGTATTCAACGGTGAATGAAAAAGTCAATTACCATGCTTTCAATATCGCGAGCATCGGACTTGATGCTTTTGTGACGCATATGACCAACAAGTTGAAGCGCATCATACCCGGAAATTTTTACAAAGTGTGGGTGGATGCTGCCTGTCTGTTCTACAACAAAATGTACACCATCGATCGAATGTCGGTTACCGCCATGGATTTGAATGACGAAGTCATTTTCTCTCATGAGGATCAAATGCTTCTGTACGCAATGGGTGTCTCGGGATTCAGAACGTACGGGTCAAACCAGAAAATACTGCCCGATACAAACAATGTGTGTGGTGTTCGTGAAATGCCGCTTCTGAGGAAGTTGAAGCTGAAAAAACTGTTCCGGTTTGGTGCACATCGAGCAGTTCCCGAAACAGTGCTCTATTCTGCAAAAAAAGTCATCATTACCTATAACCGGAAGATTCTCGCCCAGGTCGACGGTGAGTCTCACCGTATTTCCCCGGGCGATTTCCCCCTGATCATGGAATGCACCGAACCGTTTATTACCATATTGAAACTGTAAGCGGAAGCGGACGACTGTTATATATAGATTACTGAGTTATCTTTATATTACCTACCGCAACAATGTTTATACTTCTTTCCGCTTCCGGGCGGAAGCACTTTTCACATCGTGCAATGATTACTGTCTTTTTAAAAATTTACCTACCACAGCAATGTTTATACTTCTTTCCGCTTCCGCAGGGGCACGGTTCGTTGCGTCCTACCTTGGGAACAACGCGTACAACCTGTGCCGCGGCAGGCTTGCTTGCAGACAGCGGTTGTGGTGCGCCTTTGCCGCCCCCTGCAAAGGCTCCCACGGCACGATGCTGGGCATCTCCCGCAATTATTTTGGCACGGCGGGCATGACCCGCTTCATCTTCGCTTTGAACCTTGACCAGAAATACGCGAGACGCAATCTCAAGCCGGATGTCGTCGAGCATGCTATAGAAAATGTCAAACCCTTCCAGTTTGTATTCGGTCAGCGGGTTTTTCTGTCCGTAGGAGCGGAGATACACCGCTTCCCTGAGCGATTCAAGATTCTCGAGGTGGTCCAGCCACTTACGGTCAATGGCATGAAGGTACTGGAAACGGATAAATGAGTTGACATTGTCCTTTCCGGCGAGGCGTTCCTTTTCCGAAAGCTCTTTTTTAAGGTTTTCAAGGATTGGTGGTGCCGCTTCTTCCGGAGAAGACGCAACGAGTGCCACCTCTTCATCACTGAGGGTGTAGCCGAAGGTTGTCTTCATGTATGCGGCCAAATTGGATATTGCTTCATCCCGGTTTTTACGTGATGCAGAGGCACATTCTTCAATGGCAACATCAAGGGCTTCTTCTGCAGTGGTCAGAATGCGTTCGACCAGGTTTTCATCATCAAGTATGCTGTTGCGTTGTTTGTATATATACGTTCTCTGTTCATTGAGAACGTCATCGTATTCAAGGAGGTGTTTACGAATTTCATAGTTTCGCTGTTCAACCTTGGACTGGGCTCGTTCTATGGATTTGTTGAGCCAGGGGTGATAAATGGGCTCACCGCCAGACATACCGATTCTGGCCATGAGGCGCTTGAGATTTTCACCGCCGAACATGCGCATAAGGTCGTCGTCGAGCGAGATGAAAAAGCGTGAGCGGCCGGGATCCCCCTGTCGACCGGAACGTCCGCGAAGCTGATTGTCTATGCGGCGGCTTTCATGGCGTTCGGTACCAATTACGTACAGTCCGCCTGCTTCCTTGACTTCGCGGTAATCATCCTGCCATTTTTTGAATTCTTCACGGTATGCGCGCAAGTATTCTTCGGTTGAGGCTTCTGTTCCGGCCCGTCTGCGGGCACGGAATTCCGGATTCCCTCCCAGCTTGATGTCTGTTCCGCGGCCTGCCATGTTGGTGGCTATGGTGATGGCCCCCCTGGAACCTGCTTCGGAAATGATAAGCGCTTCCCGCGCATGGTTTTTGGCATTCAACACTTCATGGCGAATACCCCGTTTGGTAAGAAGGCGGGAAATGTGTTCCGATTTCTCAATGGATACTGTTCCCACAAGCACCGGTTGCCCTTTCTTGTGTGCTTCTTCTATTTCATCGCACAGGGCATTCCATTTATCAGATTCATTCAGATATACCACATCGTCTTCGTCGGTACGGGCTACCGGAAGGTTCGTGGGAATCACCACAACATCGAGACCATAGATACTGTTAAACTCGACTGCTTCGGTGTCTGCCGTACCGGTCATTCCCGAAAGCTTGTCATACATCCGGAAGAAATTTTGAAAGGTGATGGTTGCCATGGTACGGTTGCGCTGGGCAATACGAATTTTTTCTTTTGCCTCTATGGCCTGATGCAATCCGTCTCCGTATCGCCGCCCGTCCAGAATACGACCCGTAAATTCGTCTACTATTTGTACCTGACCCTCTTTGACGACGTAGTCGACATCATCTTTGTACAGTTTGTGGGCACGAACCGCCTGGGTGAAATAGTGTATATATTCAAAGTTCTGTTCTTCAAAGACACTCCCGCTGATCAGGTTCTGCTTTTGAAGCAATTCTTCGATCCGGTTCATACCCTGATCGGTAAACGAAACTTTCCTGCTTTTTTCGTCGAGCGTGTAATCGCCAACAATGGTTTCACCCTGCAATTCATCGGGGTATTCACCGGTTTCAGGATTTTTCTCGACTTCGGACAGCTGGCCAACCAGTTTGTCCACTTCAAAGAAACGGGCGGTATCATCTTCTCCGGATCCTGAAATGATGAGCGGTGTACGGGCTTCATCGATAAGGATGGAGTCAATTTCGTCCACAATGGCGTAGGCAAAATCCCGCTGGGTCCATTCATCATGATACCACTTCATGTTGTCGCGCAGATAGTCGAACCCGAGTTCGTTGTTGGTTGCGTAGGTAATGTCGCAGGTATACGAGCGCCGACGGGAATCATTGTCCATGTTTGAAAGAATTGAACCGACGGTGACTCCCAGATACGAATATACCGGACGCATCCAGTCGGCATCGCGTTCGGCAAGATAATCGTTAACCGTAACAATATGTACACCGCGTCCGGTCAGGCTGTTCAGGTAGGCAGCCGCGACACTCATGAGGGTTTTACCTTCACCGGTTTTCATTTCAACGATTCTGCCTGAATGAAGCACTATGGATCCGAGCATCTGCACATCATAGGGCCGTTCACCGAGAACACGGCGGGCCGCTTCACGGGCAAGGGCGAATGCTTCGGGAAGCAGCGTATCCAGTGATTCTCCGGAGGAATATCGATCACGGAATTCGGCAGTTTTTTCCGGAAATTGTTCCGCAGTGAGTGAAACCGCCCATGACTCTCTGGAGTTTACCTGGTGCAGTACCGGAAGAAGCTTTTTTATGTCCCGTTCATGCTGGGAGCCAAAGAAAAGGCGGATAATCGTATCGGTAATCATTGGTATATAGTACTAAATGTCCTCGCTGTTGACAAGCAAGGAAATCAATTCTACCCTGTTTCCCGGAGGATCTCTTATGAAACCCGTTGTAACCGCCTTATGTACAATTCTCCTCTTTTTTTCGGGTACGGTATTCTTTTCAGGCTGTACTGCAGAATCTCGCAGTCTGCTGGAGCGCGAAAAACTTTTTTCCCTTTCCTATGGAAGGTTTGAGAATGAGATAGATCTTTTTCATCTTGAGTCCGGATCTGCAGGTCCGGATACCCAGATTTTCATGCGCGACGGTCTCATGTATATAACCAATTCAGGTGCGAAGAAGATTCTGCAATTCACTTCCTACGGGGATCTCCTGTCGGTATACTATAATCCTGAAACAAATCCGGTACCTTCATTTGCCGGTTCCGGACAGGATGAGCGTCCTGCCACAGCGACCACCAGAAAAGCAATCTCATATCCGTTTAATCACCCGGTTTTTTTGTCCGTGGATATGCAGAAGCGTCTTTTTGTTGCGGATCGTCTGCCCCGTGAACGGTATGAATTTGACCGGGACGAACGGGTTGTCCTCCGGGATGTCGTGCTCCGTTTCAATCCGGACGGTCATTATCTTGATTTCCTTGGACAGGAAGGGCCGGGGGGAACACCGTTTCCTCCCATCAGTGCGTTGTATACCAATGCGGCAAACGAATTGGTCGTTATTGCGAGAACTCCGGACAACACCATGGTATTCTGGTTTGACCAGGACGGTTCACTGTTGTACCGCATACCGGTTTCGGTCACCGCATTGCCTTCACCCTATCCATCACAGGATAAAGCACTTCCCACTCTGGATAGAATAGTCATGGATTACAATCAGCCAATTCTGTATCTCAAGATTGACTATCATATTCCCATAGTAGATCCGGCCACCGGTGCGGATGCAGGAATAGCCTATGATTCAAGCGCCGTGTATCCGTTCAATCTGGAACAGGGGTCGTATGGAGAGCGCATCGATGTGCCCTGTTATGAAGGAGTGGACAAAGACAGCCAGGGAATGTTCACCTACCGGAAACCCTATGAATTTCTCGGGATAACCGCCAACAAATGGTTATTCTTCATTACACCGGTCGATGAAGGATATTTGCTTGAGGTAATGGACAGCAGAACAAGCCGGGTCTATCAGCGACTGCTTCATGTTTCCCGTGATGAGCTCGTGTATAACGCACTGGTTTTGTCTGATGACGGCATCCTTTCAGCTCTCCTTGCGTCCGGGATATCCGCTTCGGTGGTGTGGTGGCGTACCGATACGCTTACGGGGGAAATACGCCGATGAGGGAGACCCGTGATCCGGAAAAACCGGATATCGTCTTTCATTACAACCGTGAACGACGGCTGGAACATGCACCCGAATCCGTAAGGAAGGCCTATGAACAGGGGCAGCCGCAGCGTCCCGGTCTTATACGGGGATTGACGGCTACCCCCGGACTCAGAAGCATTTTTTTCGTCATCGTTCTGCTTTCTGTTATCGTCATCGGTCTTTCCCTGTTCGGAACCCCCCGTGGCTACGCAAAAATCGGGACGGTTCCGGTTCAGCTCAAGGCGTTTCTTTTTGACGAGCAGGTGTATGTAAGCCTGACCTGTATGGAATCCGCTCCGGACGCTCCTGTTCCAATTCGTGCTGTTCTTGAAATCCTGGATGGAGACGGAATTGTTGTGGATTCACGGGAGATGAACGCCCGGTATACTGGTGAAAAACTGGTATTGCGAAACGTTTTCACCGATCATGATATACGTACCGTTCGCGCTACGCTTGTCTCCGGGAATTCTACTGCGACAACTGCTGTCTCTGTTGACCGGAAGTGATCTTTTTACTATCCTTTGAGTAACAGGAGAGAAAAATGCTGCAGTTTTATTTTCTTTCAATTCTGCTTAACGCGGTTACCGGACTGGTGTTGCTCTTTGCAGATCGTGCCCAGCGTGACGAACAGGATTCTCACGTGTTTCCCGATATTGCATATGATGAGACCTTTCGCCTGGTGCTTGGAATACTCACCGGGATAGTTGGTTTTTTCAAGCTGCTTACCGTCGTTCGGGGAGATGTCCCGGTTCTGGGCGATCTTTTTTCCGCAGTTGCCGGTATGGCTGCCGGATTCATGCTGTTGTATGAATTCTATCGATCACGTTCCAATGTACAGGAAGAAACGTTGCCGCCGGTTGTCCTGCGGTTCATTGCCTCAAAACGATACGTCGGGATAATTGCCATTGTTTCAGCTGCGTTGCATTTTCTCTTCCCCACGGTACTGTTTCTCTGAGTATGAATACTTCAATCGCCGGAATCATTTATCTTGAAGGACGCTTTCTCGTTGGACGGCGGATTGACGGAGGCCAGATGGGGGGCAGGTGGGAGTTCCCCGGCGGAAAAGTTGAGCCGGGGGAAACCCCCGGGCAAACAATTGTTCGTGAATTCCGGGAAGAACTCGGACTCGACGCGACACCGGGCGAGCGTATTGCCTCTGCTGAATTTGAAAACAGCAACGGGTGTGTTACCCTTCTGGCGTTTCGGGTATATTTGGCACTCGATAAAAAAGTGACACTAACCGAACATACTGAATTGTCCTGGATGACTCTCGATGAAATTGAAGGGCTTGATCTCGTAGATTCGGATCGGTTGTTGATTCCTGCATTGCGGGAATGGAGCGCGCATGACCCGGATCGCTAGTCTGACGGTACTTGTCCTGCTTCTTGCCTCATGCGCAAAAGAACAAACTGTTGCCGCGCTTTCTTTTGATTCCTCTCCGGTTATTTCCCGCGAACAACGGGTTGCGCTCGTCGTAGACCCGTATATTGCATTAAGGGATCAACCGGGAGACACCGGAATAACCGTTGCTCATGCACGAAGAGGTGAGGTGTACCTGGTACGGGGAAAGCGTATTGTGGAAACAGCGGGAACCCGCGTTGTTTGGGTTTCCCTGGAGAACGGATGGGTTATCGAAAATTCACTGCAGTTTTACTCGTCGGAAGCACGGGCCCGGTCTGCGGGTAAAAGTCTGCAGACGGTTGCTCCCGGCACCGATTCTCCGGACGGTATTGTCTGGTAGCTCCCGAATATAACGGTGAATTCCTATTCTTTTTTACCCAATTGACCGCAGGCTCCGCCTATTGTCCTGCCGCGGTGTGTCCTGAGTGTAACATTCAGATTGAGTGATTCAAGTTTTGAGACAAATCGTTCTGTTTCGCTTCTGGAAGGAGTTGCAAAGGGCAGCTCCGGGACTGCATTCCAGGGTATGAGATTGATATGCACCGGTAATCCCTCCGCGAAATGCGCCAGTTCTGCCGCATCAGAGTCCCCGGTATTAACGCCTCCCATGAGCGCTGCTTCCAGCGTTACCCGTTTCCCGGTTTTTTCGCAATAATAGGCAATAGCCTTTTTCAGTTCATGAAGGGGATTTGCCCGGGTTACCGGCATGAGTTCGGTTCTGAGTGATTCATTTGCGGTTGTCAGGGATACCGCAAGACGAATGTCAGGACCATTGTCTGCCAGACTTCTGATCCCGTCGCATAACCCGCAGGTAGATATGGTAATACGGCGCTTTGAAAGTGCCCGTCCTTCC
This sequence comes from uncultured Treponema sp., assembly GCA_964527175.1. GTDB lineage: Bacteria > Spirochaetota > Spirochaetia > Treponematales > Treponemataceae > Teretinema. The sequence continues at coordinate 22,809 of CAZGQQ010000002.1, forward strand.
GGATGGGTGAGGATGGAAACCGTTTTTCTGATGGCATCAAGATTCAGCATGGGCTCACCCATCCCCATGAACACAATTGAATCGAGTTTCCCTGCTTTTTTTTCAAGGTGTAAAAACTGCTCGACTATCTCGCTTGTTTCCAGATTCCGGCTGTAGCCTATATGCCCGGTTTGACAAAATGCGCATTGCATGGGGCATCCAACCTGGCATGAAACACACGCTGTTTTTCTTCCGGCAGCATCAACAAGCAGTACCGTTTCAACGGCTCCGCCGTCCGCAAGGGCAATCTGGAGTTTAATGGTCCCGTCCGGATCTTCAAGGGTTTGTCCGACCTGTGTTGAGTACAGTATTTCCTTGCTGCTCCATCGTTCACGGTCTGAGGGGGAAATATTGGTCATGACGGAAAAACTGTCTGCGCCGGAAGCAATCCAGCGGAACAACTGGCGGGATCTGAACTGTTTGTCCATTTCAAGATGTGAAAAAAGCTCTTCGGGAGTCATTCCCGTAAGAGCTTTTTGTGCGGGAAGGGGAGACGTCATTGCTATGATTTGAGACGATCGAGCATATCGGAAACCATCTGATTCCGTATTCCCAATTTCTGGAAATCCTGCAAAATGCTTATCGCTTTTTGTCTGTCGCCAATGTTCAGGTAGCACTCTGCAAGCTCAACATAGAGTCGTGCATTTTTTGCATCTGACTGGATAAGCCGGGCAAGACTGACCGCTGCTTCTTCATAGCGCCCCTGAATTTTGCTGATCATGGCCAGACCCAATACCGCGTACACATCAAATTCGATATCAAGTGCTTTTTGATAATACTGCTGGGCAGTGTCGTAATCTCCCATGTTCCGGTATGCATCTCCGGCTCGGGTAAGAATAACCTTGTTATTGGGATCATTGTCCAGGATGCGGTTCCAATATTCAACTGAACGGAATTGCTGGTTCATGCCGCGGTAACAGTCTGCCAAACCGAACAGGGCATAAAAATTATCGGTATCCATGCTCAGTGCCCGTTCAAAAAAAACAATTCCCTGTTCAAACGTTTTCAGCTTGCGGTGACAGTTGCCAATAGAGGTGAGTACCCTGATATCTACCTGTCCTTCGTTCATTTCAAGCATTTTTTGCCAGTAATACAGCGCATCGCGGTATTCTTTGAAATCGTAATGAAGATGACCCAGACCGATCAGGGCATACGGATTGTTCTCTTCCATGTCGAGAACACGAAGGTAGAGAATTTTGGATTGCTTGAAGTCCCGAATCTTACGATATGCATCGGCAACCCGGGTGAGAACCGTAATGTTCCGGTCATCATGCTGGAGATACTGTTCCCAGATTTCAATGGCCTTGTTGTACTGGTTCAGTGCCTTGTAGCAATCTGCAAGACCAAAAAGGGCGTAATTGTTGCCAGGATGAAAAGAAAGGCACGTTGTGTAGTAATCGACGGCTTCACGGTAATGATTCCGTTTACGTGCCGAATCACCCAACCCGACGAGCGCGTAATTATTGTCCTTTTCCAGTTCAAGTATTTTACGGAATGCATTTTCTGCTTCATCGATATGATTATCCTTGAGCAGAAGATACCCGTTTTTGGAAATTTCGGCAATTTCATTGAATTTTTTATCTTCTTCCGTTGTGCCGGTTGTGGGTTCCGGTATAGGCGGCATTTCATGCAGAATGTCTGTCATTTCGGTTACCTCTTTTACATTCCCGTCAGTATTGATCGAATCAGTAATGCAAGTTTTTGTACTAATGGGTCAGCCTTTCTTTTGTTATGCGCAAGCCAATACAGCTTGAGTGCTTCAACTGACTTGCCCTGTTCTTCAAGAATATCTCCCACACGGGTCAAACCGTCGGAATAACCGGTTGTTTTAAAGATCCGTTTTGCCGTTTCTATATCTCCCCGGTTAAAAAATTCGTTGCCCTTCCGGTTCAGTGCCGCTTTCTGCTCTGCAGTTACTGCGGTACTGGGCAAATCCGAACTCTTAATCAGGCTTTCATGTAAAAACCGGTCAAATACATCTTTTTTTTCAGCGTTCAAGAGCTATCCTATGATCATAATAAGAAATATTTACGGTGAATTCAAGAAGAATTGTCGTAATTTCATCCTTTTGTGTAAAAATCGATAATTGACCGTCCATATTCACGCTGATCGGTTTTATGCATAATTCCGATGCTCACGGGCATATCCAGTTCTCTTGGCCGGTGGATTATCGCCATTCCTCCCATTGCACAAACACGGCCGTTCCCTGCCGCTTCAATGAGTTCCCGATGATATTTGTACGGAAACGGAGGATCCATATACAGTATATCGAATTCTGTCCTGGCGCGCTTTAAAAACAATTCAACCGGCTGAAATTTGCATTCAATCCGGTTTGGTGCCATGGCAATATTCCTGAAAATGGTTTCGACTTTCACCGGGTCTTTTTCCACCAGATACACCGGATGTGCTCCGCGCGAGGATGCTTCCAGTGCGCAAACTCCGGAACCGCTGAAAAGGTCCAGAAACGATTTTCCGGCGAGATCGCCCAGTATTGCAAAGAGGGATTCTCGCATACGGTCCATGGCCGGACGTATGGTTCCTCCCGGACAGATAACCGTTCGGCCAGCAAGTATTCCACCGGTAATTCGCATAACAAACGCCCCTGATTCAACGTGATGAAACAGTATATCAGAAATTTAACAGTTCGCTCAATTCATTGCTGGACACAATGTCCCGGCTATCAAGTGATTTGCTGCTTTTTTGTATGGAATTGCTTATTTCAATCCTGATCATGCCCTGCATGTTTCTGATGTTCTGGAGCTTTGCCAGAAATCCGGTGAAATGTTCACTCATTGATGATTGCCCTTTAAGAATTGTGTCGAGCAACCGTAAAAAGCGTTCCTGGCAGGAATACAGGCTGTGCAGAATGGACACGTAATCGGAAACCTGGCTGTTGTCCTGAATTTGGCGGTACATTTTTTGTATGGATGCATCAAAAAAGAGCATGTCGTCGACAGTTTTATCAAAAAAGTAATCCGGACACAGATCGAGCAGGAGACCTTCGTATACAACATCAATTGAGCGGCACAGTTGATACAGATTATCCTGAAATACAATATTTTTGAGCATGATTTCTCCTTGTCTTTGACTCTCTTTCACTATCGGCACAAGGAGGCGCAGCCTTGACCAAAGGGACGCTACCTGATACTCTTTATTCTCCGGAAACAGTTGATTTCCGTACTACTCCCGCCCGTTAACACGGGCCCAGAAATGTGTCCATGAGGAGGATCCATGAGAACGTATGAATTGATGGTCGTGTTCCCGCTCGATGAAGAACGGTTCAAGACCAGCGCAGAGGCAGTACGCACCGTACTCGCCGATCACGGTGCGCAGATTGCCAGCGAAGAGCCCTATGGCGACCGTGAATTGACCTATGAAATCAAGAAACAGACAAAGGGACGGTATGTGCTTTTTAACATAACCGCTTCTCCCGAGAAAATCGTCGAAATTGACCGACAGTTCAAACTGATGGCTGACTTGTTGACTTTCCTCTTCGTTCGTGTAGACGAAAAATAACCGAAAAGGAGCATGCTGTGGCAGATATTAATCATGTATTATTGATTGGACGGCTCACCCGGGACGCTGAGTTGAAATATACTTCGGGCGGAATGGCCGTCTGCAAATTTGCCATCGCGGTCAATCGCCGCCGGAAAAACGGGGATCAATGGATTGAAGAAGCGAGCTTTTTCGACATTGTGCTGTTCGGCCGTGCCGGTGAAGCAATCAATCAGTATCTCGTAAAAGGCAAGCAGGTCGCTGTCGAAGGCGAACTGCATCAGAACCGCTGGGAGCAGGATGGACAGAGCAGAAGCAAGGTGGAAATCAATGCTTCAAATGTTCAGCTTCTTGGCGGAGGGCAGGGTGGTTCGGATTATTCCGCAGCACCGTCCGGACAGGGAAATCCCTATCAGCGCCGCCAGGAATCATCGCCCCAGTCTACCATGGGCGGAGATTCTTCCGGTCCTGCCGATTTCCCCGATGACATTCCATTCTAAGGAGACAGGAAATGACAGATGACAGAATAAAAGATTTTGGCAAGGAAGACCACAACTCTGGGCGTGAAGGTGAAGATCGCGGCGGTCGCCGTGGAAAGCCTTTCTTCAGAAAAAAAGTTTGCCGCTTTTGCACCCAGAAAATGAAGATCGATTACAAGGACGCCGATACACTTCGCCGGTATACCACCGAGCGCGGAAAGATTCTTCCCCGCCGCATTACCGGTACCTGTGCAAAGCATCAGCGCCGTCTTGCGCTTGAAATCAAGCGTGCCCGCTCACTCGCAATGCTTCCCTACGTGGTAAGCTGACAGTTTTTTCTCATATACGGCTGTCGATCCAACTCCTGGACGCGGCAGCCGATCAATCAGTAAGGAGCTCGAATCATGAAGGTTATTTTAAACGTAGATGTAAAGCATCTTGGTGAAGAAGGCGATGTAAAAGATGTTGCGAACGGGTATGCGAGGAATTATCTTTTTCCCCGCAGTCTTGCCGTTCCCTGCAATGATGTAACACTTGCCCATTTTGAGGGTCGCCGCGCGGACATTGAAGCCCGTAAGGATGAAAAGCGCAAAGCCGCTGCCGGTCTCAAGGAACGGCTTGAAGGTACGGTACTTACCATCAGCATGTCTGCCGGTGCAAACGGCAAACTGTATGGTGCGGTTACCAACCAGACCATAGCTGATGAACTCGCAAAACTCGGTTTTGAAGTTGAACGAAAACGAATCGAAGTACCCGGTCTTACACTCAAGAGCGTCGGAAAGTATACGGTTATCATTCATCTGTATGAATCCGCCACTGCGGAAGTACCGGTGGTTATTGAAGCTCAGTCCGGTAAAGATTCAAAAGAAGAATCCAAAAAGGCTGAACCGGCAAAGAAAGCCGCTCCGGCACCAGAAGCAGCGGTAGAAGAACCGGTAGCAGAAGAATCAACCGGTGACACCGATGATGAAACCTCTGCTGAAACTGAAGAAGTTTCAGATGATGACAATGGCGCAGGTGATTCTGAAGAAACGGAAGCGTAAGTACTGATGTCCGCATCATTAAAGGATAAAGTACCGCCTCATAATCTTGAGGCTGAACAGGCTACGCTCGGTGCGCTCCTTCTTGATGCGGAGGCCGTTGGTACCGTTATACGGTACCTTCGGCCGGACAACTTTTATTCAATACAAAATCAAAAAATTTATCAGGCGATCATCTCCCTTTTCGGGAAAGGGCAGCGTTGCGATCTCATTACACTGACCGAAGAATTGAAGCAGGCAGATCTGCTTACTGCCGCTGGTGGTCCGGCCTATATAGCCTCCCTGACCGATACGGTTCCAACCAGCGCGAATGTTGATTATTACGCCAAGGTTGTTCTGGAGTCATCAGTCCGCCGCGCTCTTCTCGGTGTATCGCATAAAATCATCGCGGAAGCGCACAATGAATCCATAACAAGCCGTGCACTTCTTGAAGAAGCCCAAAAACAGATATTTGAACTTACCGACTCCAACCAGACGGCAACATTCAAAACACCGAAAGAGATAATCCCGCGTGCCATAGAAGCCATAGAAAAACTGTATCACACCAGGGATTCATTTACCGGAATTCCTTCAGGCCTCATAGAACTGGACCAGATGACCAGCGGATTCCAGAAATCCGAATTCATCATTATTGGAGCCCGTCCTTCTGTTGGTAAAACGGCGCTTGCACTGACCATGGCTACCCATATCGCCGTCAAGGAAAAAATTCCTGCCGCATTCTTTTCTCTTGAAATGTCCGACATGCAGCTGATGACCCGTATGATATCTTCAGAAGCGAAAATTCCTTCAGAGAAGCTCAGAACGGGACTGCTCAAGATGAGCGATTTCCAGAGCATTCAGGATGCAGCAGGCCACATTTACGAGGCCCCACTGTACATTGTTGACATGCCCAGCATGAAGCTCCTTGACCTGAGGGCAATGGCTCGCCAGCTCAAGACACAGTATGACATTCAGATTATCTTCATAGACTATATAACGCTCATTTCAAGCGAAAACAGCATGGTTCCCCGTCACGAACAGATTGCGGAAATTTCGCGTTCACTCAAGAGCCTCGCACGTGAGCTCAATATTCCGGTAGTTGCCCTGTCGCAGGTTCGTCGTGATGCAGAAGGGAAAAAGCCGACACTTGCCGATCTTCGTGAATCCGGTTCAATTGAGCAGGACGCTGATGTGGTCATGTTCCTGCACCGGGAACGGTTGAGCAGCAAGGATGCGGGAGAACAGGGCATAGATACCGAGCTGATTGTCGCAAAGCAGCGTAACGGGCCTATTGGCGATATCGATATTGTCTTCCTTCCGCGCTATACGCAATTTGCATCACGAAGCGCACATTAGGCGCACCAACGTCAGTTGGCAACCCAGTGTCCGGTATGGGTAAGAAATCCCGTAACGAGATGCGTTCTTCTGCTGCGGTTGTACCAGCTCAACGATCCATCCTGATTCAGGCTTACAATAAACTCGTTCATGTATACCGGTTTCTTCGGGAGGGCATAGTTTCGTTCAAGCGGAACCTGCCGGCTGTTACGTACTGATAGTTCAATCATGGATGCTTTACCCAGTGTCGTCACGATATTCCCGGAATTCACACACAGGGTGGCAGTTGTGTCCTCATCGCCGTATTGGGCGAGCACACGCTCTTTTGTGGACGGTATGTCCGAAACCGGTACCGATAGGGATATGATTTCCGTTTTTGTTGATTTCCCGTCCTGTATCCTGAAGGCAAACAGGGTATTCTTGTCTTTGTCGGATCGTGACAGTCCATACACAAGATGCCCTTCAACAGGTACGGGAACAGTTTCCCCGGTACGGGTGTTGATTGAAAGGAGTACATGGGGAGAAAGACTTGTTGACGATTTCGATATCATGAGTCGTTCTGAATTGATCAGTACCGCATCCTGTATTCCGGCCCCCGAATAGGTAAAGGGTGAAAGCAGTCCGTCGAGATCAAAGACAACCGCGATACTGTTTCCTTCAACGCAGGAAACCATGTTTTCATGGACCGAAAGCGACGTGATTCCGTCGCGTGCTTCATAAAGCACGGTTCTTGTTTCACCGTCAAAGCTGGTGAGTATTACTGATGCCCGCTTTTCCGAAGACCAGAAAAGGAGGCCGTTATCGGTATATGCCAGACGGTTTGAGGCAGACATGCCGTTAAACAGGAATTGCGGTGTTTCATCGGCTCCGGTAGCCATCAGGACGGATCCCCCGGAAAGGATATACAAATTGGTTCCGTCTGTTGAAACAGAATCGATGCGGTGTATATCTTCTGCAGCCAGAGGTGTTGCCGTTAATGGTTCGGTATAGGAACTCTGTCGCGGTATTGCATACAATGCACCTGTTTCAGTTCCTGCAATAATTCGTGTTTCAAGGCTGGTTGCCGCACATACCGGTGAAGAAATCCCGTTAATGCGAACCGGTTCGCCCCCGCCATCTTTCAGAAAAACGTCCTGTCCGGACTGTTCAAACCAGCGGGGAATACGGTCTTCCCGATGTGAGGCCATGACCGGGTTCGTAGCCGGATAGCGTTCAATGGTATCACCGGACGTGGCATCAATGCTGTAGACGGTTGTTCCGTAGAATCCGGTGAGAATCAAATTATTGGCTATCAATGACGGTGAGGACAGGTCCCGTTCAGCCGGATAGGAAGCCCGCTCGTTTCCGGTACGAAGATCAGTATACCGAATTACTCCCGATGGACCAAAGGTTACAATGCTGTTTTCCGACGTTCCGGTTATCGCAAGGGTTACCATGCCGGGACTCTGGTCAAATACAGGTTTGAGCGATCCGGTTAATCCGTCCAGTATTGATATTCCTTCAATGGAACTATGCCCCGCAATGAGATAGGATCCGCGTGCGGACCAGGACAGCGCGGTAACCGAGTCACGAAACCGTTTGGCGTAAAGCCGTTTCTTCGTCTCCCAGTTCCATACGGAAACACGGTGAATGCTGAAACCGTCAGATTCATACGTGGCGATATGGGTCCCGGAGGGGTTAACCGCAATGTGTATAACGGGAAGTTCGGACAATTGCCAGATTTCTTCAAATCCTTCCGGCGAAAAACGGGATACAAAGCCGTCTTTGCCCGCAGCAAAGAATGAATCGGTGCCGGGTATGGCGGCAAGTGAAGCCACCGGCCCCGTATGTTTGCGTGAAATGACTGCCGGAACGGTATCTGCAAGATCCGTATATCCGGTTATCGTTTCGATACGGTACGGATTCTGTGAAAAAAGCGGTGCCATAACCAGCAACAGAATGACGGAACAGGTTGCATACACATTACGCATCCGGACTTTCCTCCAGAAGGACATTGCAAACTGACAGATATCCGCCGTTTCGAAGGGCAGTGTACTCTTCCTTTTCAGGATTTGAACGGTACTGGTCAAGAACAGAGTCATACAGACGGCGGGGAATGCGCATTACGGCGACTTCATCTTCCCTGATGCCGTGAACATGGAATTCAAGTTCGTTATCAGCCGTATTTTTTTCATACAGTATGACCGGTGTTTTTTTTCGAGCTTCCTTTCGTGCCTGTTCAAGAAGACGAAGCTTGATCGATTCAACCACTACCGGTTCAAGACCGTCACGAATGGCAGATACCCGGTCAACAAGCTCTGCATACCCCACAACATAGTCAGTGTTCTTTTTCATTGACAGTTTTCCCGAAACGAGCCCCAAACGGTCAATTTCCGGAACCATATGAATGGTTGTTTTTTTTGATGGCCAGGAAACAGTCAGCGGCAGATCCAGGTTAAGCTCTGCATGGCAGGTGGGGCAAATACAGGAAAGTATTGTTCCGTCGATTATCCGGTCAAGGGCTCCCGGATCTTCATCCAGTTGTACTGTTTCTGGTATGTCTGCCTTGAAAACCTGTTCACAGGGGCATGTAATTTTTCTCATGGGAGTTCCTCCGTTACTTGATAAGATAACTGATATCGCCAAAGAGGGCGAATACGAATACAAACAGTATAAACCCGATTCCTATGAACTGGATGCGGTACATGAGTCTGGGGCGCAACGGTTTGCGCAGTATGAGTTCAATAACCGAAAACAATACGGTTCCGCCGTCCAGAACGGGTATGGGGAGCAGATTCATGAGGAACAGGGAAATACAGATTACGCCCAGAAGTTCTGCGGCAGCAAGAATACCCTGTTGCGCAACTTCTCCAACCATGAGCGTAATCCGGACCGGGCCGGAAACGGCCTGTGAAACATCGACTCCTCCAAAAAGGAGACCGATGCTTTTAATGGTCAGCAGGAGAATACGTATTGTTTCCTGTACTCCATGGTGTACACTCGCAAAGAGGCCGGTTCCCGGGACGGTGACCGTTTCCCGCTTCCAGGTAATTCCCGTTTCAAACTGACCGTCATCGCGGTATAGCAGAACCAGCGGAACTCTCAATTGGATATCCTGGCGCATGATGCTCACCACAACCTGTTCCGGTCGGTTTTTCAGAACATCCTCCAGTTCAAGAAGATGCTGTACCGGTTTCCCGTCAACAGCAAAAAGGATGTCATCCGGTTTCAGACCGCTGAATTCCGCAGCAGAACCTTCAGAAACCGATTCTATTACCAGCGGTGCCCAGGGGAATATGCCGACTCTTCCTGCTCCGGTACTCCGGTCAAGCTCGGGAGTAACCGTTGTCGTAACGGTTTCTTCACCGCGGACAAGTTCTACGCGGACGGGCGTTCCTCCCTTGTCGGCAACATATTGCTGAATGTCCGAAAAAGAATTGACGGGAACCTCATCAAGTGCCGTGATGCGGTCACCGGTCCGTAGTCCTGCCCGGTCGGCAGGAAGCATTCCTGCGTCGGAAAATTCGGATGCCAAAACAATTCTGTTTTCCCATGTCTGGTATTCGTAGCCTGTTGCGCTGACAAGAGTAAAAACCGAAACGGCAAACAAAAGGTTGAAAAGGGGACCAGCCAGGGCAATGAGCAATCGCTTGAACGGGTGCGTTCCAAAGAACGTATCGGCACCGCTACTAACCCGGTCCAGGTTTTGTTCTATCGCTTCCCGGTAGGCATGTTCACCCTTCATGCTGCAATAGCCGCCAATGGGAAGTGCAGAAATACGGTATTCCGTTTCACCAATTTTCTTCTTGAACAGAACCGGACCCCATCCGATTGAAAACGAAACGACGGTTACACCGACCGCTCTGGCGGCAATGAAATGTCCTGCCTCATGAACAAAGATTACCAGCGACAGGGCGAGTAATCCGATAACTACGGTAATCATGCATGCCATCCTTTAAGTATTGCTGCGGCAGTCTCACGGACACGGGTGTCTGTATCAATAACATCATCAATGGTCGTTGCGTTACCAGACCAGTCTGCTTCGAGTACTTCACGGGTACTATCGGCAATGGCACCGAACGGTATGTGCCGTGCAAGAAAAGCAGCGACCGCACATTCATTCGCTGCATTATAGGCAATGGTATATGAACCTCCGGCAACCACTGCATCCTCGGCCAGTGTGAGCATGGGAAACGCATCAGTACGGGGCGGGTATAGTTCGATTGTTACCGGATTGGAAAGATCAAGGGGCTGCAGGTGATTGGGGCGGGTCTCGGGCCAGTCAAGAGCCGCAATAATGGGGTGACGCATGTCCGGGGGTGAAATTTGAGCATACAACATGCCGTCGAGGGTTTGTACCAGGGAATGTATCAAGCTTTGGGGATGAATAACTACTGAAACCTGTTCCGGTGCAAGATCAAAAAGCCGCACCGCTTCAATTATTTCGAGTCCCTTGTTTGCCATCGACGCAGAATCAATGGTTATTTTTGCTCCCATAGACCACGTAGGATGGCGAAGCGCCTGTTCTACCGTTGCTCCGTGAATAGCATCCTTGTCCCAGGTGCGAAAAGGGCCTCCCGATGCGGTGAGGATTATCTTGTGTATGGTATTTCGGCCGTGCGCTTCAATAAGCGAAAAAATGGCAGAATGCTCAGAGTCAACCGGAAGAATCTGTACGCCATTGGCACGGGCCATGTCGCGAATAATGTGCCCGGCCATGACAATTGTTTCCTTGTTTGCCAGTGCCAGGTTTTTTCCTGTTTCCAGAGCCGTTTGTGAAAAGCGGAGGCCAGGGCTTCCGGCAATGCCGTTTACCACAATATCAGCATCAGTTTCCGCAATCATGCGATGGAGCGTATCCTCGCCATCACGTGATACCAGCACCGAAGGAACCCCTCCGAACGAAGAAGCAAGGGTATCCAGCGCAGCTGCATTGGAATGTGCACTCAAGAGGACGGGAACATAGCGGTCAGGATTGTTCGCAAGGATGTCGCAGCATGATGTGCCGATTGAACCGGTTGCACCAAGGACAATGATGCGTTTGGGTTTATTCATTGCTCAAACACCGAAGAGGAAATCGGCAAGTATGTAAAAGACCGGAGCTGCAAGGAGAACTGAATCTATGCTGTCGAGAACTCCACCACGACCCGGTACTCCTGATCCGGAATCCTTGATTCCGCTGGATCGTTTGAGAACCGACTCGAAAATATCGCCAATGATGGCAGCCGTTGCAGTGATAACCGCAATAAGAATCATTGAGTGAATACGTCCGGCAAATATGGTATTGAACATGGAGTATGCAACAAGTGCTGCGGCAATTGCACCGAAATAGCCGCCAAAAAAGCCCGCGATACTTTTATTTGGACTGGCAGGGATGAGTCCCCTGTTGTTTTTTCCGAAAAGCATGCCAAAGAACCAGGCAAGCGAATCACAACCGAACACCATCATGAAAAAAAGACTCAAATACACTCCGGCATTGTTCCATACCGTCATCATACCGAGGTACATGATGAGGTATCCGGGATACAACAGGACGGAGAAAGAAGACGCCAGACGTCCCACTGCTTTGTCAAAATCACGGGAAAAGCAGGCAAAGAATTCATACGAAAGAATGGTGAGACAGGCAATAATGAGGGAGAAGGGTATAAACCGGTAGGGAAGGCCGAATACCGCGTGTGAAAAAGCTGCAACGGGAAGAAGGAGCCCGGCGATGAGCGCAAACCACAAGGGTGCTACCGGAAGCTTCTTTGAGAGAAGATCGCGCATCTCAATGATTGCAAAAAATGTCGAGAAGAGAATTATGATGTGCAGTAGCAGATAGTTGTGGTAGGGAAAGAAAACAACCGATGCGATGAGCAGTGGAAGGCCGGCAAAGAAAAGGAGAAGTCGTTCAATAAGCTTTTTCATTGTACACCACCAAATCGTCTATCGCGCCGGTGAAACGAGTCAACTGCTGAATCAAGACAGTCGCCGTTCCAGTCAGGCCATAACAGGTCACTGAAATACAATTCGGCATAGGCCGATTGCCACAAGAGAAAATTGCTTATCCGCTGTTCTCCGCCGGTCCGGATCAAAAGATCCATGGGCGGAAGTTCGGGAATATCCAGATAAGCAGAGAAACCGTCTTCGGTAAGAGCCGGAATTTCGTCGGAAGGAATTTTCTTTATTGCCCGTAGTATTTCATCCCTGCCACCATAATTGATGGCAAGAACAACGCTAGTCTTTGAATAGCGTTCGGTTCGGGATGCAATATCGGTTATTTCACTGGCAATGTCTGCCGGAAGGGCACTGAGGTCGCCGACGTGTCGTACGCGAATGCCGTTTTCTGCGTAAAACGCGAGTTCATTTCTCAAGTGTTTTTTTATAAGCGACATGAGAAAACCGACTTCATCGGCTGTTCGTTTCCAGTTTTCGGTTGAAAATGTAAAGAGTGTTACAAATCGGATCCCCAGTTCGGAAGCGCGTCGTACAACGTTCTTTGCGGCTTCGAGCCCTTCTCGGTGACCCTGGGTGCGCGGTAATCCCCGCTGCTTTGCCCAGCGCCCGTTACCATCCATGATTATTCCGATATGATCAGGCAACTGTGTCATCAGCCTTCCATGATTTCGTTTTCTTTATCTTCCAGAATTTTGTTGATTTCCTGGATGTACTTGTCGGTTGCTTTCTGAATTTCATCCTCTGCAGCCTTGAGCTCATCTTCGGTCATCGTTCCTTCTTTTTGGGCTTTTTTGAATTCGTCATTTCCATCACGGCGAATATTCCTCACGGCGACACGACTCTGTTCTGCAACACCCTTGGCATGTTTGGCAAGTTCCTTGCGCCGTTCTTCGGTGAGCGGTGGAATGGCAATACGGATTACTTTACCATCGTTCGAGGGATTCAGTGAAAGTTCGGATTTTTGAATTGCTTTTTCAATTTCACCAATGAGATTCTTGTCCCAGGGCTGGATCACGACAAGACGGGCTTCAGGGATTGAAACCGTTGCAACCTGGCTTAACGGTGATTTTTCACCATAATAATCAACACGGATTTTGTCAAAGAGTGAAGCCGAGGCACGGCCGGTACGAATGGTATTGAACTCATCCTTGAGCGCCTGGACGGATTTTTTCATACGCTCGACATGAGATTCGATCATATCAGACATTGGTAACTCCTTCACGGAAAAGCGGGAACCGGTGTGTTAACCGGTTCCCGGTATGCCGTTATTTCATTATACCAGATTATTCTGCGCCGAGCTGGAACAAAATCATGCTTGAAAGGGAAAGAGATCCGCCGGCAGACTTGCCAACTTCTTCCATTTTCTTTGCAACAGAGAACTTGTCATCCTTGACGAAGGGCTGCTCAAGGAAACAGATGTCGGCAAGGTGTTTCTTGATTTTCCCCTGTACGATTCCGGCCTTTACATTGTCCGGCTTGTCAAGTTCTGCAACCTGTTTGGTGAAAATTTCGGTCTGCTCATCGATGTATGCTTTTTCTACAGAAGCAGAATCCTTGTACATCGGTGTAAACGCGGCAATGTGGAGACAACAGTCATACGCAAACTGCTGAACTGCTTCATTGGAGAAGATTTCAGGTTTGTCCGATTTGAGCACCACAAGAGAGCCGGTTTTTTTATCGGAGTGAATGTAATATGCAATATATTCATCATTACCGGCTGTTACGGCTGCAACCCGGCTCAGGGACATGTTTTCACGTACCTTGGTGGCCAGATCAAGAACCATGTCCGAAAGTTCTTTTGTAACTTCAGAATAGTTCTTTTCAAATGCCGTATTGATAACACGTTCACCAAGGTTGATGAAATCGTCATTTTTGGAAACAAAGTCGGTTTCACAGGTGAGCTCTGCCATGACGGCACGATTCTTGTCTGCTTTCACCAATATGAGACCTTCACTTGTCGCACGTCCAACGCGTTTTTCAACGGCAGCAAGTCCTTTCTCCTTGAGAATTTTCTCCGCTGCAGCAAAGTCTCCATTGGTTGAAACAAGGGCATTCTTGCATTCCATCATTCCTGCGCCGGTTTTTTCACGCAGGGATTTTACATCAGATGCCTTTATATCCATGAATATCTCCTTATTTGTCTTCGTACAGTTTTTCTTCGTCTACGAGTTCTTCACTGGTTTCCGTTTCTTCTGTCGCGTCGTCCGAAGCCTTCTCCTGGGGAGTATAATTGCTGTAATCCTCAATCACTTCCTCATTGGGCTCAACAGAACCTTCACCGGTGTAATCTTCTTCATCGTCCTGAAGATTCTCGATTATTTTCAGTCCGTTTTCATTGTCAGCTTCAACAACGGCATTTGCAATGATCTGGGTAAACAGTGATATTGCGCGAATTGCGTCATCATTGCCGGGAATGGGGTAGTCAATACCTTCAGGGTTACAGTTCGTATCTACAACCGCAACAATGGGGATTCCCATGCGGTGAGCTTCTGCAACGGCGATTCCTTCCTTGCGGGTGTCAATGATGAAGATGATCCCGGGGAGTTCCTTCATTTCCTTGATACCGCCAAGGTTCTTCTCGAGTTTTGCCTTTTCTTTCTGAAGTCCGGCGATTTCCTTTTTTGTCAGGCTTTCAAAGGTGCCGTCAATTTCCATTTTCTCAATTTTCTTGAGGCGAAGAAGGCTTTTCTTGATAGTGGTGAAATTGGTAAGCATACCGCCGAGCCAGCGGTTGTTGATAAAAAACATGCCGCATCGTTCCGCTTCCTTGGCGATTGTCTGCTGTGCCTGTTTCTTTGTTCCGACGAAAAGAACGCCCTTGCCGGCAGCTGCTGTCTTGCGAACTGCTTCATAGGCTTCCTTGATCGAAAGAATGGTTTTCTGAAGATCGATGATATGGATCCCGTTTCGTTCCGCGAAGATAAATTTCTTCATACGGGGATCCCAACGCTTGACCTGGTGACCGAAATGTACACCGGATTCAAGCAGACTTTTCATGGTAACTACTGCCATGAGTGTTCTCCTTTGCAGGGAATACCTGAATATGGTAGTCCTGCTCCTTCTCTGTGTCTCGGTGCCTGATTGGGCACCGGAAAATTATGCCGGTTACTGCGTAAAGCGGTATCCGTGCTCGCGAAGTATGCCATATAACGAATGTATTGGCAAGCCTACAATGCTGCTCCAGGAACCCTCCATGCGGTCTATGAAAAATGCCGCCTTTCCCTGAATCCGGTACGATCCTGCAACGCCCTGCCATTCGGCTGTGTCCAGATAACCGGTGATTTCCTCATCCGAAAGCGGAATGAAGGATACCGTACTTTCACAGGTTCGGGAGGTGATGAAATTGGTTGTGGAATCAAAAAGGCTGACAGAGGTAACGACCGAGTGGGTTGTGCCGGAGAACGATCGTATCATGTCTTCTGCTTCTTCACGGGAGGAAGGTTTTCCGAATAATCTGCCATTTTGAGAAATGATGGTATCCGCTCCAAGAACCCAGGGTACATTCAAATCCAGTTCCATTCGAATAATTGATTCGACTTTTTTCATGGAATGAAGTTCGGTAATTTCTGCCGGGTCCCCCTCCGAGACCGCGGGTTCTGTCCAGGCAGGAGCCATGACGGTAAAAGGGATTCCCAGAGACCGCAGGATATCCTGGCGTCTCGGTGACGTTGATGCAAGAATGATCGGTTCCAATAGTTTCTCCGTTTGTTGACAAGAATGCAAAATTAGGTTGTAATACTGCCGTAACGGAAGATTAGCTCATTTGGATAGAGCGTTGCCCTCCGGAGGCAAAGGCGGTGGGTTCGAATCCCGCATCTTCCATAAAAAAACCCGGTCGCTAGGCCGGGTTTTTTTTTCGGTTACACACGTTCTATTTTCCGGATCCGTTGCCGCTTACCGACTTGAGAACTTCGTACGCACGATTTCGTACCGGTGTTACATAATTATAGTTTCCGGCAATGCGGATGATTGATTCAATCATTCCGGACTTGTCTTCAACATTGGGGGCAAGTTTTTCATACGCATTGAGAATTTCAAGTGCAAGTGAACTGGTAGGGAGAATGATGTCAAACTTCCGGGTTACCCAGTTTATCATTTCAACAACTTCGTCTTCATCATTATATCCGAGTTCACCGAGGGATTTTACTGCTGCAGATATAACGCTCGGTTCATTGTCCGCAAACATGACGGCAACAAGGGTGTCTTTTGCTTCAACCGTTCCCATGCGGCCCAGGAGCTGACAGGCTCTGAGACGAATGTCGGGGAAATTGTTCATGGTACGCCCTTCTTCACGAATAACCGATCCGATACCCTCTTTGGCAAGAGAATCAAGGGCTATCTGCATGTCTTCGGTCACCCGTCCTGAATCAATGGCGTTCTCGATGTACTGAAGGGAAACGAGTTTTGCGTCCCGCCCGTCTGCCTGGGAAAGCTCTTTTATAATGACTCCCTCTACAGAACTGAGGTAAGCTTCCTCAACGGTCATGATTGAATCTGTCTGTTGTGAATCATCTTTCTTTTTTGCCTCGTCTGCCTGCTGGGCAACAAGACCGGTATAAGCGAAGACACACAGCAGTACGGTGATAATGAACGGTTTCACGCGCATAGAAACGACCTCCCTGGTCATGTTATTCAAAATAATCAAAATATGTACCTAATAATTCGGCATTTTTCCGCTAAAGTCAAGTATACCATAGGTTCAACTGTTTTTTGGTACCAATTTCCATCCTTCGGGTGTTTTTTCAAGAATGTAAATTGCTGCCGGTTGTGACGGCGCAATTTCCATAATGACGTACACACGGGTAGGGGTAACGAATTGAATGTCGTCAACGCGCATATTCTGTCGTGACGGGACAAACACATAGTTGAAATAATCCTGGAGCGAGCGAAGGCGTATGCCCTTGGTGGGCAAACTTGCAGAAACCTGGTCAAGGACTTCCCGGTTTGAAAAAACACTGCGGTATTCATCAGACGTATAGGTAAGCCACCGGGAATAGTCACGATCAAGCGTTATCTTGTTGAGTTCATCAACGACAAGCTCAATTTCGGATTTTGTATTGATATAGGCCTTTTTGGTAATGGCGACTGTGTCAAAGCGGACAACAACATCATCATCTTTCATTTTCTCTATCGCCTTTCCGTCAGGCGGCCGTGCAGGAATAACCGGTTCTGTACCGGCAGATCCGTTCTGGGACGAATCACGGGGCTGCGGATCGGGGGAAGAGACACAGGAGATGAAAAACACCAGTAGTAAAACCATGACCGGAAACAAATACTTGTTCATGTACACATAGTACCCCGACACGCTCATAACGTCAAATATCTTTTTACCAATTAATATAGAGAGGATTCCGGTGTTGACGGAGCGGGACAGTGGCGGTAGAGTATTCAAATGGTAAAAGCAGTGTTTCCCGGATCTTTTGATCCGCCCACGTACGGGCATTTGAATATCATTGAACGGGCGCGTCTCATTTTCAGCGAAGTCCATGTTGTCGTGGCGGTAAACCGGGAAAAGCGGTATACCTTTTCCGAAGCGGAACGGGTTGCGCTCATTCAGGACATGGTCAGTAAATGGGACAATGTTACTGTCCATGCCTGGGATACCCTGATTGTCGATTATGCGCGAAAAATAAAGGCACATGTACTCATTCGCGGGGTTCGCAATATTACGGATTTTTCATATGAGTTTGATCTTGCCATGATGAATCGCGGATTGAATCCTGAAATTGAAACAGTCTTCCTTTCTCCGGATCCGCAATATTTCGTACTCAGGTCCAGTGCCATAAAGGAACTTGCGGTATTTGGCGGAGATGTATCATCCATGGTTCCCACAGCGGTAGCGGATCTTCTCAGGGAAAAACTGTCGCGCTAGTTTATTTCGACAAAAAACTGATAATTGTAAGACAGCTATTGACATGTAACAGGGAAATCGATAGTATCGTTGTAATATTTGATTAAACAATCACGATATGGATTTTATTTTATTGCGAGGTTAGTAATATGGCAGTACCCAGAGCGAAAACGTCAAAAGCCAGAACCCGCAGAAGACAGGGACTGAACATGCGTCTGAGTGCGCCTACCCTTGTTGAATGCGGTAATTGTGGAAATCTGATTATGACTCACCGTGTATGCCCCAAGTGCGGGTTTTATCGCGGACGCCAGGTTTTAACACCTGAAAATAACGGCTAAACCGAGAGGAGCATAGTAATGGACGAATTGTTTGAGAAGATGCAGAAGTTGATCGCAGAGAAACTCGAGATTGAAGAATCAAAGATCACACTTGATGCTTCGTTCCGCCAGGATCTTGGCGCTGACAGCCTTGATACCTATGAGCTGGTCTACGCCATTGAAGAAGAAATGGGAATCAGCATTCCGGACGAGAAGGCGAACGAATTTGAAACCGTACGCGATGCGTACGACTTCATCAAGTCGCAGTCCAAATAACATTTCTCCGGCAGGGAGCGAGCTATGTTTGCATTTCGTCAATCGGTGACGGGCGAACGGAAGCAGGAACTTCTTGCCTTCCAGAGGCAGGCCGGATTCCGTTTCAGGGATCTTGGCCTGCTTGATCTGGCCTTTCATCACCGTTCTTTTTCCAATGAAAATTCAAAAGAAAAAATAAACAATGAGCGTCTCGAATTCCTTGGTGATGCTGTTCTCGGTATGGTTGTTGCTGCCCGTTTGTACGAGCATATGACAGACCGTCCTGAAGGAGAACTTGCAAAAACAAAGTCGGTTGTCGTATCGGAAGGAACGCTCTCGCACATAGCCCTTGAACTTGGTGTGAGTGACTATCTTGTCCTCGGAAAGGGTGAAAAAATGTCGGGTGGGAAGTTCAAAAAAGCAATTCTTGCCGATGCGCTCGAAGCCATTATCGGTGCGCTATATCTTGATTCAGGGTACCGGATAGCCGAAGCCTTTGTACTGTCAATAATGAATCCCCAGATTGAGCTGGTTCTGGAAAACCGCCATACACGCGATTTCAAAACGCTGCTTCAGGAACATGTCCAGAAAACTCATCGTACCGTGCCACATTATACCCTGACACGGAGAACCGGACCCGACCACGACCGTACTTTCTGGGTGTCCGTTGATGTGTGCGGAACGGCATACGGTCCCGGGAAAGGAAAAAACAAGAAAGAAGCGGAACAGAATGCGGCCGGTATGGCGTGTCGTGATTTGCTCCTGCTGCAGGATTCAGGTACGGAACACTAACCGTTAGTGCAAATATTGCGTTCCCGACAAAAAGCGAGAGCTATATCGAGCAGGGTGTCCCGTGAATTGAGTCCGGGATCATCAAGAACCGTTTCAAGGAGTTCCTGAAGAATTGTTCCGATTGCCGGTCCGTTTCGTATTCCTGCTTCCTTGAGATCATTTCCGTTAATGGCGAGATCCCGCAAAGACAAAACGTGTTTTTCTGCAAGAATTGCATCGATTCTGCTTCGTAATTCCGCCAGATCCCGATGAGATTCCCGGGTTCCGGTTATGGCAAGAGAGTCTGCCCGCCGCAGCTGAAAAAGACGGTCCAGATGCTCAATTCCTGCAGAAACCATGAAGCGGCGCACTGCGGCATCTGTCCACACCGGTTCATAGTGAAACATGTGGAGTCGTATGAGGTGCACGGTATCGGTTATTGTTTTATTGGGAAATTTGAGGCGTTCCATGATGGTTTTCGTCATGGCGGCTCCTTCAGATTCATGGTGGTAAAACGTATAGGTACCATTTTTGTCGGTATTCCGGGTGCGACATTTTCCTATATCATGAAACAGGGCGGCTAACCGTACTACCGCATCATCGCAGGGTGCCGCAGCGCATGAATGGTACAGATGATCAAGGACATCGTATCGATGTCGTCCTTTCTGCTCAACGCCGCGGCATTGTGAAAGTTCCGGAATGAACAATTCGAGCAATCCGCTTGATTCAAGATACCTCAAGCCGGTCAGCGGATCCTCTCCCAATATCATTTTATACAGTTCATCCCGTACCCGTTCAATGGCAACCCGCGCCGTAACCGGAAGTGCTGGTCTGATGGCATCGAAGGTTTCCGGTTCAATGCTGAATCCCGGCATCGTCGAGAATCGGACTGCCCGCAGCGTACGAAGTCCATCTTCGGAAAAACGTTCACCGGGATTACCGACCGTTCGTATGCGTTTTTTCCTGATATCTGCCCGCCCTTCAAACGGATCCACGATGGCTCCGTCGGGCAGGGAAACTGCAATGGCATTCATAGTAAAATCCCGCCGTGAGAGATCTTCTTCTATGGTTGCAGCATACGATACACGGTCAGGATGACGGCCGTCAGAATACCCCTGTTCGGTGCGGAAGGTTGTACATTCAATGAGATGGCCGCGAAAGGGTATGGTAACGGTACCATGCTCGATACCGGTTGGAATAATGCGATGAAACAGTTGTTCAACTTCCCGGGGTTGTGCATTGGTGGCGACATCCCAGTCTGTTGCCTTCTTCCCGAGAAAAACATCGCGTACCGCTCCGCCGACAAGATATACCGAAAACCCGGCACGGGTAAAAAAAAGGGAAAAATCTTTCAGGTCCTTATGGACGGGTACCGTATTCATCACGAAGCCAGTATAATGAAATACATCAGACAGGGACAAGTGAGGAGCTATGAGGGGATTACTCTTTACCGGAGGCACCCGGCCGGACATGAGGCTGGCCTCGCGCCATTTTGGGGTATGGGATGCAGTGTATGCCGCAGATTCGGGGTTAACCGGTGTGCATGAGGCGGGTCTGGATGCAGACTTCGTTGTTGGCGATATGGACAGTCTTGAAGATCAGGACATGCTGCTTTCTTTCGATGAACACCGCATTATTCGTGCTCCCTGCGACAAGGACGAAACTGATACCGAACTTGCCCTTGCCCTCATGAGGAACAATGGAATAGACGAGATTGTCATGGTCGGAGGGGGCGGGGGCCGTATGGATCACTTTTTTGCCCTTGAGCGGCTTTTTTCCCGTGAGAATCCGCCACGGGTGTGGATTGGAAGCGACACGGTAGCCTGGCTTCTGGATGCTGCGGGTACGCCATCAGAAATAGAACTGACCGGTCTTGAAAGCGAATCAATCTCGATATTTCCCGTTGGCGGCGGGCCTCATGCCTGTCATGCGGAAGGACTTCTCTGGAACGTCGGAACCCTGGACTGGGACAGCGGCGCGTACAGTTTGAGTAACCGTGCACAAAACGGCACCTGCCGGATTGTGTCCCGCTCGGGGCGTTTCCTGGTTATTACACCGGTGGAGGGTGGTTTTACCGTCGTTTAGCGGTTTGTTGACAACGGATGGTTTTCCGCACCGGCACTGGTAAAAAACTCTATGAGTATGGGATATTTGGTAAGCAGCTCACCCCAGCGTGAAAAGCGTTCGAACGAGAGGTAATCGGATACTGAATCGGCAGCTTCACTGGTTGCTGTTTGTGTCCACAGGGTTCTTCGTTGATCCTGGTACGCTTCAAATGTTTGTGCCGCCGTATGGTACAGGGAAATGTCGGGGAAACGGGTGCTTCTCACCGAGACAGATACAATCTCCAGATCCGTACCGGTTTCACGAAAGGCTGCTGCAATTTCCCGCGAAAGCGCATCTGAATCGGCATGCATTGCCCCGTTTTCGGAAAGATCGGTCAGCATCCTCCGGATAACAGTATCTGCCGTATTCTGCACACGGTCGGAAAGAGCCTTGTTTGTCCACAGTTCCAGAGACTGCTGATCCTGCACCGCATGATATTCGACGAGCGCGGGCAGTGACGCCGGGGTAACCCGTGCAACGGTCTCGCAGGTAAATTCCCAGGAAAAATCGGGGGAGCCCTCAATCATGCGGGCATAAACCGTCCCGGAGGGAAGCATTCCGGATACACTCTGTGAGTGTGTTATGGGCAGGAGGTTAAAGGAGAGAACACGGGCATTGGTTGGAAGCAGGAACTCCCATTGCCAACGGAATACGCCCGGCTCAATCGGTGTGGCATTCACTCCGCCTGTTTTTGATATCATGACTCCGTACTGTCCGGCAGGTACAGAAAATTGTACCCACCCGAAGTAAAAGGCGGCTCCTGCAGAAAGAAGAAGCAAAAATAGGACAAAGATCGCTTTTTTCATGGTTTGAACCCCTGTTACAAGCGGAAAGTTACCAGTATAGTACTTGCTAAGGAGTATACTGCAATTTGAAGCCGAGGAAAAGCCGGAAAATTCGCAAAACACTGACCGTCCGCTTTCTGTACCGTACGGTATTGTCCCTCACCGTTTTTTCTGTCGGTCTTGCCGTTTTTTTTGTATTTGGCAATGTACAGCGTTTTCTCGATTCAACACAAATTTTTATTATTACCGTTTTATCCTTCACGGCGATTGCCACCGTTCTGGCGACTATTCCGCTTATTGTACCAGAGTTCTTTCTTGCAATAACTCACCGGCGGCAAAAGTACCTGCAGCTGCTCATTGTCAGTATTATATGTGTGCTGACAACCGCTGCCCTGGCTGTCATTTCCCGCACCATTCTTCTGTTGTCACGCGGATTATAATGCACGGTATCTCCCCTGGTGCGTTGACAAAGATTTGGCGCGTATCCTACTATACCACCGATGGTACACTCTGAACGTCTCTATGCCGTACGCGGCGCTGTATGCTGTGAAAACACTGAAGATTCAATCGGAAAGCGGATACCCGAACTCTACCAAACGCTGGTGGAAAAAAACGGTATTGATGAATCTGCCATGGTATCGATACAATTTTCCGTGAATCGGGAGCTTACGGTATATAATCCGGCGACGGCATTGCGAAGGGCCGGCTGTGCACAGGACGTTCCGCTTTTCTGTGCGGCTGAACCCTACATTGAAGGGTATCTGGAAAATGTTATAAGAATCCTTGTTACCTATTACGGAAACCGGGAACCCCGCTCCGTCTATCTGTATGGAGCAGAGAAGCTTCGCCCCGATTTGTTTGAAGCAAAGGCATCCGCTGCAAGCACGTTACGTACAAACAGTCATGAATCCTGAACCAAACTCTGTCTGGCTGGTAACCCGCGAATATGCCGGCATCGCCGAAGCGGGCGGGGTAAAAAATGTGGCCTGTTCACTCGCTGAAGGCATTACCCGCAAAGGTGTGGCAACAACGGTGTTCATCCCGCGGTACGGTTGCGTGAAACAAACGGGAAAAACCGTGTGTTCATCAACAGTAACGGTTCTTTCCACTGACTATCCGGTATCATTTATCACGACGGAATTGCATGGTGTTCAGATAATACTGATTGAATCAGACATCTTTTCACAAAAGGATGATGTCTATGTGTATTCTGACCGTGAGTCACGTATGGTACACGGTGCAGTTCGCGGGCAGGGACACAATGACATGGACCGCATGAACCTTGTTCATCAGCGAAGTGTTCTGGAATTCGCCCGCATACGCGGAGTCGTACCTGATGTTGTGCACTGTCAGGACGCCCATACGGCATTGCTACCGGCAATTGCACGAACCGACTCCCGGTATGCACATCTGTTTGCATCCACGGCATTTGCCGTGACCATTCATAACGCCGGTCCCGGGTACCGTCAGCTTGTTCCCGGTATTGACCGTGCTGTACAGCTGGCTTCCATGAAACGAGAGGTGCTTGAAAGCGGCATGTTTAACGGAAATCTTGAACCGTTCCTGTTGGCTGCGGAATATGCATCTCTGACAACGGTTTCCCCCTGGTATGCACAGGAATTGACGAGCCACCGTTATGGAGCCATGACGGAAGGGCTTTCTGCCGAATTTGAGCGCCGCGGAACGAGAATAACCGGTATCGTTAACGGAATTGACTATCACCGGTATGATCCATCAGATACGGCCTGCTCGTTGCTGCCGTTTCCCTTTGATCCGCCCTCGGGTGAATTTACCGGCAAGTATCGTGCACGATCTGTTTTCTACGAACGCATGGGCTCTCCTCCCGGAGACTCACCGGTTGTCTGTCACGGCACCCTGGATAGTGCGCCCGGATCCGTTTACTTCACGTATCAGGGAAGGGTTGTCTGGCAAAAGGGGCTTGATGATTTCATACAAGCTGCACGCGATGTTATCTCCCGAATTCCCCAGACCCGATTCATCGTGCTTGGACAGGGCGATCCGGTTCTTGAAACCATGCTCATACAAACAGCGGAACGTTTCCCGGGATCATTCGTGTTTTTGCAGGGGTATGAGCGGTCTCTTGCCAGACTGGCGGTTGCAGTATCGGATTTTCTCGTATTGCCCAGCAAATTCGAGCCCTGCGGACTTGAGGACTATATCGGGCAGATATTTGGAACCATACCGGTCGCCCATGCGGTTGGCGGACTGCAAAAGATTGCAGAGGGGGAGACCGGTTTCCTGTATCATGCCGGAATGGCAGGAGATTGTGCAACGATTCTGTCTGACCGTCTTGTATCGCTTGCACGCCCGATTATTGCAGCCGGAAATTCCGGTGCGGCGGGGGTTCCCGAATACCGGCGCATGCTTGTCAACGCCGCAATCCATGTACGCCAGCAGTGCAACTGGGATACAATCATTGATCAACATTATTTTCCGTTTTATCGGGATATAGGTTTGGCAACGTGTTGACTTTTTATGAGTAATACTTTACATTGCTCCTCGTTCGCAATGCCAACTTAGCTCAGCTGGCCAGAGCACGTGATTTGTAATCTCGGGGTCCAGGGTTCGAATCCCTGAGTTGGCTGGCTGGCGCATGGCGTTCTTTTCTTTGGGGAGATTCCCGAGCGGTCAAAGGGGGCAGACTGTAAATCTGTTGGCTACGCCTTCCAAGGTTCGAATCCTTGTCTCCCCAAAGCCTTCCTTATCCAAAAGGAAGGCTTTTTTTTTCCTGTAGTACGAGGAAAAACAGTATGAAAGACACGTTCTATACAAATGGTTTACGCTTTTCCTGTACCGGCTGCTCTGCCTGTTGCCGGCATGATCCCGGTTTTGTGTATCTTTCCCGCAAGGATCTCGCACGGCTTGCCCTCTGGGCCGACATGACCTGTGAGGATTTCATTCAGGCGTATTGCCGCTGGGTGTACCGGAATGACGGGTATGAGTATCTGTGTCTTCGTGAAAAAAAGAATTATGACTGTATACTCTGGAATGATGGTTGCATTGCCTATGAAGAGCGGCCCCTCCAGTGTTCTTCATATCCATTCTGGGCTTCAAATTTGCTTGATGAAGACTGGTGGAATGCTTCTGCTGCAACCTGTCCGGGAATGAATACCGGTCAGCTGTATACGTATGACCAGATAACGGATATTTTGAACCAACGAACCGCCGAACCGTATATACGTCGTACATGTACCGGGAACAATGGAAAGGAGGACGTGAAATGAATGTGCATTTCTGGGGCGTTCGTGGATCCATTCCTGCGCCACTTACTCCGATTCAGATACAGAATCGTATTGCTGCGGTTGTTCAGCGCATTAGTGAAAAAGATGTCAGGGATGCCGATTCCCGTGAACGCTTTTTGGCCTCGCTTCCAAAATGGCTTTTTGGAACAGTTGGCGGAAACACGTCCTGTGTCGAAGTAGAAACAAGTTCCGGTGACACCATTATTCTGGATGCCGGTAGCGGGCTTCGGGAACTGGCAGTCAATATTGCAGAACGGAAACAGTGTCCACAAGGCCAGACCTTCCATATCTTCTTTTCTCATTTTCACTGGGATCATGTGCAGGGATTGCCTTTTTTTTCACCGGCTTTCAATCCGGCAAACCGCATTATTTTTTACAGTACCAATGCGGACCTTCGAAACATTTTGACCCGCCAGATGGAAAGTCCCTATTTCCCGGTCCCTTTCGAAGGTCCGGGAGGGTTTCGCTCATCGCTCGAATTTGTGCATCTGGACGATGAGCAGGAAGGCATCAGGATTGGTGATACAACGATAACCTGGTATGGCATGGACCATCCCGGTGGTTGTGTGGCATATCGCATGGAAGATGCCGGAAAGGTTTTCATTTATGCTACCGATACCGAATTGAACCGGGAGAACTTTGTCAAGAATGATACAAACAGCCGTTTTTTTTCCGGTGCCGATGCGGTGGTTATGGACTCCCAATATACCATGAATGAAGCCCTGCAAAAAGAAGGATGGGGACATTCTTCTTTTTCCATGACCGTGGATTTCGCCCTGAATTGGGGTTTCAAAAAGCTGCTTCTTTTTCACCATGAACCCACGTATTCGGACAAAAAGCTGTTTACGGTTCGCCAATCTGCGACATGGTATTCAAACTACAGCGATACGGGGCATGTCGAGATCGAGATTGCGTGTGAAGGTATGGAGCTCACCTTATGAGTTCTGATCAGGGGGTATGCTATACCTTTTCAGACAGCGAAATTAAAGCACTTGCCCTGTTACTCCGGAAGTGTGAATGTGTTCTGGATAATGAGTTGGACGGTTTTCGGATATTTCTTGAAACAACCGTATATCAGTCTATGACAATTGCCGAGGCAGAAGATTTTTTTAATGAAACCAGGTAAACGTATTCATGCGGTCAGTATAATTTTTCTTGTGTGCCTGTTTACCGCCATAGCAGCAGTAGCGGTGTACACCGTTCTGGACAGTCCTGTGGACCCTGCCGGAAAAGACACACTCTTCACGGTGTCGCGGGGCTCCTCTGTTCTCGCCATAACGGCAGCCCTTGAGAACCAGTCCCTGATACGTTCATCCTTTTTTGCCTCTGTGCTTACCCGTCTTAACAAGTTCTCGATCAAGGCCGGAACATACCGGATTTCTCCGCAGTTACGAACAACCGCGATTCTCGAGCTCCTGCATGAAGGAGCCGAAGAAACGCTGCGGGTAACGGTACCTGAAGGACTTACCATAACAAAGACTGCACGGTTGCTTGAAGAGGCCGGTGTTGTGTCCCGTCTTGCGTTCGAGCAGGCATGCCGGAATCCGGAGGTGATTTCACGCTTCGGGATACCTGCCACAAGCGTCGAAGGTTTTCTGTTCCCCGACACCTATACCTTTCGCTATGGTGTTGATGCAGCAGAAGTTGTTGCAACCATGGTGTCGAATTTTTTCCTGAAAACAGCAGACCTCGATACCTTGCCGGAAAGCAGGGAAAAACTGTTCGAGAAGGTAATTCTTGCCAGTATCGTTGAACGGGAGTATCGCGTTGCCCGTGAAGCACCGCTCATAGCGAGCGTGTTTTCGAATCGGCTCAAGATTGGCATGGGACTGCAATCCTGTTCCACGGTTGAATACATCATTACGGAAATTCAGGGGAAACCGCATCCTTCCCGGCTTTTGGCGGAAGATCTTGAAATACCGAGTGACTACAATACCTATCTTTGGGCAGGCCTCCCGCCGGGGCCGATATCAAATCCGGGATTAACCGCCCTTGAGGCCGCACTTGATCCTCCCGGATCCCCCTATCTGTATTTTCGTCTGACCGATCCGGTACAGGGTACCCATGTTTTTACCCGTTCTCTTGACGAACATGTTGATGCAGGCCGCCAATTCTATCTTAAAAGCTCTGCAGGTAACTGATGGCACGAATATCGAATGAGACCATTGAAGAGGTAACTGCCAGGACGAATATTGTGTCGCTTGTGGGAGAATATACCCGTCTTGAACAACGGGGAACAGACTGGTGGGGGTGCTGTCCGTTTCATAATGAAAAAACACCGTCGTTTCATGTGGTTCCCGAACGGAACATGTACCATTGCTTTGGCTGCGGAGAGGGTGGCGGAGTAATCAAATTCGTCATGGAGATGGAAAAACTCACCTTCGTGGAAGCGGTGGAAACACTTGCAAAAAAAGCATCGGTGGAAGTGCGCTATGAAGGCGGAACGCCGGATGATGTTCCCCGGAAAGATGATACCCGGGACAAACTGATTGAGCTGTATAGCCGTGTTGCCGGAACTTTCCATTATCTGCTCATGAATACTGACCAGGGGGAGCCGGTACGTGCTTACCTCGGCAAGCGCGCTGTTTCCGATGAGATGGTGGAATCCTTTACACTCGGTTTGGCACCGGCAGACCGGTACTGGCTGCACCGGTTTTTGATCAGTAAAGGGTATTCCTCCGAGTTTTTGGCCTTGTCCGGCCTTTTTTCAAAAAAATACCCTGAAGTCTCCTTCTTTTCAAACCGCCTCATTTTTCCCATAGCAAACCGGAAAGGTGAAATTGTCGCTTTTGGCGGGAGGATTCTCGAAGGGGAGGGCCCAAAGTATCTTAACTCGGGTGATCTCCCCCAGTACCGAAAGGGTGAAACACTGTTCGCTTTTGACCGTGCCTTGCCGGAAATCCGCAAAACAAAAAGCGTTATTTTTTGTGAAGGATACATGGATGTTCTCGCCTGGCATCAGGCGGGTGTCTGCAATGCCGTAGCGCCTCTTGGAACGGCTTTTACCGAGCAACAGGCCAAAATGGTCCGTTCCTTTGCAGAAACCGTGTATTTCTCCTTTGATTCGGATCTTGCCGGTCAAACTGCAACCTACAAGGGCATTCTGCTCTGCCGGCGCATGCAATTCAATGTAAAGGTGCTTGATATTCGCAACGGGAAAGACCCGGCCGATATTTTGCAAAATGAAGGATCTGAAGCATTGAAAAAACTCCTGGAATATTCTATACTGGATCTTGATTATCTTGTTATGATAGCCGGTACCCGCTTTGATACCGCTAATCCGGAGGGAAAGGCCAGAGCAGTGGCGTTCATGTTTCCATATCTGGAGGCACTTGAATCAGATATACAAAGGGAGTCGACCGTACAGCGGCTTTCCGCAGCATTCGGGATCACAGAAAAAGCACTGCTGACCGATTTTCACAACAGGAAACAACCCCAGGGCTTTGTAAACCCGGAAAAAGAGAAGCCGGTTCGCAATCGTTTTATAAAGCGGACAAGCGAGCTCAGGGCTGTTCTCGCAGTAGCCGCCAATCCCGATTTTTTTCAGGTGATGCGGTCGCGGATTACTTCCGATGATATAGAAGACGCTGATGCGAAAGATTTGTATATTGTTCTTGAGGAGTGCTACCGGAACGGGACGATGAGCCACGAAAGCATTTTGGCAAATTGCCGGGACGAGCAATTGCGTTCGCTGATCACCGAGACCATTGTTGGCGGTGAGTTTGCGGTAAACGCCAGAAAAATTCTGGAGGATGCCATTACACATATCAGGCGGAATGCTCTCGAGAAGAAAAGAAACAGGATATTGGCCGGCATGAACAATATTTCAACCGGTTCTGTAGAAGATATGCTGGCTGTCTCGGAAATGATGGCCGAGAAAAAAAGTATTGATGAAGAACTTGCCAAACTGAAGGATATGAACGAATGACTGAGCTTGCGCTTGATCCGGCTGTAGTGAAACTGCTTGAATACGGCAGAGAAAAGAAAGTTATCAGCTGGGACGAAGTAAATGACATATTACCGGACAGTATAGTCAGTACGGAAAAAATGGACCAGGTTCTGGTCATGCTGGAACAAAACAAAATTCAGCTTCTTGAAGAAGATACTCTTGGAGATGACGAACCCTCTCCCGGCGAAAAACAGAAAGAAGAAACCGAGCGGAAACGCCTTGTTTATTCCGAAAAGGATTCTGCCGTAGATGATCCAATTCGTTTGTATCTACGTGAAATCGGCAAAGAAAACCTTCTGACCGCGGAACAGGAGGTTGAACTCTCCAAGAAAATGGAAGACGGGGAAAACATTATCAAGGATGTGGTCAAACACTCCGGTATGATTATCCCTGAATTCTATTCAATTGCCCAGAAGGCCTTTTCCCGAATAGATCCGCAGGAAAGTACCAAGCCACGTAAAGAACTCAACGAGGAAATGGCCGAGAAACGCCGGCTCAAACTCCTGTATGGCGAAGTACTCAAAACCGTTTTGCCGGACATGAAACAATACATGCTCATGAAGAAGCGTCTTTTTGACCGTGATCAAATCGCGACAATTTTTGATGACGGTGAACTGGTGACGGTTCGGGACAGGATTCTCGTGCAGCTGCAAAAAACCGAAATTCAATCT
Source organism: uncultured Treponema sp. (assembly GCA_964527175.1). Classification (GTDB taxonomy): domain Bacteria; phylum Spirochaetota; class Spirochaetia; order Treponematales; family Treponemataceae; genus Teretinema. The sequence goes on from CAZGQQ010000002.1 coordinate 53,060, forward strand.
GAAGAAATTGACCGGTTCTCCGAGAAATTCATTGAAGCGACCAGAAAAATTCGTGATTACCGCAGGCGGCAGGAAAAGAAAGAAAAAGAACTGCGAATAGCCGATTACGGAGAACTTCGAACTCTCGGGAAACGGCTTGCCATTGCCCGTGAACGGACAAAGCTCGAACAGGACCTTGGTATAAATGCGAATGATATCAAGGAAATTTATACCCAGATACAGGTAATCAATAAAAAAATCCGCAGGCTCGAATATGATTTCGAGAATTCGGTTGATCAGATTCTGTCCATGGCTCGTGAAATACACCGGGGCAGGGTAATGATGAAGAGTGCGAAAGATCGCCTGATTAATGCAAACCTCCGGCTGGTTGTCTCCATAGCAAAAAAGTATACTAACCGCGGTTTGCATTTTTTCGACCTGGTTCAGGAAGGAAATATCGGATTGATCAAGGCAGTTGAAAAATTCGAGTATCGAAAGGGATACAAGTTTTCAACGTATGCGACCTGGTGGATACGACAGGCCATTACCCGGTCCATATCGGATCAGGCGAGAACAATTCGTGTTCCGGTGCACATGATTGAACAGATCAACAAGGTTGTACGGGAATCCCGGCAGCTCATGCAGCGATTGGGACGTGAGCCTACTGATGAGGAAATTGCGGAACAACTTGGATGGAATGTAACCAGGGTTAAACAGGTTAAAAATGTAGCCAGGGAACCAATTTCTCTCGAAACACCCATCGGTGAGGAAGAAGATTCCCTCCTTGGTGATTTCATTGAAGACAAGGAAGTGGAAAATCCCGCGAACCAGACTGCATTTACCCTGTTGCAGGAGCAACTGCGTTCGGTTCTTTCTACACTGCCGCCACGGGAACAGGAAGTGCTCAAAATGCGTTTCGGTCTTGATGACGGGTACTCGCTTACTCTGGAAGAAGTGGGGTTATATTTCAATGTAACCCGCGAACGGATACGACAGATCGAAGCAAAGGCTCTCAGGCGGCTCAGACACCCGCGCAGAAGCCGCAAGCTCAAGGATTATCTCGATAATTAAGGTGAAACAAAGAGGGGATCAAGATGGTAATGACGGAACAACTGGACAAGCTCAAAGCGCTGCAGGATATTCTAGCGAAGAAGAACATTGTTGAAGCAGATATTGAAGCTGCTCCGAAAATTCTTTCAACCCAGGAAGAACTGCTTGCACGCCTGAAGAAAGGATATATCGATAAAAGTGAACAGTATGATCAGGTCAAGAAACAGATAACTCACTTGAAGGCACAGCTTCACGAAGCTGAAACCATGCGTGAAAATTCTGAAAAAGCAATGGACAATATTTCCACGCAGCGGGAATACGAAGCACTGGATAAAGAAATACGGGATGCCAGTGACCGTGAACAGTCCATACGAAAGGACATCCAGAAAGAAGAACGTTTGTATACCGAGCTTGATGAGCAGCTGAAAAGTGAAGAATCCCTCATCAAACAGCAGGAAGAAGAACTCAACGAGCGAAAAGAAAAGATTACCAAAGACATCAAGGAACTTGAAAAAGAACTCAAGAAGCTTCGTGATGAAGAAGAAAAAATTGTGCCCGGCATACACCCGGAAACACGGTTCAAACTTGAACGCATAATCAAAAGCAAGCAGGGTGTCGGAATCGTACCCATCCACGGAAACGTATGCAATGGCTGCCATATGATTCTCCCTGCGCAGTTTGCCAATGAAGTTCGTGTTGGCAATGAAATTCTGTATTGTCCCTACTGCAGCCGCATACTCTTTTATCAGGAAAGTGATGAAGAGGAAAGTGATTTCTTTGACAGTGATGATGCCGGGAGTCTTGCAGATCTTGACGATTTCTCGGAAGAAGACGAAGATGATGACGATCGGGATGATACCCGGTCCGAAAAAATGGATTACGAAGACTAAAGCAGAGGGCAGTTGGGATCACTTGGTAATTGCTTGCGCAATTACTGAGAGGAAAGTCCGGGCTCCTTCGGAAGTGATGCCGGTTAATGACCGGGGGGCACAGGTTAAAGCCGGTGCTTACAGCGAGCGCCACAGAAAATATACTGCCGGGCGGTTCCTTCGGGAATCGCTTTGGTGAGGGTGAAAAGGCGGGGTAAGAGCCCACCGCGTTTCCGGTAACGGAACGGCATGGCAAGCCTCATCAGGAGCAAAGTCGAGCAGTAAAGGGTTTTCCGACCCTTATTTACGGGTAGGCTGCTTGAGAAACACGGAAACGTGTCTTCCCAGATAGATGGTCCCTGCCGCAGCACTTCTGGTGTTGCGGAGACAGAACCCGGCTTATTCGCCCTCTGCTTTTTTTTATATTTGTTGGCAAGGAATCCTTACGGTATGAGACAGCGAGCTTCAAAAAAAAAGTATTTGCTTACCGGCCGGCACAGTATATTCACCGGCAGCCTCGTTCGTCTTCTGGCCATTGTGGTACTTGGTGGTGCGCTGGTATTTTCTGCACTGGTAATACGGAACAAGTTTCATACGCTACCGCCGGTATCGGAACTCTATGCCGACTGGAACAATGCCGAGTATGCGGGACTGTACGAAAAAACAGGCCTTTTTCTGAAAGAGCACCCGTTGCATGGCGAAGTACTGGCTCTTCACGGTTTTGCCGCATACTACCTGAGTCTGGAAGAAACTGATACGACCGAAACCCGAAATTATCTGAATGAATCAATAACGACATTGCGAAAAGCATGGCTGCGTGTTTCACGGAGGGAACGGGTCAATATCTCGTACATCCTGGGAAAGGCGTACTACCAGCGCGGCATGTTTTATGCCGATCTTTCACTGAAATATCTCGATTATGCACAAAACAACGGAGCCCAATATACCGATATTGCCGAGTTCAGGGGAATGGCAGCAGAAGCCCTTGGGGACCATGAGAAAGCGATCGAGTCGTTTGCGAAGGCACTGATTCATGATCCGTCAGATTTGTTGTTATTCACACTTGCCAGAAATTATCGCGCGCTCAACGATTCTGACAAGGCAAAACAATACCTGACAGAAACAGTCCGCACTACGCACGACGAGTTGCTTGAATTGAAATCGCGTTATGAACTGGGTATGATCCTGCATGACGAAGGCAACAGTGATGACGCCGAAAAAGAATTCACGGCAATACTGGAAAAAGATCCGAATTATGCTGACGCACACTACGGACTTGGTGTAGTATATGAGTCCCGGGAAGACATGATAAAGGCGCGTGCCGCCTGGCG
>CAZGQQ010000003.1:0-55314 GCA_964527175.1 uncultured Treponema sp.
TTATCGGGTATGTACCGAATACCAAGGTCTTCGAAGGGTTTGTGGACATGACCAACCGCGGGTATATCAAGACGAACGAGAACATGGAAACGTCCGTGCCGGGAATTTTCGCGGTGGGCGACTGCCGCGAGAAACTTTTACGGCAGGTCGCGACCGCCGTTGGCGACGGCGCCGTAGCCGGATTCATGGCCGAGAAGTATGTGGAAGAGGTTGAGTACGTTAACAAGGAAATCCTCAACGCGAAAGGACTGGTCATGGCCTTTGTGTACAACGCGGTAGACGCGGTTGACCGGGAATACCTGCAGCGTATTGAGCAGGTACAACGCGAACTCAAGGACAAGGTGCAGCTTCGCCGTATCGACGTATACAAATCGGACCGGATTGCCTGCCGCCTTTCGTACACGAAGACGCCATCCCTTATATTCATGAAGGAAGGCGCTGTTCTCGAAAACATTACCGATCTTGCGGGAGTCGAGGAGAAAATCCGGAAGGTCGTTGCAGAGCGTTCCTGAACTGAACGACGCCATCAGCCGGCCGGGTATCCGGCCGGCTTTTTTTCTTGCGTTTCCCTGTTTATTCTTGTACGATGGTATATAAAGAAAGAAGTTATTTATGAGCAAGAAAAAAGAAAATCACTTCAATTACATCTCTCTTCCCCGTGGTGGATATCTGGCTGATACTGAAGCCGGATACATTCAGTTTGGTGCTCCTCCGGAAACGATCAAAGATACCATGACCATGGAGAAAGGGGTTCCCCATGTCTATGTCGTCATGGAGAAAATGTTTGACTGGGCGAAGGGCATCAGTCTTGCTGAAATTGAATTCCCCCTGTATTACAATTATTTCATAAAAAAAACGAAGACCCATGTTCTGTGTCGAAAGGAACAGGTAACGCGTCTCAAGGCAATGCTCCAGGAAGCCTTGTTCGGACCGAAAAAACTGGATCTTTCAGTCGATTATGATGATGAATGTTCCACCTGTTCCATTCCGGATATTCGTAAGGAGATGAATTATTTCCGAGCCGGAATGAAACTTTCCGATGTTGTCGGCATCCTGGTTTTTGAGGATTGCTCGTGTACGGTCGGGGACGCAACCATCACCTATGATGATGAAGGAACCTTTCATATTTTTCACGGTAAAAAGCTCGTCTCCAGTGTACCGGGATCGTTTTCCTATAAACCGTCATACTCGATCGGTGAGCGGCTTCCAGAACCCTATAACCCGCCGCTTTTCAGTGTCACCTGTCTTGGACCGAGTCATGGATTTGATCCTACCCAGAATACCTCGGGATACATCATCTGGCTGAATCATCATGGAATCATGATTGACCCTCCGGTCAATTCTACCGAATGGTTGCGCGATTCAAACGTTAACCCGAAACTCATCGACGGAATTATTTTAACGCATTGTCATGCAGACCATGATGCGGGTACGTTCCAGAAAATTCTGGAAGAAGGCAAGATAACCATTTTTTCGACCGAAACGGTCATGATGAGTTTTTTGCGCAAGTACGCCGCTTTGTCTGACATGTCTGTCGCAAATCTGATGAAGCTGTTTACGTTTCATCCGGTCAGAATCGGAAAGCCGGAATTTATTCATGGCGGTAAATTCCAGATGTTTTACTCACTCCACTCAATTCCGACGTTCGGTTTCAAGATGGATTTTCAGGACCAGACCTTTGTGTACTCTTCCGATCATAACAATGATCCGGCCGTTCATAAAAAGCTTCTTGATAACGGTGTCATTAACCAGAACCGGTATCAGGAATTCAGGGACTTCCCCTGGGATTCAAAGGTTATTTATCATGAGTCCGGTGTGCCGCCGCTCCACACCCCCATATCCTACCTCAATTCTTTACCGGAGGATCTGCAGAAAAGGATAATCGTGTACCATATAGCCGCCAAGGATTTTCCCAAAGACACCTCCCTGTCGCTTGCAACGTTTGGTATTGAGAAAACGCTCGTTTTTCCGACAACGACCCCCTATTACGACAAGGCGTACCAGGTTCTCAATGTGCTGAATCACCTTGATTTTTTCAGTGACATGGAAGTATCGAAGGCCCAGTCTTTTCTTACCATCGTGCAGGAGGAGCATTTTCGCAAGGGCGACCACATTATCCGGAAGGGAACAAAGGGTGACAAATTTTATGTCATTCTTTCGGGCAATGTGTCTGTTGTTGGCGAGGGACTTGAACATAAGAAGATTTACGGAACGTACGAGTATTTTGGAGAGGTAGCAATTATTACCGGTCAGGAGCGTCAGGCTGATGTTCTGGCCGAAACTGATGTTATTGCCTATTCCGTTGGCCGTGAAGAATTCCTTGATTTTATTGAGGGAACAGAATTCAAAAAAACCCTTGTCCGGCTTGCCAAGGTTCGCAGCAGCGATTCCTGGAATCTTCTCTCGGCGAGTCCGCTTTTCCGGTATTGTTCGTCGTATCAAAAGACCTGGCTGGAATCGATTCTCCTTCCGGTCAAGAAGGACGGAAAGGGCGTTCTCGTGCGGGAAGGGGAACGGCTTGAGTGTGTATACATTATCCGCAAAGGCATTGTACAGAGAACCCGTAACGGAGATAAAGCCGGCACTTTGCGCCGCGGCGACTATGTGGGAAACATGACCAAAATGTATAGACGCAGCGAGGCGGAGTATACCTACTCGTATGATGCTCCGATTTCCCTGTATGCAATAAATCGTTCGGATTTTCTCAAATTTGCCCAGGAAAATCCCGGACTGCTCATGAAGTACCTGTTTTCCGAGTAATTACGCCCGTTTGTCAACCATTTCGGATGTTGCGTAAAACTGTATGTCCGGATTGTTTTGTTGTGTTCTTTCCAGACTCCATTGGGAATCGGCGATAAATACATGATTGCCGCGGATATCAACAAGAATTCTGCGATTGTTCTCATCAATGAATTTTTTAAGAGCCTTCGCGTTGCTGCTGGTTACCCAGCGGGCTATGGTAAGCGAAATTGGCTCATACGAACAGGATGCGTTGTATTCGTTTTCCAGCCTGCTTTTCAGGACTTCTATCTGGAGCTGACCAACCACACCGAGAATACGGACATTGGGGTAATGGATACGGGAAAAAATCTGTATTACCCCTTCTTCGGCGAGCTGGTTGAGTCCTTTGTGAAACTGTTTTTCCCTGAGCGGATCGGCATTGCGTATTGACTGGAACAGCTGCGGGGCGAAGCTGGGGATACCCTTGAAATTGACTGTTTCGCCTTCGGTCAGCGTGTCTCCTATCTTGAATGTTCCGGTATCATGAATACCGATAATGTCTCCGGGCCAGGCTTCATCTATTATCTCACGATCCTGGCTCATGAAGGCCGTGGGATTTGCGGTTCGAAAGCTTTTGCCGGTTCGTACATGGTGGTACAGGGTGTTTCGTGAGAACTTGCCCGAAACAACCCGCAGGAAGGCAATACGGTCGCGATGTTTCGGATTCATGTTTGCATGGATCTTGAACACAAAACCGCTGAATGCCTTCTCGTTTGGTGCAATAACGCGTTCCTCCGCATCTTTTGGTGTTGGTGCGGGAGCCAGGGTTACCAGTGAGTCGAGAAGCTCCCGGACGCCGAAGTTGTTGAGGGCAGAGCCGAAAAAGACGGGTGTTACCTTTCCGGCAATATAGTCATCCATATCAAATGGAGGGTAAATGCCCGAAATCATTGCCACGTCTTCCCGGAGCTGTCGAGCCCGGGAATCCCCAACCCGTTCATCAAGGCGGGAATCGTCCAGCGAGTCAATCTGAACAGTATCGGAGGGGAGCGTGTCCTCGCCGGCACGGAAAAGAAGCAGTTTCTTTTCCAGGAGATTGTATACACCCTTGAACAGCTTTCCCTGTCCCACCGGCCAGGTAACCGGACGAACCTCAACGGCTAGTTCCCGCTCTATTTCGTCGAGTATTTCCATGGGGTCTTTACCCTCACGGTCAAGCTTGTTCACAAAGGTCGTGATGGGTGTGGCGCGCATACGGCACACGACGCACAGTTGCCGTGTTCTCTCTTCAACGCCCTTGACCGAATCAACCACCATGAGCGCAGAGTCAACAGCTGATAATCCGCGATAGGTATCTTCCGAGAAGTCCGCATGTCCCGGTGTGTCCAGGAGATTTATTTTCCTTCCGCCATATTCAAAACCCATTACGGAGGTGCTTATTGAAATGCCCCGGTCCTGCTCCATTTTCATGAAGTCGGATACAGCGGTTCTGGCCGTTTTGCCGCTCTTTACGGCTCCGGCGATATGAATGGCGCCGCCGAAAAGAAGGAGTTTTTCCGTTATTGTGGTTTTTCCCGCATCCGGATGCGAGATTATGGCAAAGGTCAGCCGTTTGGCGGTTTCTTGTTCAAGTATATTCATGGAAGAGCTTCACCATAGCGGTATCCCGGACCATCGTCAAGCGTGTATCAGTTTTGTTTGACCTGTGTACATATCTCCCGTATATTATATTGAGCTTATATTTACTTTTATGGGAGATTATGCATGCAGAAAAATCGGGCATCCTGGTTATCCGGAAAACGTTTGATTATCAAAACCACGGCAATTACAGGTTTTTCGGTACTGGTGGTGTTTCTGGTCCTTTTCTGGCTGCAGGGGAAACTCATTACCAACGGTATTTTTGAAGAACAGAAACTCATGACCAGTCAGCAGGCCTATATTATTTCTGAAATGTTCGACGGCAGGATCCGTGAAGCAAAAACACTGCTGGAGTTTTATGCCGAGAGCCCTGAAACGGTTGAAGACTATCTTGATCTTATTCCCGATCGGGATCCCCTTTTTGCGAACGTTTCCCTCATGGATCCCGTAACCGGGACAATCACCCGATCCAGCGATCCGTCGCTCGAAGGGATTTTTGTCGGTGCAATACCGGCGTTTGCCAACAATTTCGCGCTCGGAACCTTGTCGTTCATCGACCCGTACCCGGTCCGGTTGAGCGAGAACCATGGATTCGGGGTACCTGTCGGAATTCTTCTGAAGCATGATTCCGGCAAGCGCGAATTTCTGGTTGGCATGATCGGCTCCGAACAGCTCAGCACGGTCTTTTTTAATACAATCAAGGTAAGCCGCCAGGGCTACCCGTTTATTGTAGACCGGACCGGTACCATCGTGGGACATCCCAGCGCAGCGCTCCACGGCGTCAATCTGGGTGAATATGAATTCATCCAGCAGATGACAAATGATACCATTAAAAGCGGTTTTGTAGAGTATATGTGGAACAAGGGTTCCGACGAGCGCATGATCTACAAGAAGTATCTTGCCTTTCACCGAATGGCCGCTCTTGAGTGGATAATCGGCGTGACCATCTATGAAGAAGACTTGCTTGCAGTGGCAAACGATATTTCGATAACCAGTTATATACTTGCTCTCGTGGCGCTTCTGATCATATCGGTCGTGTTGTCCCTTTTTCTCAATCGTGCGGTTATTTCCCGTTTCCTTGCCATAAACGCTACTGTTGCCGAGGCCGCCGGCGGGAATCTGTCTGCCCGGATTGAAATGCGCAGCAATGACGAGATAACTGAAATGGCCAACGGACTGAATACCCTGTTCGATTCAATTCGCGAAACGGTTGCCGATATTTCCCGGGATGTTTCTTCTCTCAACCAGTCAACAGAAAGCCTCGCCAGCAATACGACAGAAACAGCTGCGAGTATCAATCAGATTCAATCCAATGTCCAAACCACCAAAGACCGGATGGATGACCAGAAATCAAGTCTGGACGAAACGGCGGCGGTTGTTGAACAGATGGCCCGGAATATAGAGTCTCTCGGCCTGTCCATCAAGACACAGGCCTCGGCTGTTACGGAGTCTTCCGCTGCAATAGAACAAATGATTTCCAATTTCGCCTCGGTTTCCTCTCTGACCAGGAACACCCAGGGGCATGTCGATGAATTGCGGCAGGTTTCATCGGACGGGCAACAACGTCTTTCTGATGTTACCGACATGATCCGGCGTGTCAGCGAAAGTTCTGATCATCTCAACGAGGCGACCGTTCTCATTTCAAATATCGCCAGCCAGACAAACCTGCTCGCTATGAATGCCGCGATTGAAGCCGCGCATGCCGGGGAAGCCGGCCGCGGATTTGCTGTTGTTGCCGACGAGATCCGCAAGCTTGCAGAGTCTGCAGCGGCCCAGACACGAATAATCAAGAATAACATTCTTGAGGTAAAGGATCTCATCAAACAGGTTGATGATACTTCGACACAAACAACAGGCGCCTTCAGCCGTATTGAAAAATCGGTAGACGAGGTGTATGGTTTGGTAAGTCAGATAAACAGTGCCATGGTTGAACAAAATGCCGGCGGCTCGCAAATTCTTGAAGCGCTGGGTTCCATGCGCGATATTACGGTTTCAGTTGAACAGGGCTCGGTTGAAATGACCGACGGAAATCAGCGTCTTCTTGATGTGCTTTCAAGTCTTCAGTCCATAACCGAAACGGTTAATAACCTGATGGCGGAGATTACCTCGGGTATTGGCGAAATTACCGGGGCAGTTCAACAAATTAGTGAATTGGGAACCGTTAATAGCGAAACGGCTGCCAGCATCACCAAGGATGTTGGTCGCTTTACTGTCTGATAGAACCATACCGGAGTTGTTTATGAAAAAATTGTTTTCGCTTGCCGTTGTTGCGGCCATGCTGTTTGCAACAGCATGCGCGTCCCTGTCTTCGGAAGCAGGCAAAAAAGACCTGCTGCATACTGATCCCCGTGTCGAGTCCGGAACGCTTGATAACGGCCTTTCCTGGGTGGTTATGGAAAACAGCGAACCGGAAAACCGTATTCAGTTGCGGTTGGTGGTTCGTGCCGGATCGGTTCTTGAAGACGACGATCAGCGGGGCATTGCCCATCTTGTTGAGCATATGGCATTCAAAGGGACAAAAAGTTTCGCGAAGGAAGATCTCGTGGACTATTTTGAAACCATTGGCATGGAATTCGGTCCCGAGGTTAATGCCTATACTTCTTTTGATGAGACCGTGTACAAGCTGGAAATTCCCGCCGATGATCCCGTAATTCTTGAACGGTCCATGGCGGTTCTCCGCGAATGGGCAGATTCATTGATTTTTGATCCCGCGGAGCTTGAAAAAGAACGGTTAATTGTTATTGAAGAGTGGCGTCAGAGACTCGGTCCGATGCAGCGTGTCAGCGACCGTCAGATTCCCCTGCTGTTCAGGGGAATGGCTTATGCGAACCGTTTACCCATTGGCGACCCGGACGTGGTCCGGACACTGAGCCGGGAGCGGATTGTGCAATTCTATCGCGACTGGTACCGGCCGGAACTCATGACGGTGATTGCCGTTGGCGATACAAGTGCAGCGGTGCTTCGGGATCACATACGCGAAACCTTTTCCGCAATCCCCGCGTCGGAAAATCCCCGTGAAAAACCCGATACCGGAACTCCGGTTGCCGCAGAACCGGAAGTGCTTCTCATTCGGGATCCTGAAATAACATATGCTTCTGTACAGATTATGCAGACACAGGATGTTCAGTCGCTGGAGACCCGCGAGGATTTCCGCCTCCGCTTGCTGGAAACACTGGCATTCTCTGTGTTCAACAGCCGCCTGTCCGAGAAAACACTCGCTCAAGATCCCCTCATTGTTGCGGCTGAATCTGGTTCATGGCAACTGGTTCCCGATCTGCGTTTTACCTGGCTCTGGATGGCCCCGTTACCGGGCAAATTCTCCGGGGCTTTTGAGGAAGTGATGACAGAACTGGAGCGTCTGCGGCTGTACGGGGTAACTGATGCGGAGCTTGAGCGGCAGAAAACGGCTATGCTGGAACAAATGAGGAAAGCGTGGCTGGATCGTGACAAGGTTTCCTCGGCGACTCATATTGACGCGCTTGTGCGTTCCGTACTTCAAGATGAGCCATATCTTTCATTCGATGCGCGAAACGACCTGTATCAGACACTTGTTCCCGAAATTACTGCCACGGATGTTCACCGGGCAGTCAAGGATCTTTATCCCGGTCAGGGTACGCTTCTCTTTGTAACCGTTCCTGACAATGCGGAAAACATTCCGGACAAAGAATCTCTTGAGGTGCTCTGGGAGCGTGCCGGAAAAGGCAAGGATATTACCGAATATCAGGAAGCGTCTCTGGACCGGCCCCTGTATCCGCCCGAAATGCTTTCAGGGAAAGGATCGGTTGTCAGCCGGGAGGAATTGTCTGAAGACGGGATAGTTCAACTGGAGTTATCCAATGGCGCCAGGGTCATTCTTCATCCTACCGACTTTCGTGAAAATGAGGTTCTTTTTACGGCATATAGCCGGGGTGGCTCGTCTCTCGTAGCGGACAAAGAGTATCCGTCCGCCTCCGCCACGGTTGATTATGTGGAGTATTCGGGCCTTAACGGATTTGATCCTGTTTCACTGCAAAAGAAACTTTCACCGTATTCAGTTTCCGTTGCCCCCTGGCTTGAGGAAAGCTACGAAGGACTCTCCGGCACATCATCCAGAGAGGATCTGGAAATACTGTTTCAGCTGGCAGCCCTGTATTTTGTTCGCCCGGAATTTACCGGGACCGGTTGGTCGTCACTCATGGCACAGCTGCGTACTCTTGCGGAAAACCGGCGGAGCAAGCCGGACGAACAATTCAACGACATGATCCGGGAAATACTGTATGGGGACAGAAAACGCTTTCACAACCTGGGCATGGAACGGGTAAACGCCATGGAGCCAACGGTTTCCGAGCGAGTATTCCGTGAACGATTTGCCGGAGCAGATGATTTTGTGTTTGTATTCACCGGAAGTATCGATGAAGAGCGCGTTGTTGCTTTGGCGGAACAGTATCTTGCCGTGCTTCCTGCTGCAGGCATCCATGAAGAAGCCTCTGTAATTCGCCCCCCATTCCCGGAAGGAAGAACAAGCAGGACCCTTCAGTCCGGAATAGAGCCAAAGAGTACGGTATTTATCGGATTTGGCGGAGACACGGTTATCCGCGACGGTGATTACGAACTATTCAGCGAATTTCGATCCCTTCTGGATCTCCGGCTCAGGGAGGCAATTCGCGAAGTTCTGGGTGGCTCGTATGGGGTATGGGTTGGCGGAATTCTGAGCGGATATCCCGAAGGGCGGTTTGCCCTGCAAATACAGTTTGGCTGTGAACCGGGCCGTGAAGCGGAATTGACCCGCGCGGTTATTGCGGAACTTGCTTCGCTTCGTGAAAAACCGGTTAGAGATGTTGATTTGGTAAAACTGCGAGAGCAGTATCGGAGAGCGGTTGAATCGGGTTTGCAGAGTAATCGTTACTGGCACTCCCGTCTGGTTCAAGTGCTGATGCGGGGCGACCCGGTTGCCACAATAACCGACACCGAAGCTGTTTTGTCCCGTCTGACTGCCGGGACGATGCAGGAGCAAGCCCTCCGCTATATTGATCCTGAGAACTATGTGAGCGGATGGCTGCTACCGGCAGAAGATCAGACGGTACGGGATGCTGAAGGGCAGCCGGTTCCTGCCGCACAGTGACCGGTGTTGTTCCGGAGGATGTCCCCTTCGGTTGACAGTACGATTGTCTGTGTCGGAATGAATTTGCCGCTTGCGCTGATTGCCTCGCGTGCGGCATGGTCAAGTCCGCCGCAACAGGGAACTTCCATGCGGACGACGGTCAGACTTCGGATATCATTGTTCGCCAGTATGGCAGCAAGTTTCTCCGAGTAGTCAACCGCGTCCAGCTTGGGGCAGCCAATTACCGTTATCCGGTTTTTCATGAAATCGCGGTGGAAACTGGCTCGTGCAAAAGCAGCACAGTCTGCAGCGAGCAGGAGATCCGCACCGTTGAAAAACGATGCGGTCACCGGGGCAAGCTTGAGTTGAACCGGCCATTGCCGCAGTTCCGATCCACCGGATTCTTCCACCTGTATTGCGGGAGCGTCCCGGGACGGTACCGCAGACGCTGCGGCTGCCTTGTTCCGTTCCACAGCGGCCTCGTCGTATGCAGCCGCTTCACGTTCCTCGAATGTAATCGCTCCGGTAGGACACGCCGGCAGGCAGTCGCCAAGCCCGTCACAATAATCATCCCGGAGAAGGCGAGCTTTGCCGTCTACCAGACCTATTGCCCCTTCATGGCAGGCCGAAACACACAACCCGCAACCGTTACAGCGGGATTCATCAATAGTAATTATCTTTCGTTTCATACTGTAACTATATCGTGTCTGTGGTATCATGAATTGTTGCAAATGCAACACAGGACGGGTTTTAAGGAGTATTTGGTGACTGTTCCGGGAAATGTACGTCTTTTTTCCAATATTGATTCGGGTGATCTTGAACAATTACTGACCTGTCTTGCAATACGAAGCCGGCGGTATGTTCGCGGGGAAACAATTCTTGCGGCCGGCAGCAGCATTGATTCAATCGGCGTGGTACTGTTTGGAAGAATCCAGATTATGCGCAATGAATATGACGGTACCCGCAGCATCCTTTCTTCTTTTGGAACCGGCTCTGTTTTTGCGGAAACCTTTGTTTGTGCGGGAGAAACCGAGTGTCCGGTAACCGTTGTTGCATCGGAAGACAGCGAAATAATGTTTATTCCCTATGCAAAGATGCTCAGATCCTGTGGTAAAGCATGCGGGTTTCATACCCGTCTCATAGAGAACATGATGCGGCTTCTTGCAGAAAAGAATCTGCATTTGAGCGACAAACTTGAAATCGCGGCCAAGCGGACGATTCGGGATCGTGTTATGCAATATTTCCATGCCCTGTCCCGTGAGCAGAATTCAGCCTATATAACCATTCCCTTCTCACGGAGTGAACTTGCGGATTATCTGTATGCCGACCGGAGTGCCCTCTCCCGTGAACTGGGGAACATGGTGAAGGATGGATTGATTACCATGGAAGGGCAGAGATTTCAGCTTGTTTGGAGATAATGGAATTGACAAACCGACCGGTTGCCCGTACCATCTATCCACATGCTGGACCGCAAATTCAGAAAAAAGGGCCTCAACAACTTCAGATATAAAGATACCCAGTGGTATACTACCATACGGTCCGAAACGCGGGCATATAAAACCCATGTTCTTCTGTTTGTGTTGTGTGCATCGCTCATCATTCCGATCTCATTTGCCCTGACCAGATCGTTGGGACAGCCCGGAACGCTGCCTTTTGCTGTCTACAACGGTGTTTTTCTTGTGTTGGCAAGGGTATTGTCTGGTATGAAGCACTCCTTCGCATACAACAACAAAATGGTGAGTATGTTCCGATATATCCCTACCTGGGAGTTGCCAAGTCCACCGGGTTTTATCAGCACCTCACCGATTTTGTGCTGCGGCAATCCGCAGAGGCCGTTTGTACATATGATGTGGATATTTCGGTGAATATCTCGATAAACGATATCGTTCGGCCGGATTTTATTGCCCTTGTTGATGAAGTATATGAAAAGATACAACACAAAAACGGACGGCTGATTTTTGAAATTCTCGAAAGCGACGAGATGGTGGAAATGGATAAATGCATCCTGTTTATCGAGTATATTACCCGGTATGGATTCAAGATCGCGATCGATGATTTTGGCACCGGTTACTCAAATTACTGCAATCTGATCAATTTACCGGTTCATATTGTAAAAATTGACGGATCCCTGATTCGCCGAATACATACGGATGAAACGGCAAAAATGCTCGTTGAAGGCATTGTTCACTTCTGCCAAAAATCAAACAAAAAGACTGTAGCCGAATATGTTGAGAATATTCATATATTCGAATCTCTTAAAAGCATGAGCATAGATTTTCTGCAAGGGTATTATCTCTCCCTGCCGGCTGATATTTGCAATTGCCCCTGTTTGACGGTTCCCGAGAGCGGTATTTCCGGATAGTCCCGGGGACGCCGGTATATCCGGTACAACAGTGCTTGACTTTATTAGTATAACACTGTTATACTAACAGTGTTATAGGAGGTCGGCATGAAAGTTCCAAATCCGGAGCTTGAAAAGAGTATCAGACAAACCGCTCTGTCCTTGCTGATGGATCATGAGCCGGAAGAAATCGGCATGCGTGAAATTGCCCGTGCTTGCGGGGTAACACCGCCGACCATTTATTATTATTTCGCAGACAAGGATCAACTGTTTACCCGGGTGAAAAACGATTGCCTTGCCGAAATGGACGAGCGCATTGCCTCGGGGATTCGCGGGGGTACGAGTACGCGAAACAGCATGCAGCGTGGCCTTGAGGCTTTTCGGGACTGGGCTTTTGAAAATCCGCGGGTAGCCATTCTCATTATGGGACGGTTCAAACCGGATTCTGTGGACAATGTTGAGGCGGCTCTCGGTCAGTATTACAGCAGTATGAATCTTGCCGTGTCGCTGATAGAACAGGCGGTACGCGACGGTGTGATATCGTGTTCCGATCCGGTTCTGTCTGCGGCGCTGTGTGTGTACTCACTCTGGGGTGTTATTGAGTCGGTATTGTCCAAGCGAACGTTTCCGGAGTACTGGAACCGGGGACATGAACTTACGGATGCATCTATCCGTATGTGTCTGGATTATTTGGGATTTCAAGGAGAACAATGATGACAAGAAAGAAATTTCTGACGGGTATTCTGATAACCGTACTCGCCCTTGCGCCTCTTATGGCGGAAAACCGGATATCTGTCCGGATTGAACCCGGAGAACACTGGTTTTCCCGAATGTGGGTGTTTATTTTCCCGGTTAACAAGGCCCCCCAGATCGCGGTGTGGATTGAAACCATGGATGGAGAGTATGTTGATACGCTCACCGTGACTGGCCGGACAGCAACGCAGGATTGGCGTTCGGCTCCGGAGGGAGGCCGTCCTGAATCGCTTCCGGTGTGGTCCCATGCCTCGGCAAATTCCGATACTGATCTTGATGCTGCCAGTACTGCCACACCGGAGGAAGCGGTGCGTCTTGAACGGGGGATATCCCGACTTCGTCCCGGGGAGCAATATGTAGTACGCGCGGAAGTGAATCACAGTTTTGATTACAATGAGTATTGGCCAAAGAATGAGGAAAAAGAATCTCCCCGGTTCTCCGGGGTGAATGGTCAGCCTTCTGTTGTCTATGAGGGGTACCTGGTCAATGATCCGGGAAACAGCATTGTGTTGACCCTGGCTGGCCACGGCTCGGTAAACGGATCCGGGGGAGCCCTGGAAAAAGACATAACCGGGTTGACAACTGCGCTGTCCATTGTGGAAACTGTGACAGTAATTATTGATTCGGAGTAGGCGATGTTTTATTCTTCATGGCGCGTTATTTTAGTCGGTTTTTTATGTCTTTTCAGTTTTATTTTCCCCGGAACAGCCCGGGAACGCGAGTCATTTCGGGTCCTGTCCGTCAGTGCAACAACACGGAAAGAATTACAGCTCAAGTTTACCCAGTCTTTTCGCTTTCCGTTGTTTGCCGGCGAGGGAGCTCTCACAAGGAACAACAATGTGCAGGTGAATCTGTCGGCGGATATAACGCCCGTTTCCGTAAACGGCAATGCCGAAGTAATACTTACTCCGATTGCATTCCTGCAATTTGTTGCGGGTGCCGGAGCCGGATCAGGATGGAACATTCCCTTTGCCGACGGATTGCGCATTAACGAGCCGGGACGGAATCCGGACGGGACCCTGGATGGTACCAATGAATTAACCGGGAACGCTTTTGACGGCATCGTATGGAAGGTTCGCGGCGGGGCGGTCTTGCAGTTTGACTATGCTGTATTGAGGCCGGGAGACTGGAATCATGTCATTTTCAGAACGTATCATGGTCTTCAATATCGCTCGTTTACCGCTGCGGGACGTGATGATTCATGGATGTATGAAAACTGTGCCGGAGAAGCCCGAAACGGCTGGGTGTATTATGGTAATTACCTTCTGGGATATCAGATGCCGGTCAGGCTTAATCTTGTCGGATTGCTCATTGAGGAGGAAAAGAACCTGTATACAACCGACGGGCGTTTGTATTGGGGAGATGACATCTCCCGATGGACACTCGGATTGTTGGGTGTATATGAGATAACACCGACCATTTCTGTTACCGGCATGGTGCAAATGCGAACGACACGAAAATTCGAAGGAAATTCGGGATCGTATGGGTTTTATCAGCTGCGGAACATTGATCGTGATGATCCCCGTGAACTCGAATTTTATCGGGCCGGGGTAACATTCGAGAAACGGTTTTGAAAAAAATTGAATATCTCAAATTTCTGGATTACAATAAAAGCAGCATGACAATGCAAAAACCAGGAGGATGGTAATGGAAAAGAAATTGACCGTAGCTGCGATTTTAAAAGAAGGTGTTGGAATCGGTATGAAGAATCTGGTTCCGATTCTCGTGAATGTTCTCTTGTGGGTTCTTACCGTGTGGATTCCCTATCTCAATGTGGGGACTACCATCGGCTTGGTAGTTGGTCTTGTTGCGAAGGCAAGCAAGGGAGAAGTGATCTCCATGACTGAAATTTTCGATCCCCGGTACCGGAAGTATATGGGAGAGTTCTTTCTTACGCACGGACTGGTACTCATGGGCGTTACCGCCGGTATGATGCTTTTCATCGTACCCGGTGTTGTAATAGGAATCGCCTGGTCTCTGGCACTGTTGTTTGCGGTAGACAAGGAAATCAGTCCCGTTGATGCCATTTCAAAAAGCAACAAGGCCACCTACGGTTCAAAAGCGACTATTTTTGGCGCGAATGTGGTTCTTGTCGTCGTTGTTGCTATTGCCTCTGCCATTTTTACGCGAATCCCCGGGATCGGGCCGCTATTAAGCCTGGCTGTTACAGTCGGCGCCATTTTTGTTGGCGTGGGAATGCAGGCCTATGTTTACAAGATATTGGGTGCTGATATCAAGTAATCATTTTTAATGCTGGAGGGCGAGAAAGTACTCGTGTATTCTCGTATCCTCCGAAGTCAGCTCCGGATGGAAGGTCAGTCCGAGAATGTTTTCACTGGCCACCATGACCGGTTCCGGTTGTCCCGCCGATCCCGGTACTGAGGCCAGAATGGAAACATCCGGGTCTGTACTGGTAATACGGGGTGCCCGTATAAACACCGCCTCGAAGGGGGCGGTGTTCTTTTGTGCGGTACCTTCAAAGGTGAGGTGAACAGGGGCAATGAATGACTCCCTCTGGCGTCCCCAGCCGTTTCGTCTCACGGTAACCGGGAGCACGCCGAGCGGAGTCACCCGTGCATCCGAGCAATTCTGTGAGAGAAGAATAAGTCCGGCACACGTACCCATGACTGCATGGGTACGGGTAAATGACGAAAGTGCCGAGTGGAAACTGTTCGGTTTACCTTCGGGTGATGTGAGAAACTTGGTAAACACGGTTGACTCCCCGCCGGGGATGATCAGGGCGGAGCAACTGCCGAGGTCGCGTTCAGTGCGAACTTCGGCAGTATGAATTCCGAGAGCATGCAGCTTTTCAATATGCCGCGCAAATCCCCCCTGGAGGGCCAGAACCCCAATTCGTTGCGTTGTTACCATCCGCGTCCTGCGAAACGTTCCTCGGCGCTCATGGTGGCAATATCGAGGCCATCCATTGCAGAGCCGAGACCGCTGGAAACTTCGAGAAGTTTGACAGGGTCGGTATAATGCGTAACTGCTTGTACAATTGCTTTTGCCCGTTTTGCTGGATCTTCAGATTTGAATATTCCCGAACCGACAAAAACGGTTTCGGCACCGAGATGCATCATGAGTGCTGCATCTGCCGGAGTTGCGACCCCTCCTGCGGCAAAGTTCGGGACCGGAAGTTTGCCGAGTTTGCGTGTTTCAAGAACAAGTTCAAACGGCGCCTGCAATTCCTTGGCTGCGGTCATGAGTTCAGCTTCATCCATGTTCTGAATTCGGCGGATGTCTGCCATGAGCTGACGCATATGGCGTACCGCTTCTACAACATTGCCGGTACCGGCTTCGCCCTTGGTACGCATCATTGCAGCGCCTTCCCCGATGCGGCGGAGCGCTTCGCCGAGATTCCGGCATCCGCATACAAAGGGAACCTTGAACTGGTGTTTGTTGATATGATATGCCTCGTCAGCCGGTGTAAGAACTTCACTTTCATCAATAAAATCGATGGAAAGGGCTTCGAGTATTTGTGCCTCCACAAAGTGCCCAATACGGCATTTTGCCATAACCGGAATTGAAACACTGTCCTGGATCTTGCGGATCATTTCCGGATCGGACATGCGTGAAACGCCGCCGTCTTTACGAATATCGGAAGGAATCCGTTCCAGAGCCATAACCGCAGCCGCGCCGGCATCTTCTGCAATCTTTGCCTGTTCGGCATTGGTTACGTCCATGATTACTCCGCCTTTGAGCATTTCGGCGAGTCCAATTTTAACCTTGAATGCATCACTGGTATTCATATGGTTCTCCTTGTCTGTATTAAAAATCACCCAGCCCGGCCAGACCGTTTTCTGACGGCGGCCGGGAAAGGTACTGTGTAACGGTTTGAGCGAGTCGTGCGATACCGGTTTCAATGTCCCCGGAAGACAAAGACCCATAGCATACGCGGAACGAGGAAAGGAAACGGTTGTTGATATCCTGTAAGGGACCCGGTAAAAAGGCTACGCCGTTGTCTATTCCGCGTAAAAACAGAGCGATGCTTGAGTACGGTTTTGGCAGGGTAACCCATAGCTGAAATCCGCCCTGGGGTCTTGTCCAGGAAACTTCGGCAGGCATGTATTGTTCCAGGGCCTCAAGCGTCCTGTCCCTCCGTTCGCGGTACAGTGCGGTTACCCTGGTGCGATGATCCTCATACCCGTTTTCCAGGAATTCCCGTGCAATGCCCTGAATGAGAGGGGGGCACCCGAGATCCATTGTTTTCTTTATCCGTGTCAGAGCCCGAATCCGTTCTTCAGATGATATGATCCATCCGACACGTAAGCCGGCAATAAACGATTTTGAAAGGGATCCCAGGACGGCAACCCGTTCCGTGCCGGGATCCTGAAGAAACGAGTGCGGGGCACCGTTTTCTTCGAAATGGAGATCATGGAAAACCTCATCTGAAAGAATGAGTGCACGGTTTCTTTTTGCCCAGTCGATTATAGCAGTGCGCCGTTCTGTTGTGCAGTCTGTCCCCATCGGATTATGCAGGATGGGACAGAGATACAAAATGGACTCACGGTCATCATCAGAGGAGAAGCGATCCGGGAACGGTCCGGATTCATCTCTGAGTACACTTTCTATCGGGACGTTAAATGCGTTGAAAGCATTGGTACCGCCGGTGTAGCAGGGTGTTTCACACAGTACCCGGCTGCCGGATACGGATGCTTCCTGGGCAATGAGTGCGGTCGCCTGTTGGGATCCGTTGGTTACGAGAATCTGATCCGGCGAAATGTCTATTCCCCGTTTTTTGTAATGCTGAACAATTGCCTTGCGCAGGGTGAGAAGTCCCATGGGATCTCCGTAATCCCAATAGAAATCTTCTCCGTGCGCGAGCGCTTTTCTGGTCATTCGGGCAAGAATGTCTTTTTCTATATTATCCAGGCTTCCCACACCGCGGGTAAAGGCGATAACTGAAGGTTTTTGCGCAAGCGCAAGCATTTCCTGGAGACTTGCCTGTACGTTCTGTGCAAGGCGGCGTGCCGCCTGTCCGGAGGAATTATTGCGGGACGGCGACGCGGTGCCCGGTTGCGCTTCCTTGTAATCAGGACTCGTGCCGACAAAGGTTCCTCTTCCTACGTGGGTGTATATGAGTTCTTCGGCAATAAGGTCGGACAGGGCGCGTCTTACCGTTGCCGCGGTTACACCGCGCTCCGCTGCCAGGGCCGTAACAGCGGGAAGGCGTTCCCCTTGTGCAAGGGTACCAGACGAGATTGCGGTTCGAATCTCTTCGCGGATTTGTATATATAACGGTGTCGAACTTTCTTTGTCTATATTCATGTGTAGTAATACTGTATTAATACAGTAGCGTTAATTCGTCAAGTATTCGCTGTGTTTTTCTGTTGATTCACTCCCGAAACTCCTTTATAGTCACCACATGGATGAATCTCTGGGACCAAAATGCCATTTTTGTGATATCTGTGACGGACACGGTTGTATCGGTGAATTGCCGGGAATGGGCGGTGTCTATGAGAATGCCAATTTTATCGAGAACTGTACTGCCTGGAAAACCTTTTCCCTGCCGGAGTCCGGCGGAATCGTACCCCGTCTCCGACTGGCACCCATTACCGGTGCGATTCAGAATGTGGGGTATCCCGATGAACGGCAGTTTTACCATGATCTGGTTCAAGCTTCAATTGACGCAGGTCTTGCTCTTTCCATAGGGGACGGATACCCGGACGAAAAACTGCGGTATGGAATTGAAGCGCTGGAAACAGCCGGAGTAACAGGTGCCGTTTTTATAAAGCCGTACGAGAATTCCAGAATTCTTGAGCGTATTGAGTGGGCTCGTCGTGTTACCGAAATTGTTGGTGTTGATATTGATTCCTATGCGATTCTTACCATGCGGAATCTGGTCAATTTACAAATGAAAACCGCGGCGCATCTTCGCGAAGTAAAACAAGCAGCCCGCGCTCCCTTTGCCATCAAGGGTGTTTTCAAACGGGACGATATGGAGCTGGTCCGTGAGCTCAAACCCGATGTTGTTGTGGTTTCGAATCATGGCGGCAGGGTAGAAACAGAGCGGGGTTCAACAGCATCGTTTCTTGCTGCACATGGCAAAGAGCTTGCAACCCTGTGCGGTGAGGTGTGGGTAGACGGAGGAATCAGGAATTTGCAGGATCTCCGGGTTGCCGGACATCTTGGTGCAAAAACCTGCATGATCGCCCGTCCTGTCATAACCGCACTGCTTGCCGGGGGTGTCTCCGGCGTACGGCAGGCGTTGGTTCCATATTTCAGATAACGGACAACGAATTCTATTTTACGGTCACGCCGCCAAAGGTTGCGCTTCCGCGGACAATGATCGTGTATGCCGACGAATCCTGTGATGATTGATATTTGCTCTCCATGCCGCCGAGAATTGGCAATACGTGGGAAACGAGTTTGACATTGTTCGGAAGTATAATGTCAATTCCTCCAAACAGTGCGCTTACGGAGATTACCGCATCGCCGTTCAGGGTTACATTCCGCAAGTCGGCCGTTAATCCGCCGAAGGTAGCATTGTATGAAGCGCCGGTAAACACTTCATGGTCATACACAATATCCTGTCCGGAGAAGAACGCCGTATAGGTGTGGGGTTTTCTATCTGTGCCAGTGGTTTTTCCGGAAGAGCCGCCAGGTTTTCTGTCTTCGTATGACGGGCCCCGTCCAAAAAGAAGCTGTATTCCTACAGCAATGAGTGCGATCGGGAAAATAAGCTTCCAGCTGACGGCAACGGGGAGTAACTGCTGTGCGTTCAGGAGCAATATGGCTCCGACCGCGAGCATGATCAGATTACCTGCATTCAATCCGCCTTGTGCGATAGAAAACAGTGCCGGGGCTATGATGAAAATGGTCCACCAGCCAGCAAGATTGATGTTCAGTTCGAAAAGGCCAAGGAATACACCCCCTATCAGGATGCCGGCGGCAAGGAAGAGAACTCCGATTACCAGGGTCGAAAAATCGCGTTTCATGGTGAACCTCTTGTTATAAAATGAACCGTCCAACCTGGGTTGATACGGACTTGAAAATATCGCTGTTATATTTCTTGAGTTCAGCCACCTCTTCAAAGGTTGCGTTCATGGCTAGCGTATCGTTGACAATCGCTTCCATTTCACGTCGTACCCGTTCAGAGCAGTCGGTAAGATTGACAATCGCCTGTCTGAGTCGTACAGAATCTTCGGAAAGTTCTTTTGCGGTTGCGTTAACCGTATCGGTGGTCTGTTTCATCTCGGACAGGGTTTGTGCAACCTGATCCGAACCGATTCGCTGTTCTTCCATTGCCAGGCTTGTTTCTTTCTCCATGTCGGTAACCGTGTTGATAAGACCGAGTACATTGTCAAAGCCTGATGAAGCTGCCCGTGATGCGGAAACTGCGTCTTCAATGGCTTCACGTACTTCTTTGAGCTGGTTGTTTACGATCGATGACTGGCGCGAGCTTTTTTCCGCAAGGGATCGTATTTCGTCGGCAACAACCGCGAATCCCGCCCCTGCGCTTCCTGCGTGTGCCGCTTCGATTGCGGCATTCATGGCTAAAAGATTGGTCTGTGCGGCAATTGCCGAGATCACCTTGTTTGCGTCCATGAGCATAGTTGACGATTCCACGACATGTTCAATAAGAGCATTTGATTCTTCAATTTTTTCCTTGCCAAGGTTTGCCGCGTTGAGCAAATCCTCACAAGACCTGTTGATCCGCTCAACGTTGCCGGTAACGGACTGGATATTGGCTATCATTTCTTCTATCCCGGCGCTTGAGTTGCTTACACTGCTTGTTTGCTGAGTAACCGCCGCATGGAGGTCTTCAATGCGGGATGTAATTTTTTCTACCACAGAATTTGAATCTCCGGTGGTGCTGGTTTGATCTTCAATTACCTTGTCTGCATTCTGTACAGCTGCATTGATTTCCTTGATTTTTTCATCTGCTTCAAACATGGACGCAGTGAGCCCCGAATCGTTTTCCTTGAGCGTTGAACAGCCCTTGCTGATTTCCGTAATCATGTTCTGAAGAGTATCAAGATAGAGATTGAGGCTTTCCGTTATGCGGCCTGTTTCGTCAAAGTTGAGTATGGAAACCTTCCTGTTCAGATCCGCAGAATCGCTTGAAGCAAGACGGAGAATTTGTTCGTCCAGAAGGGTGAACTGAATAGTATCCTGTTTTTTGGAAAGCCAGCTTATATAAAAAACCAGTATTTCAAAGGGAATTCCTACAATCAGAAATGCGGTAAGCAGTGATGAGGGCCCCAGCAAGTCCGGTGTGCGAATGAAGAAAAACCAGGAAACATAGGCAAGATGGGTAATGAGAATCAAACCGGTTGCCATGGGAATGATGATGCCCTTTTTCTCAATAAATTTGTCCCGTTCGTTTTGTTTCAAACTGGTAATGTGGAGGAGTTGTTTTGGCTCTTTAAGAAATGAGTCCATGACGAAGGCATTAATGAGCGATCCGGCAAAAGACTCGGTAAGCTTGATGGCAAGAACCCAGGAAAAAGGCAGCCCGGAGGGCATGGATTTGTTGTTCAGGTAATAAAAAAGGATGATTGCCGCTATCCAGAAAGTGCTGTTGTACAGTATGAGTGTCCAGGGAAGCCGGACAGCCACCAGCCGGGCTCGTCGGGAATTCCGGGGATCCCGGTTTGGTTCCGCGGTTTCTAGCTCCCTCCAGAGGGGTTTGAGATAAGCCCGGATGAGTAATCCCGTGAAAGAACAGATAAGAATGACAAACACGAGCAGCTTGGGATTGAGCGCCAGGCCAACCCGTCCGATAAATCCAATATTCCTGGTTGGGTTGTACATTTGGGAAAAGAATTCACTTACCAGCAAGATGCCTATTTGAACGGTGAAATATGAAGCAACAGCCCGTCTGGTAATTTTCCTGGCCAATGGCGATAGTTTCATGATCCGTCCTTTATTACGTGTATGGTTTCAGTATAAACGCCTATTGCAAATTTCTCCACTTGTATACGTAGCACATGCAGCTTTTCTTCAGCTTAAATTACCCAGATATTCCCATCGATTGTACGCTTTTTCTATTTCGATACCGGTTTCAGTCAACTCGCGGGCAATATCTGCAAGAATACGATGATCGGTTTCACCGCTTGCGAGGCGTGTTTCAAGCTCCTCCTTTTTTTCTTCAAGAATCAGTATGGTTTGTTCGATGGAATCAAACTCTTTTTGCTCCTTGAAGGATCGCTTCTTTTTCCTTTCTGCCGCTTTGGTTGTTGTCTTGGTGTCGTTGGACGTAGCGGGTTGCTTGTCCTTCGCCGCTGGCGGTTTTTCCCGGCGTTGTGCCAGAACGTCCAGATAATCGGAACAGGTCCCGGCAAAACCGGATATTGTTCCATCCTGTTCAAGAACAAAAAGCGAATCAACCGTTCTGTCCATGAAATAGCGGTCGTGGGATACGACAAGGAGACAGCCACCGAAGCCGGAGAGAAAGTCTTCAAGAACACTCATGGTATAGATGTCAAAATCGTTGGTGGGTTCATCAAGAACCAGAAAGTTGGGATTGTCCATGAGAAGTCGTACCAGATACACCCGTTTTCGTTCACCGCCCGAGAGCGTGGCGAGAGGAACATGTTGTGCCGGACCGGTAATCCCGAACCGGTCCAGGAGCTTTGCGGCCGACAGGGTGGTCCCGTCGGTCATGGTGATTACCGTTGCTTTTTCGGTTATATAGGCAAGCACGGTATCACCGGTATCGGTAATGGCAGGATTTTGCATAAAATATCCGAACACGGTATTTTCTCCCCGCGTGATACGGCCGGAACTGCAGGGAATACTGCCGGTGAGCATGTTGAGCAGCGTTGTTTTGCCGGTACCATTATTCCCGAATATTCCTATCTTTTCTCCCTTTCTGAAGCGGTAGGTAAAACCGGTAATAACTTCTTTTGTCCCCGATTCCGTTTGATACGATTTGGTAACATGATCCGCTTCCAGAATCTTTCCGCCGAGCCGTCTTCCGGTAACGGCGAAACTGAAGGCGTCTTCTTCGGGAAGTTTTTCCCGGTTGATCATGCGCTGTACGGCATCAACCCGCGCCCGTGCTTTCGTTCCCCGTGCCTTGGGGCCACGCATGAGCCATTCGCGTTCTTTTCTGAGTACCGACTCAATTCGTGTTTCGGTATTTGCCGCAATTTCTTCTTCCAGTGCTTTTTTTTCCAGGTACACGGAGAAGTTACCCTCATACCGGGTGAGGGAACCGTTGGAAAGTTCATAGATGCTTGAACATACCGAATCAAGAAAGTAGCGGTCATGGGTAACCATCAGAACCGCCCGATCGGTTGTTTTCAGATAGTCTTCAAGCCAGTGTATGGTTACGAGATCAAGATGGTTCGTTGGTTCATCGAGGAGAAGTATGCCGGTGTCTTCAACAAGGACCTGTGCAAGTGCAACTTTTTTCACCATGCCGCCGGAAAGGGATTTCATGGGAAGTGAAAGATCTGTAATGCCCAGCGTGGTAAGCACCGAGCTGACTTTCTGTTCATAGAGCCATAAATCCCGGCTTTCCATTTCGCGCGTCAGTTCGTCGAGACGATTGTGTTGTCCAGTGGAGGTATCTCCGTTGGCAAGGGCTGTGCATACCTGTTCGTATTCGCGGATAACCCGAAGCTGGTCTGTATCGGATTTGAACAGGTGCGTAAGGATGGTGTCTCCGGGAGAAAACGATGGCGTTTGCGGTAGAAACGAAATCCCGGCGGTTTTGTTAACGGTAACGGTTCCTCCGTCGGGGGGAAGCGCACCGGCAATGCAGGAAAGGAGGGTGGTTTTCCCGCAGCCGTTCCGGCCGATCAATGCCGTTTTCTCGCCCTGTTCCAGGCCAAAGCTGACATCGGTAAAAAGAGGGGCTGTTCGACCATGCCGGGCAAGCCGGCTCACGGATAGCAGATTCATGAGTGCGAGTATAGCAGGTCTTGCCCCGCTTGAGGAACACGGGTACACTGCTTTTCATGAAGCTCCTTGATGCAGCCGCCTCCGAAACGGTGTTTGATCTTCTTTCCCGAACCATTGTGAATCCGGACACCGAACTCAGGAGTGTGAATACCTACACCCTGCTTGTCGCAGTGGTCCTTTCTGCCCAGATGACAGACAAGGGCGTAAACCGGGCGACCGAAGCGCTCTTTCAGGTTGCCGATAGTCCGGAAAAAATGCTCGCTTTGGGCGAAGAAGGGCTGCGAACCTACATACAATCGGTGAATTTGTATCCAACCAAAGCGCGGCACATCATTGCACTGAGCCGTCGTCTGGTTGATGAGTTCTCGGGTGACGTTCCTGATACCCGGGAAGCGCTCGAGAGCCTGCCCGGAGTAGGCCGGAAAACGGCGAGTGTTATTCTGAATGTTGCCTTTTCCCGACCGACGCTTCCGGTTGATACCCATTTGCTCCGGCTTGCCTTCCGCCTTGGATTCAGCGAGAAGAAGACGCCGCGCGGAGTCGAGGATGATGTTCTGCGTCTCATTCCCCCGCGGTATGCAAAAGATGCCCATCACCTGTTATTGCTGCATGGGAGGTATGTGTGTACCGCACGGAAGCCGCACTGTGCGTCCTGTGTGCTCGTCGGTCTGTGTCCAAAAAATGGTGTCGAGAACGCGACGGATCCGGCAGCACCGGCAGACCCCGTACTATAGAATCCGTTACCGCTTTTTCTCAAGAATATACAAAAACTCGGTAACCCGCGGTTCGCGGTTTCTCAAATTCCTGCTGCCACGGAAGGTGTTGTAACTTTCTGCGCGGGTCTGGACCCGTCCGTGAGCGGTGAGAATGGATTCCATAGTGGCGCGTGAAATAAATCCTTCCGAATTGAAAGAAACCAGAATGTAACGGGCGTTCAGATTTTCAACCAGATCAGCGAGCGCGGCGGCGGCTTCCTTTTTCCGGTTGTAGCGGGATCGGCGCCATTCGGCGGGAATTCCTGAAACAGACGACATCTTCGCCGGTTCGGTGTAGTCCACCAGAAGATTGAGCATGAAGTAATTGGATCCGTACGGATGCTGATTATAGGGCGGATCAAGGTAGGCAATGTCCACCTGCGGGGCTGTGCGGCATTGTTCGTTGGCATCTCCGCGGAGAATACATGATTCTACGGGGAACACGCTTGTAACGGGTGCGGGAAGTGTTATATTTCCCCTGATCCTGGACAAGGCGTCTCCCTTCTTCCCGCCAAACGTTCCGATCCCGGTGTCACGATTTTTGTAAAAGCCCTTGAATACACCGGCGGTATTTGCATGGACCGACGCTTCCGAGAGAAGCGGCGCGAGCAAAAAAGGCTGCCATCGCGGATCTGCCTTGCCTATGGCCTGTCGGGCGGTATCGAGAAAACAGGCATTGCGGGTTGTGTAAAAAACACGCTCGCCATGCTGGATGGCGGTATCATCCTGCGGCGCGTAATGGGCTGCGATTATCCCGTGGTCGAGCGGGCCCGTGTCCAGCCGGTTGCAGATATCCCGGTGGAGAGCCCTGAATTCAGGATCGTCAATACTGTCCGGGGAGCTGAGGTAACAGCGGTTAATAATTTCGGCGTAGGGCTCAAGATCATTGGCTACAATATACGACGCGTACTTGCGGGCAAACCGTGATACGATTCCCGATCCGGAAAACACATCAAAAAAGCGCACCTGTGAACGATGCGTCGTACCCAGAATGTCGGTAAGGGCCGATCCAATAAGCGGAAGAAGTGCCCGTTTGTTTCCCAGGCAGGTGATAAGCTGATCGGTGAGGTAGTGCGGGTTTTCGGGGCATTCCGGATTCATACCTGTCTGACTATACCGGATTGATACTGAAATGTCATTGCCTTCGGGGAATTGCCTTGACGATAATTGTTAGCTTGAGTAAACTTAACATGACGCCAGGAGGTGTATATGGCAACAATAATCAGCGGAGCAATTCTGCTTTTGGTCGTTATTGCGACAATTACATACATGATACGGTCGGGAAAAAAGGACGAAACAGGTTGTTCGGGTTCCTGCAGGGGCTGTTCGGGGTGTCACTGACACCGTGTACTCAAGGATGCACGTCGCCCCGCAAGTGCTCCCCGGTCATGTTTCGCACCCACCGTTCCGTACGCAACTGCCAGGTGGCGATTGCCACTTTCACAAAATCAGTAATCTTGACGAGCGCATACAGTGCAATCGGTCCCATATTGGTCAGAATTGCCAGTATGAAAATCGATGGCAGGAAGAGAAAAATGTTTACGCTCACATCAACCCACACTCCCATGAGGGCATCTCCTCCCGCACGGGCGGTTGCGAACTGGGCGTTGAGATAGGTCCACAGGGGCATATATACTGCGATTACCCAGAGCATGTTCCGGGTAATGAGCTGTGCTCCCGGAGAGAGGTTGCCGAATACGACCGGTATCAGAAGCACGGCGAATGCCTGTCCAATAGCAACCACCAGACCCAAACCAATAGCACCGGTGCGGAGCCAGCGGGCTTCATCCCGTGCCTGGTCGAGTTCATTTCTTCCCAGCGTTCCGCCCACCATGACGCCAATTGAGGTATGAATACCCTGAAAAGCGAGAAAGAAAATATTTGCAATTGCCCAGCCGGCCGCCATTCCTGAAATGATTTCTGCGCCGCCGCGGCCATTGAATACCGCGGTCATGGTTGTTTCCGTGAGAACCCAGGACATTTCAGAAAGTGCAATAAATCCTGATTTTTGGAGAATGATGAAGAACATCCTGAAATTGACCCGGAACAATTCCCGCAACCGTACATAAAACGGTGGTTTCGTCCGTATGATAAAGATGATGAAGGTGACCATTTCAAGCGTGCGGGCGATTACGGTAGCCAGAGCAGCACCACGTACTTCCATCCGGGGGGCGCCCAGATTTCCATAAATGAATACCCAGTTCAATATCGTATTGAGTATTGCCGCGGATACGGATATATACAACGGTGCATGAACCCTGCCAATCTCGCGGAGAGAGGAACCGATGACAATGGATAATGTCATCGGGAGAAAGGTAAAGACGATGATTGATATATAAGCTGTTCCCTGTTCGAGAACCGCCTCGCGTTGGGTATTTGTGTTGACGAGCAGTGACAGAAGCTGGCGGGGAAGGAAGACCGCAATCATTGTTACAATTCCGGCAAGGAAAAGCCCTGCGTAAAACTTGAAGAGGAACGCCTGTTTCATGCCTTCTTTGTCTTTCGCGCCGTTGAACTGGCTCATGAATATTGCGCCGGCGGAGCAGAGTGTCATCAGTGCAATCATGAATACAAAGATCAGCTGATTGCTTATGTTGACACCGCCCATCTTCACGTCGCCAAGACCGGACACCATGAAGTTGTCAACTAGAGAAACCAGATTTTGAACAAGGGCCTGGAGCATGACCGGCACTGCGATGGCGAGTGCTCTCCGGTAAAATGCCGGTGACCCGAGATATGTCTTTGAAGCCATAGCGCGAACTATATCGGAATACACCGGGTTATGCCAGAGGATGATTCCCTTACAGCGGTTGCCGCTGGTTCAGATATTCTTCCCTGCTTTTTATTTCGAGACCATGGGATTTATACCATTCAAGCGAATCAGTAAATTGTTTTGCCAGCTTGATGTTGGTTATCAGGGGTATCCCGCAATCAATAGCCAGCCGTCGAACGATGTAGTCGTTTTTCAGTTCCGTTTCACGGTTGTTTTTCGGAATGTTGATAACCAGATCGATGTCGCCGGATTTGAGCGCTTCGGCTATGTTCGGTTTCCTGTTTTCCAGGGGCCAGGCAAGAGTTTCGGCGGCAATTCCGTTATTCTGCAAGAATCGTGCCGTTCCCGCAGACGCTGCAAGGTGGTATCCCATGTTCAGCAGTTTTCTGGCGCTTTCCACAAAGTCTACCTTGTTTTCGAGCGGACCGGTGGAAAGGAGAATTGTCTTTTTCGGAATGGTCAGCCCGGTGGACAAGAGTGCTTTCAAAAACGCGTCGCGGATACCCTTGCCCAGACAGCCTACGTCTCCGGTGCTTCTCATTTCTACCCCGGCAACGGGATCGGTTCCCTTCAGCCGGGCATAACTGAACTGCGCAGCACGAACCCCCACATAATCAATATCCATGGTGCTTCCGTTCAGTTTTTCAGGAGAAAGGCCCAATTGGGCACGAACGGCAATATCAACCAGATCGGTTCTGAATACTTTTGAACAAAAGGGGACGGTACGGCTTGCACGAACGGCTGCATCAATAACCATGATATTGGTGCTTTTTGCGAGGAACCGGAGGGAAAAAAGGCCGGTAATTGAAAGTTTGCGGGCTACTTTTTCTGCAGCCTTTTTTACCGCCCGGGCGGTGGTAAGGTAGATTCTCTGTGCGGGAAGTACGACCGTGGCGTCTCCTGAATGAATCCCGGCATTTTCGATATGCTCGCCAATGGCATAAACCAGAATTTCTCCCCGATCCGCGACAGCATCAATTTCGATTTCTTTTGAATTTTCCACATACGGAGACAAGGTAACGGTATGCTCTTCCGTGAGGCGGTACATGCCCCCGAGTATTTTTGCAAGACTGGGCGAATCCCATGCTACTGCAGCAGTCACGCCCGGTTCATGTGTTTTTGGCTGCATAAAGACCGGATACCCAATGGTTTTGGCTATCATCCGTGCCGTTTCGGGATTGGTAGATACGTGCCACTGTGGATGGTGCAGTTCCAGCTCATCCAGAAGTGCGACAAATTTGTTCCGGTCGTGCACTTGTTCTGTTTCCTCGGGGGAAGTGCCGAAAAGATGGACACCCTTGCGGGAAAGGGGGATCGCCAATGATGCGGTGTCTGCTCCGGCAAAAGAGAGCATGCAGCCGTCCGGTTTCTCTGCTTCATAAATATCAAGAATGCGTTCAATACTGATTTCTTCAATGTACAGGCGATCCGCTGTCTGTGGATCTGTGGAAAGTGCTTCGGGATTGCAATTCACCAGGATTGCTGCCCTGCCCGCATTCCTCACCGAAAGTGCTGCGCGTACGGTACACCAGTCATATTCGATGCTTGAACCGATATGATAGGGGCCTGAGCCCGGTATGATGATTGCTTTTTCCAGAGGCTGTGCGTCGTCTGTTTTTCCGTTGTAGGTGAGGTACAGCATGGTGCTTTGTGATGCACACACCGCGCCGCTGTTGTCGATGTGTTTGCGTACTGGCAGGATGAACTGTTCTTTGCGTAATGCCCTGATTTGTTCCTCGCGTTGTCCGGTACACAGACCAATCTGGCGATCGGAAAAACCTGCCTGTTTGGCGGTGCGCATGAGTTCCGGCGGAATCGGGCCCGGGCAGTTTCTCAGTGCCAATTCTATATCCCGGATATCACGTAGTGCGCGGATGTAGTGTTTGTCAATTTTGGTATATTTGTAAATACGATCAATTGACCAGTCCTGGCATAGTGCTGCATACATGACAAAAAGCCGCTGATGATCCGGCGTCCTGAGCGATTCCTTGATATCCTTGCAGTGGAACTCATGTCCGGCAATGCCCGGTACCGCAGGATCGGACATCCTGACTGCCTTTTGCAGTGCTTCGGCAAATGTTCTGCCTGCTGCTATTGTCTGACCAACAGATTTCATGGTAGCGCCAAGGATTCGGTCTGCAGGGCTGTACTTCCAGGGATCCCATCGGGGCATTTTAACGACCAGATAATCGAAAACCGGTTCACTGCACATGCGACCCGATCCGGTTACGGTGTTATCCATTTCGGAGAGAGAGAAGCCAAGTGACACTTGTGCCGAGATTCTTCCAAGCTGATATCCGGTTGCCCGTGCAGCAAGCGCGGTGCTTCGGGAGGCGCAGGCATTAATTTCTATAAGACGGAATGCCGGGGAGTGAGGATCCTTTGCAAACCGTATGTTGGCTTCACCAATGATATCAAGGGCTCGTGCTGCCTGGAATGCGGTCCTTCTCAGATCCTGGAACTCTGCATCGGTAAGTGTTTGTGCGGGAATTACGATGGCCGAATCTCCGGTATGAATTCCAACCGGATCAAGATTTTCCATCGAGCAGACAACAATGCAGTTGTCCATTGCATCCCGGAGAATTTCCAGTTCAATTTCTTTCCATCCACCGAGCCAGTCTTCCACGGTTATCCGGTCCTGTCGTCCGGTACTCCCGGAGAAAAAAGCAAGAAGCTCAGTGTCTGATGCGCATACGGCCGCTGCATTGTCGTTAAGGGTTGAGTCGGTTCGAATCATGACCGGATATCCCTTTTCTTTCGTAACCGCGAGGGCTTGCCCGGAGTCTTCCACCGTGACTGACCCGGGAACGGGTATGCCCGACCCGATCATGACCGAAATGAGCAATTCCCGTTGCAGTGTTGTATTGATTGCTTCAAGAGACGTACCCAACACCTGAATGTTGTATTTTTCAAGAACACCGGTACGATCGAGTTCGCGTGCGCAGTAAAAAGCCGTTTTGCCGCCGAAATTGACCACAAGGGAGTCCGGCTTTTCCTTTTCGATTACTCCGGTAACAAACTCGGGTGTTATTGGCAAGAAATAGGTGGCATCGGCTACACCTTCCGAGGTTTGTACCGCGGTCATGTTCGGGTTAACCAGAACGGTTCGCATGTTGCGTTCGCTCATCGCCCGGATAGCCTGATATCCGGCGTAATCAAATTCGCCTGAATGGCCAATTTTCTGTCCTCCGGATCCGAGAAAGAGAATGGTTCCCGGTGTGGAAATGCGGTATTTTTTCATTCGGGTAACCCTCCGTTGCGAACCATTGCAAGAAAGTTTGAGTAGAGCCACGCGGTGTCATCGGGTCCGGGGAAACCTTCGGGATTAAAGAAAACCCCCGAGATTAAGCCCTTGTTCGCAGCAAACCCCTCCATGCTGTAATCAGTGTTATTTAAAAAGGTTGGATACCATCCGGACGGCAGAGAATCATCACGGATTCCGTATCCATGATTTTGGGCGGTACTGTAACACCGTCCGTTTTCAAGGTTCAAACAGGGTACACTTGTGCTTCTGTGTCCCTGCGCCATCCTGTAGGGAGTGGCTCCTCCGGCAATCGCGAGTATGACTGCACCCTGCCCGGTTGCAAAAACAGGTTTGTTCATGGTGAGTGCCTGACGGACAAATGAAACGGTTTTATCGCACGATGTAGGATCTCCCGGTCCTCCCGCTATGAAAAGTCCGTCAAAGTGTTCGCGGGTGAAATCATGAGTCGCCGGTATCCGCTGTACGGTGATGTCCGGGGCAACAAGCTGCCGCAGGAGGGAGTGTCTGGTTCCGCAGTCTACGACCAGTATTTTTTTTGAACCGGATCCATAGGAAAGGCTGCGCTTGACCGATCCGAAGGCGCTTGACGGGTGGCTGTGAATGGACAGAAATGAAATATCGCGGTTGTCTCCAACAAGGATTTTTGCACGCATACTCCCGCGAGTTTGCATGCGCTGGATAAGGGCTCTCGTATCAACTCCGTATATACCGGGTAGCTGTTGGGTTTTCATCCAGCGCGACAAGGTCTTTTTTGCCGTACAATGGTACGCGTCTGCGCTGAGGTGTGCTGCTATCAATCCGGCAGCCTGGCATTCGGAAGATTCCTGAAACAGTTCAAGGCCGTTGCAATCGATTTCAGATGCGGGTATCCCGGAAGCTCCGGCGAGTGGTGTCGTCAGAAGAATCAGGGCACCTCTGACAGCAGGATCGGTCAATAGCCGCGGTAAATCCGGCTGACCGGCATATACGAGAACTTCTCCTGCCGCCGATTTTTCGTGTCCGAAGGCAAATCCCTCATATTCGGTTCCGTCTTCCAGTAAAATGCGTGCATTCCTTTTTCGTTGAGGCACAGCTGTACTCCCTGATTTGTCTCTCTGTATGAGAAAAAGGATAGTCTGACGGGAGCCAGTTTTCAAGAAAAGAGATTAAAACTTCCTTAAAAGAACGCGGGACCGGCGGTTTTGGTCCCATTTTTCCCGTCTTTCCCTGGGGAGTTGACTTGTTTCGCCTAATTTGAAGCCGAATTTTTCAAACCAGTCTGCGGATTGGGTAGTCAGGACAAAAATTGCTGAAAAACCGGCGCTGATGGCCCGTTGAATGAGTAAATCCATGAGGCGCGGCCCGATCCCCATGTGGGTATATGATTCGTCCACGGCAAGACCGGCTATTTCACCCACGTTCTCGGGATAGGCATGGAGTGCTGCGCACGCACGGATTCCTCCGTCAATCTCGAACACCACAAACTCATGTGCTTTTTGTTCAAGGTCTTCACTGGTACGCGGGAGTAAAATGCTTTTTTCAACAAACGGATTCATGAGGGAAAGAACCGCGGGGATATCCTCCCGGGTCATTGTTCTGAACGTTCCATAATTATTCACATAAATCATGGTGCCGGAACCAAGATCAGAAAAAATCTCGGTTGGAAGAACTCCGTCAATGTCGGCATCCAGGATATGTGCCCGCGTAACTCCTTCACGACAAGCGTTCCGGGCTTGCAGGAGAAGATCCGCCATTTTGTCATACGGGAACGTCGCGGCTGCAGTATCACGGTTGCTCTCAAGAAAGGGTTCGATATCATCCACCGATAATGCGGCGAGCCGGCCTTCCGGAGAGAGCGACGCGGATTCGGGAATGACAAAGTCGTCTATGGAAATGGTGTTTCCGGATCCGAGGAAAAAAAGTTTTTCTGCCTTGAGTGCGGTAGCTGTCGCGACAGCGAGCTCTGTGGACGATATGTTGTAGGGTTTTCCGGTACTCGTCCAGCCAATACAGGGGATGATGGGTATAAATCCGTCTTCAAGAGCGGCAAGAAGGGAGTCGAGCTGGATCTTCTCAACAAAACCGGCGCTCCCATAATCTATGCCGTCCAGAACACCGCGACCCCGTGCGCGAACCCAGTTTCCGATAACCGCCGTTAATCCTTCGGCAGAAAGGCGGGTCATGATCCGGTTTGAGACATCGAAGGCCGCCATCTTGATAAAATTCATCCCCTCGTCGGAGGTAATGCGGATGGTATTCTCCATTTTCCATGAGACACCGTATGAATCCAGCACCCGGCTTATATGGCCGTGGGCACCGGGGATGAGTACAATACGCATACCTGTTTCATGAAGAAGGGCAAGATCATGGATGTGGCTCGAAAAAAGCGGGGAATCAACCACATCGTCATCCATGCGGATTACAATGGTGCTTCCCTTGAACTTGCGGATATAACGGATAACGTCCCGGATCCCTTCTGTGTGCATCATGAGGTATGGTACGGCAGGAATTGAGCGGCGTCAACCGGGGGAATGGTACGGTTGACACGGTACCGGCTTTGTGGTTTACTTTTTTACATCATGAAAGGCACCCGGATACATCATCATCACCATTTTCTCGTGTTCTCGATTCCGGGTTGAATTTGGTGTGTTTGCTCAAGTAATTGTGCCGCCGAACCCCCGGGTTACGGCGGTTTTTTTTTGCGGGGAACGAACGCGGGGTACCGTTAGCGCCTGCGGGTTCCGATACTGTACTAGTAGAGTTCTGGAGGAATTGTAATGGAAAAATTGAAAGTGCTTTTGCCCAAGGGGCGTATTTACGAGAATGTGTCTGCCATGTTTGGCGAGGCGGGAATCAAGATTACCCTGCCGGACCGCGCGTACCGCCCAACCGTCAACCAGGACGACCTTGAAGCGAAAGTCATGAAACCGCAGAATATCGGAAAGCTTCTGGAGCTTGGCGCCCACGACGTGGGCTTTACCGGCGTGGACTGGATAGAAGAAACCGGCGCAGAGGTTGTCGAGATTCTTGATCTCGGGTTTGACCGGGTGCGGATTGTCGCCGCGGTTCCGAACGAGATTGACGATGTGCAGCTCCGCACGAAACGCATGATTGTCGCGACTGAATACGTGAAGATCTCGGAAACCTGGCTCAAGAAACAGAACATTAATTTCCTCGTGGTTCGTACCCATGGCGCTACCGAGGTTTTCCCGCCGGACGACGCCGACATGATTATCGACAACACGTCCACGGGACGGACGCTGCAGGAAAACGGTCTTCGCATTGTGGACACCATCATGGAGAGCTCCACCCGCATGTTCGCCTCGAAAGAAGCGATGGCGGACCCCGACAAGGCGCGAAAAATCGGAGAGCTCAAAATGCTTTTCGAAGCGGTGCTTGCCGCGCGGAACCGTGTCATGCTTGAAATGAACGTGTCCAAGGCCCGCTTCTCCGACCTGGTGAGCGGAATTCCGGCGATGAAAAGCCCGACTGTCGCCCCCCTCTACGGCGACGACGGCTATGCAGTCAAAATTGTAGTGCGCAAGAGCGAAGTGCCCACCCTCATGCCCCGCCTCAAACAGCTCGGCGCGACCGACATTCTTGAATACGAACTGAGGAAGGTAATGCCATGAGCGGAAGAACGGCACAGGTTCAGCGGAAAACCGGAGAAACGGTCATCGATCTCACCCTGAATCTCGACGGTACCGGAATCTGCTCGGTCGACTGTCCGCTGGGTTTCCTCGAACACATGCTCACTTCTTTTTGCAAGCACGGGTTGTTTGACCTTGCCGGGTCCCTCTCCGGAGACCTCCATGTGGATCAGCACCATCTGGTGGAAGACACCGGCATCGTGCTCGGTCAGGCCTTCGACAAGGCGCTCGGTACCCGGGCGGGCATAACCCGCTCCGGCTGTTTTCTCTATCCCATGGATGAAACGCTTGCCCGCGCGGCGGTCGATTTCGGCGGACGCCCCTGGCTCGAGTGCTCCCTTGACCTGAGCGGTACGGCGCTTGTCGCCACGGACGCGTCCGGAAACAGTATTCCTGCGTTCCAGACCGACACGGTGGACGATTTCTGGCAGGGCTTTGCCACGGGCGCGAAGTGCAACCTTCATCTGGACATTCTCCGGGGCCGGAGCGACCACCACAAGATCGAGGCGGCGTTCAAGGCCGCGGCCCGGGCGATCCGCCAGGCGGTCACCATTGATCCCCGCCTCGGCGGCGCGGTTCCCAGTACCAAGGGAACCCTTACAGACTGACAACAAGGACAGCATAATGATAATTTCTTCCATTGATTTGAAAGACGGCAAGGTGGTTCAGCTCCGCCAGGGAAAAGACCTGGTGCTCGAACGGGACAATCCCGACGAGCTCATTGCCGAGTTTAACCGCTACGGTGAAGTGGCGATCATTGATCTCGACGCGGCGCTCCGGAACACGGCGCCGGACGGAAGTACCGCGAACTCGGCAATTCTGAAGCGTCTGCTTCGCCGCGGAAACGTGCGCGTGGGCGGCGGAATCCGGAGCGCGAAAACCGCCCGGGAGCTCGTTTCCCTGGGCGCCGAAAAGGTCATCGTGGGATCCGCCGCGTTCACCCTGCCCGACGGTTCTCCCGGTGTGAATACCGGGTTCCTCTCCCAGTTTGCCGAAGCGGTCGGGAAGGAACACGTGATTGTGTCCGTGGATGCCCGTGAGGAGAAGATCGCCGTCAAGGGTTGGACCGAAAGCGCCGGTATCGATGTAATCGAAGGCGCGAAGGCTGTTGAACCGTACTGTTCCGAGCTCCTGTTTACCTGCGTTGAGCGGGAAGGCACCATGACGGGGATCGATCTCGAGCTCGTCAAGAAACTTCGCGCGGCCGTGCGTTGCCGCCTGGTCGTTGCCGGCGGGGTGTCCACGCTCGAAGAAGTGGTCGCGCTCGAAAAGCTCGGCTGCGATGTTCAGCTCGGCATGGCCCTGTATACCGGTGCCGTCTCCCTCGCGGACGGCTTTGTTGAATGTCTCGACTGGAACAAGCAGGAGATGATGCCGGTGATCGCGCAGAGCGTGACCGGCGAAGTGCTCATGATGGGCTACGCGAACCGGGAAGCGCTCAAGACCACGTTTGCCCGCGGCCTGCTCACCTTCTGGAGCCGCAGCCGTAACGAGTTGTGGACCAAGGGCGACACCTCCGGCAATACGCTCGAAGTGATCAAGCTCCGCGTGGACTGCGACCGCGACACCATTCTCGCTACCGTTCGCCCCGCGGGTCCTGCCTGCCATACCGGCGCCTGGAGCTGTTTTTCCACGGTGGCCGACCGGCCGTACAGCCTGGACTATCTTTCATCCGTTATCGCCGACCGATTCGCGAATCCCAAACCGGGTTCCTACACGGCAACCCTGAACGGAGAGCGGGTCCGGGAAAAAGTGATGGAGGAAGCCGAGGAGCTCACCGAGGCGGAAGACCGCGACGAAGTTATCTGGGAAACCGCCGATCTTCTTTATTTTGTAAACGTGCTCATGAACCGTGAAGGCGTGTCCTGGAAAGACGTTCTGGACGAGCTTGACCGCCGCCACAAGAAGTAACCAGTTCCCGGAAAAGCGAACACCGCAAGGAGGAACCATGACCAACCCGATTATTCCGCGATATACCGCGAATACCGTACCGGAGTCTTTTTTTTCCGTACGTCGGCTCGACGACGCCCTGGGTGTCGCCGCGGGCATTCTTGCCGCGGTACGCGAACGCGGCGATACGGCCGTGCGGCACTACGCGTCGCAGTTTGACCGGGCGAACCCGGCCCGGCTCGAAGTATCCTCCGACGATGTACGCGCCGCCGAAGAAACCCTGAAAAATGAAAATCCCGAACTGTACCAGGCGCTCCGCCATTCGCGGGATCTCGCCATGCAGTTCGCGCTCCGTCAAAAAGAGTCGTTCGATACCTTTGAAACCGAACTGGTTCCGGGGATCATTACCGGACAAAAGACCCTGCCGGTGGAACGGGCCGGAGTCTACGTGCCCGGCGGCCGGTTCCCGCTTTTTTCGAGCGTGATCATGGGCGTTACCCCGGCGAAGGCCGCCGGCTGTGATTCGGTTATTTTCTGTTCCCCGCCGGTTCCGCATCCGTCCGGAAATTCTGATTCACCGTACTGTGATCCCCGGATTCTCGCGGTTGCCTCCCTCTGCGGTGTTGACCGGGTATTCGCCGCCGGCGGCGCGCAGGCGATAGCCGCCATGGCCTACGGAACGGAAAGCGTTCCTGCCGTCAATGTGGTTGTGGGTCCGGGAAACAAGTTCGTTACCGCCGCGAAACGGCTGGTATTCGGCGAAGTGGGTATCGACATACCGGCAGGCCCGTCGGAGGTGCTGATCATCGCCGACGATTCGGCGAATCCCGCCTGGGTCGCCGCGGACATGCTCGCCCAGGCCGAACACGATGTGGACGCGCAGGCCGTGCTTCTCACCACTTCCGCGGCGCTCGCGGACGCGGTTACCGCCGAGCTCGAGATTCAGCTCGGAGATATACCCGGAGACGCTCCGGCGCGGAAGAGTCTTGCCGGCAACAGTGCTATTATTATTGTTGAAACACTGGAACAGGCGGTGAACATTGCCAACCGCAAAGCGCCGGAGCACCTTGAGCTTGCGCTTGAGGCGGGCGGCGAGCGGGAACGTCTGGTGAAGGAATTGCGGAATTACGGATCGCTGTTTATCGGTCAC
Source organism: uncultured Treponema sp. (assembly GCA_964527175.1). Lineage (GTDB taxonomy): Bacteria > Spirochaetota > Spirochaetia > Treponematales > Treponemataceae > Teretinema. The sequence goes on from CAZGQQ010000003.1 coordinate 36,850, forward strand.
GGATCGGCGGAAATTCTCGGGGATTATGCGGCCGGTCTTAACCATACCCTGCCGACTTCCGGAGCCGCCCGATTCACCGGCGGTCTTTCGGTACGGCACTTCCTGAAAACGGTTACCACATTGCGTACGGGAGAGGCCGGAAGCGACCGCTCCGGATGGAAAGCCTCGCTTGCCGCGGCGGAACAGCTCGCGCTTGCCGAAGGATTAACCTTCCACGCGCGCGCCGCACGCTGCCGGATGGAATAGCCGGGCAGGCAGCCGGATTATCAACCCGGCCGGTTCATTCAATCCGGCCGATCTCGTTTTCTTCGTGCATTTTTTCCAGCCGGTGCATGACATAGTCTACCACCAGCTGCTTTTTATCTTCAGTGTCCTTACCGCCCCATTCGAGGGCTTCATCGCGGAACGCGCGGCAGTCGTATACCGGGCTTGCGGTCATGATGATGCGGTCGGAACAGGCTACATCGCTCAACATGTTCTCGGGTGTATTGGAGAACCGCAGGCAATTGCCGTTTATGGAGACCAGCATCATGACATCTGAAATGCGGATGTAGGAGTTTATTTCCCGCACTCCCCGTTTTGTTTCCGGTTTTCCGGGGCGGTACCGGGTTCCTGCCGGGAATACGAGCACCGCGTTTCCTTCCTTCCGGATGCGGTCAAGCGCCCGCATGGACGCAAGATTGATAACCCGGCTCCGCTGTTCTTCACGCTTGTACGCTTCAGGATCCTTGATGGAGGCGAGGGATCGGCTCGGGTAAATGATGATTCGGGAATACGCTTCAGCAAAGGCAGAAACGAAAGGGTCGTCTTCGTTGAGTTTCATTCCGGCGATTGCAATAATCCTCTTTGATAATTCCTCTCCTATCGGGCCGGCTTTCCCGAGCAGGTACATAATGCCGGGCAGGTCAAAATTACTGTAGTGCTCCATGAGGATTATGCCGCGCTTGCCGCTTTTTATTTGGTCGAGAAAATTCTGGGCATGATCCAGATTGCGGAATTCGGAACCCTCTATCATGTTTTCAGCACACAGCTGATCCATTATGGCACGGATACCGGTATTCGCCGGCTGGAATACATTTTCTTCGGTAATGCGGTTTTCCGCCCGGGACAGGCGTTTAAGTTCCGGGAAAAGATGTTCATACCGTTTGTACAATGAATCAGGATCCATACAAGACTCCTTAAAGAATAATGATATGCCGGGAAACTCCGGATACTATCGTATAAAAACAGCCTTTGTGGCAAGCCAGTCCTTGAGTTCATAAATTGACCGGATATGACCAAATCCTTCATCCCGGGCGAGGGTTATGTGCTGCGCATGTTCATCCACAATGACTGCCTGGCCGCCTATCGCCCGGTAGCCGCGTACATATTTGGGGTGATCATCCACAAACAGTGTTTCCTCCACGGTTTTGTCCACTGCCTTCAAAGTGTTGCGGAAACAGTCAGGGTGGGGTTTCCCCTTGCCCCCGTGAAACGTGAGGTCAAAGACGCCCAGAAATATGTCTGAAATATTGAAGAAATCGAGCACACGGCTTGCGTGCGACATGGGTGCATTTGTAAGCAGTGTCATGGGCAGTCCCAGGGAAAGAAGATAGGGCCGGAGGTTGGCGTCAAACTGAAGTTCTTCTATTTCACTGTCCGGATGGACTGCGTTGAAATAGGCCTCCTGATCCCTGAGACCGTAGCAGGCTTTGAGCCATTCAAGCGTTGTACCGTAATTCGGTACATTTTGGGCACGCAGGGCAGAGGCATCTTCAATCGATAGGCCGATAAAGTCGGCGACAAACTGCTTTATGCGGCTGTTGATGCCGGCATCCATCTCCCCGGATGCCGGATACAACGTGTTGTCCATATCGAGTAATAAGTGCCGAATCATGCCAACAAGGATATCATATAACGCCGAAAAGGTCAGTTGCCGGGAAATGCTTCACCGGCATGAATTGACGCACGAATTGCGGTTATCCTGCCGCTTCGCGAGAATAACGCGTCAGATTCTTCCCGGGTAAGCGTTGTTCCTTTTCTCGAGACCACCTTTCCGTCAATAACGATTTCAATTGTTTCATCCTGCGAACCGGCGGCTTCCCGGTACGTGAAGGGAACCCCGCACCAGGTGAAATCAAGGGAGCCGTCTTCGCGGAACTCTGCCGGATCAAGAATGGGACATCGCAGGGAAAGAATACCGTCTTCGACCGTAATGCCGAGTTCTGTCCAGCGGGTAATGATTTCTTCCTTGACCTGTCCGGTCATGCCGGGCTGTTTCGCCCCCTGTCCTGCCGGAGTATGGGAATAGGGATCGGTAGGGAAGGCGCCGTACACCTGTGGTGTCTTGTTGAAACCGATGCCCTTGCGGATATCGTAGTAACAGGCCGCGAGTTTCTTTTTCAGTTCGGGATTCTCTTCCCTGGTGCACTGTTCCTGAACCGCGAGGAGCAGTTTTGAAACCATATGCCAGTAGATGCTTCCCAGCCCTTCATATGCATAAAAGGTTCCCGACCGGCCGGTAAAACTCCGGTGATCAAAGACCCGCTCATAGAGTTCGTGAATTGCACGGACCGTTTTTTCGTCGAGATTCTGTTTCATGGAGGGGTCTTCCCGGAGTGAATCGAAGAAGTCATCCATGGCCCGGGCATTGCGGAAATCGGGATTAAAGTGACACAGACTGTCTGCATCCCGGCGGACAATGCGTCCGTCGCCATCCCTGATCATTTTCGCGAGCAGGGGAATTTCTTCCGCTTCAGAAGCGAAGAATGTATTCTTTTCGCAGAAATGAGGAAGCTCTTTATCCGGATACAGAATGTACGAATACTGGTCTTCCCGGAACAAACTGCCTTTCTTGAGTTGTCTGCAAAGATCCACCACTTCGCTCGAGCTGAGTTTCCCCGAAGAAAGCACCGCCACCTGGCCTTCAAGCATTTCGGTAAGGTTGTGTACCTGCATTGCTCCGGATGCATCAATCTCAAGGGTGTTGTAGGAGTGATACAGACCGTCCTCCCGTTTGTTTCTGCCGATTGCATCTTCGGTATGATTCAGGAAGGATTCAAATCCGGCAAGAACGTCGTGTTTGCCCAGCGTGACCATTGTTTCGCTGTATCCGGCACGGTATACCTCATTCCGCTGGGCTTCGAAGAGGAGGCCTGCCTTGTCCACAAAATTCCGCCGGGATGTTCCGTCTGAAAGAGACGACGGATTGCTGGCCTGGTAAAGTTCTGTGAGCTCCCGGAAGAATTGTGCGGTTTCCCGGGGAACGGAAAAGGACTCAAGCGGACTTTCACGGTACAGCTGGAGAAGGAAAACGAGTGTCCTGCGGATGTAGTAGAGGGTGACCATGGAAAGGCCATATCCGGCAAGAGCGTTATTTGCGTCATTCCACTCGGGACGTTGTGTATTGAGCCAGATGCCTCCTCCGGGAACAAGGTTCGCCATTTTTGCGGACAGGATGGTCAATAGCTTGGTGGTAAGGGAAACAAGAGAGACTTCACCCGAACTGTTTCTGAGAAGCCGCGCATCCGAGCCGTATTCGGATACATCGTTCATGATCGCGTTGTGCAGGGCATCATCGAAAATGATGGTTGATCGCGGATTTGTAACGATGTCTGCATAGGGCTTGATCCGGTAGGGAACATGTGCTGTGGAATGGCAGGGGCGGTCCAGACTCTGAAGGAGTTCTTCCCGTTCAAAACGGTATTGTACTTCGAGCAGTTTCGTAAGGTAGATAACCTGATGATCTCCCCAATAGCCGATATTTGACCAGGGATTATCCGCTTCCTTGATTTCCCAGTCTATGCCCTCCCGGGTTATCCGGTACGGATTGAATCCGTCTGCGGTCATGGCATTGAGGAACTTTGCAACCATGGAGGATATTGATCGCGGATATGAAAGCGAAAGGGCTTCCCAGTTCTGGAAGATGTCCCGCCAGTTTCCCTGATAATTCAGTTTTCGTGAGCCATCGGGATTCTTCAGGTCGATCGAGAAACGGTTCCAGGGACGGCTCGGGTCTCCATGCCGCCGTGAGAAGGTGAGCGGGAGGTATTCCATGCAGAGACGATCCGCTTGCATGTTCCCCGAATTTCGGGTCAGGTTTTTCAGTTCCTGTGGTGAAATCCGGTCTCCCGAGTGCGCCAGTAATGCATCCAGATCGGCTGCAACGGCACGATTTCGGGTGCGGGCAAAGTCCAGGAAGTCTTTTGTCGGAACAAGGGCGTTGTCTGCAAAAATACCGCCGCGCATGATATTGAACATGACATTTGCTTTGTGATGCACACAGACCGCGGTGTCGGCGGTATGCTGTTCACCGTCTGCAGCTCCGATAAGGGCATCAAGCAGTCGGCATTGCCCGGATACATCCTGTTCAAGGTCGCGGGTAATAGCAGGACGATCAGCAAGCGCTTTATCCAGTGCCATGATTTGTACATGATCAAGCGAGGTATCAAAAACCTGATACCAGGAAGTTTCTTTCTCTGTCCTATTTTCGTCGAGTGTGACGAGGGTATACATCGCGGGGCGTTCGCCTTTCACGACCGGTATTTCCGGTAATGCGAGACCGTTTCGGAAGCATTCCGGGCAAGATGGCGACAGATACACCGGATAGTTTCCGGAAAACCAGGCCGTGTTTGCATATAACCCCTCATTCGGTTCTGCCTTGTCTGTAATGACTGATGTTACCGAGAATACCGCAAGTGCGGAGCTCTCTATAAGATCTGTTCGCTTGTAGGCATCAAGGAGAACGCTATTCGCGTTCTGAAAGTCAGCAGTGACACAGGCCGGAAGGATATTTCTGCATCCGTCCAGAACCTCAATTTTTTGGGGGATGACCGCAGCATCAATGACCCGGCTTTCTTTTACGAGTCCGTACTTGTCACTGGATGTCCAGCCATACTGAAAGGTCACTTCAAGGTCATGGTTGATTTCTTCAAAAATAATGCGGGATCCATTGGTATTCTTGTAGAGATTTCTCTGGATATTCCAGAGCCCTCGAGCTGTATCGGCAAAAGGTTCCCAAAGAAATGTCTGCCCGTTTTTGTAAACACGAAATGCGGTATAGGTACCGGTATTGAACCGGTTATCGGACACCTTGTCTGCAGTATAGTAGGGAAATACGGCATGATCACTGTTGATCCGGCCCGCGGTAATTCCCCCGTTTGACCACAGATAATTCCAGACATCAGAAGCGCTGACGATGGTCATAAAGAACGGTGCAATGGCATCGAAATTCCTGATTCGGTAGACCTGTTCTCCCCTGAATTGGCAGAATTCTCCTTCCGGCACGGACGGTGCGGTTTTTCTGAATTGATCAATGGTTATTCCTGACATACAAGCCTCCTCATCGTGGTTCTGTGCCTATCCTAGATGTAAATGTTGTTTCAGTCAACAAAAGAAATCTGTTTTTTGCAAATTTGCCGGTTTTGACACCGTGCCTATCGATACTTTGCCGCAATCCTGATTGCTTCAATCATGCTGAGCGGATTGGCCAACCCTGTGCCTGCAATATCAAATGCCGTGCCATGGTCAACGCTTGTTCGCAAAAAGGGGAGTTGAAGCGTGAGTGATATCGTTCGTTCAAAATCCAGTGTTTTACAGGCGATATGCCCCTGGTCATGATACAGGGAAAGGACAGCATCGAACTTTCCTGTTTTTGCAAGATGGAACACGGAATCGGCACTGACCGGTCCAACGGCTCTAACACCGTCCCGTTGTGCCCGGGAAATTGCCGGCGGTATGCAGTCTTCCTCGTCTCCGAACATGCCGTGTTCTCCGCCATGCGGATTCAGGGCAGCAACAGCGATGAGGGGATCCGTTACGCCAAGTTGTGCTTTCATGGCCATGCTGCAGCGTATCAGATATGTATATATTCTCTCCTCGGTAACCATGTCGCATGCATGGCGAAGGGATACGTGTCGGGTAAGAAAAAACACACGTAGCGAGAGGGTTTCAAACATGGTGAGCGGATCCTCGGATCCGGTGAGACCGGCAAGAATTTCAGTATGTCCGATATACGGTATGCCTGCGGCCTTGAGACTTTCCTTGTTGATCGGCGCTGTAGCTATTGCGTCAATTGTTCCTTTTTGTGCCGCATGTACCGCTTCCTCAATGGCCTTGAATGCAAGTTCGCCACCTCGTGCGCTTACCTTGCCAACAGGAATGCCCAGTTGTTGAATTCTGTCCGGATCGGTTAACCCGAACACAACCGGTTCACAGACTTCCAGAACTGCTTCGCTTGCAATTGCGGCTCGTACTATTTCAGGGCCTATACCCGCAGGATCTCCCGCGGTAATTCCTATACGGGGTTTTGTAGTGTTCATGGTCAAAGTATACTATATTCTCCGGCGCCCCGGGTTCTGACACATCAGGAAAATACCAACAATTTTGGTAGCAGTGTATAAATGTTGCGCAAAATGACATGTCATGATATTTTGTAAACATGGTTCAAACAGTCCCCAAGCTCCTGAAACAGGTAGCTGAAAAACACCCGGCGCTTCCTGCGCAGTATTCCCGTAACAATGCGGGCGGCTTCGACGAAGTTTCATACTCGTCGCTTTATTCACAGGTGCTCAACTGTGCTGCCGGATTGCTATCTCTCAAGCATACGCGGGGAGACCGGATTGGAATAATATCCGATAACCGCAAAGAATGGTTTCAGACCAGTATGGCGATCATGGCAATCGGCTCTGCAGATGTTCCGCGGGGAAGTGATGCAACAAGCCGGGATGTTGGATATATTCTTGCCTTTTCCGGATGCAATACCGTATTTCTTGAGAATGAGGTTCAGGCCGAGAAAGTTCTTTCAAACCGCAAGGAATTGCCCGACCTTTCTACCGTTGTCATGTTCGATCCTGTTTCGGATGTCCTGAGAAAATCTCTGGCTGCTGCCAAACTGACCGTCTATGCCTTTGACGAGATTCTTGCCCGCGGAATTGACTATCGGGCAAAGAAAGCAGGGGTTGTTGAAGCTGAGCTTGAAAAGGGAAAAGAATCCGAAATAGCAACCATCATATTTACTTCAGGAACTACCGGCGAGCCAAAGGGAGTCATTCTGTCCCATGAAAACTTTCTGTGCCAGCTTCCTTCTCTGCGCGAAAGAATCCCGCTCAAACCCGGAGACCGGGCTTTGTGTGTTTTACCGGTCTGGCATTCGTTTGAGCGGTTGTGTGAATATGTCATACTAAACCGCGCCGGCGGCATCATATATTCAAAACCGGTGGGAAGCGTTCTCCTGGCCGATTTTGTCCAGATGAATCCGATCCTCATGCCGTCGGTTCCGCGAATATGGGAAGCGGTGTATGACGGAATATATCGAGCCATGCGGAAGAAGGGTGGTGTTTCCCTGATCCTTTTCAGTTTCTTTGTATCGATTGCCATTGCGCATGCCCGTTGTGCCCGTTCGGTTCGTGGTAATAAGCCGGTATTCTCGCTGGTCCGCCGCTGGATAGATGCCGGCGTGTGCATTATTCCCTGGATCCTTCTTGCTCCCCTGCGGGCCCTGGGAGATTTGCTGGTGTTCCGCAAGATCCGGGCAAAACTGGGAACCCGTTTTGTTGAAGGAGTTTCCGGTGGAGGGGCGCTTCCCCCAAATATTGACGAGTTTTTCTGGTCGGTTGGAGTGCGCGTTTTTGAGGGATACGGATTGACTGAAACCGCCCCTGTTGTGGCTGTACGCCCGTTCAGGAATCCTGTTTTTGGAACAATCGGGAAGCCGCTTGACTGCTGCGAGGTACGGATTGTTGATGAGACGGGCAGAGATCTCCCCTACGGCCACAAAGGAACGGTCCTTGTTCGCGGCAAAAATGTCATGCAGGGGTATTTCCGCAAACAAGAGCTGACGGACGCCGTTCTGTCTCCGGACGGTTGGCTGAATACCGGTGATCTTGGTTTGAAGACACGAAACGGCGAGATTATTCTTCGCGGCCGCATAAAAGACACCATTGTTCTTCGTGGCGGCGAGAATATTGAACCAACGCCGATTGAAATGAAGTTAAATGAGTCACGATATATTGCGTCATCCGTTGTTCTTGGGCAGGATCAGCGATACCTCGGAGCTCTTGTGGTGGTTAACCGGGATGAACTGGTTGGCTGGGCGGAGACGAATGCGCTGGATACCGCCGACTTCACACGATTGCTTGAAGATCCCCAGGTTCAGAAGCTGTATGAATCCGAAATTGCGGAACTGGTAAGCGGAAAAAACGGATTCCGCCTGTTTGAACGAATCAACCGGTTTGTTCTGTTGGAAAAACCCTTTGAGCAGGGAGTGGAGCTGTCTGCAAAACAGGAAATCATGCGGTACAAGCTTGAAGAACTGTATAGCAGACAGATCAAGACTCTTTTTGTTTGAGCGGCTTCAGACCGGTTTTTTTTCTGTCTGGAGCGTTTCGTTTACCGTGGATATGAGTTCTTCCACGGTAAACGGTTTGGGCATGATTGAAAGAACACCGAACTGGTGCGCCAGAACCTTGAAGGTAGACTTGCTCATGTCAATCTTGCCCGAGGTCAATATTATGGAAAGATTCGGGAATTGTGCATGAAGATCGAGAATGAGATCCATGCCGCCCTGCCCGGGCAAAATGATATCAACAATAGCGAGATCGAATGTTCCGGATTCAAGGATTTTTCTGGAATTTTCGGCAGAGGATGCTGTTTGAACAGTATGGTGTTCTGACTCAAGCACGGTCTGTACGAGTTCTGCAATTGAAAGATCGTCTTCTACAACCAAAATATTTGCCATAGTCTGTTATTCTCCAAAGATCAATAATGCGGAGGACGTGTATCAGGCATGTCCTGAAGTGATTCTTCCACATCAGTAAGTTTCGTTTTAAGCGCCCGGTTCTCGGCCTTGAGACGTTCAATTTCAGCGGTATGCTCCACAACTGTCGTTTGGAGTCTGTCAACGAAGTCTTCAATGTACGCAAATTTGGTCTCAAGCGAAACCAATCGCTCTGCATGGTCATCCATGCCGTCAGTATAGCACATGATTGGACATTTTAGTGAATTAAGGCTAATTTTAAGCCGGTTTTTTACTGCAGATTCCCGTTTTTTTTTCACCGGAGGTGAGATATCCATATGGAGTATACGGTATTGTTTTTTTGGAGCAATAGTTGAAAAAATCACACAAAAAAAACAGACAGGGGAAGGGATTGTTACAATTTCATGGTACAATATTGATATTAAATGACTCTTAACTGGTATTCAAGAATGGTTGTTATTGATGCATGGAGGTATTTTCTCGTATTGGTGTGGTGCTTGGTCGTGTTATCGTTTCCGGTAGCAACTGAGACCGTGCATCTCAGAGTTGGTTGCGACCGGGATTATCCTCCTTTTTCTGTTATTGAAAACGGTCTCGTATCGGGATTTGACGCAGCGGTGTTGCAGGAAATTGCAACGGTTTCCGGGTGTACGGTTGAATTCAAACCCGACTCCTGGGCCGCCGTACTCAAAGCCCTTGAAGAAGGACAGGTAGATGTAGTCTCCGCGATTATATGTACCGACCGGCGAAGCGACCGTTTTGATTTTTCCATTCCTTATTTGACAGATTACTATACCTTTTTCAGCCGTGATGATTCGGGTGTGTTTGATCCTGCGGATGCTGAAGGCAAAGTTCTTGCTATTCTTCGTGAAGACGCATCGATCGAGCGGTTCGTTATTCCCGGAGGGCTGGATGAGCACATCATTCTTACCGATACCTACTCGGAGGCCCTGCTTCTGGTGCGGGATGGCCATGCCGATTACACCGTTGCTCCGTATACGTTGGGTATGCAATTGGTTAATGAACTCTCACTTGACACCATAAGCTCTACAAGCAGAACCCTCTTCCCGGTGTCATACCGGCTGGCCGTGCAAAAAGGCAACACGAATCTGCTCTTCCGGTTGAACGAAGGTATCGTACACATATCACGCACCGGCATACTCAACGACTTGAGAAAACGGTGGGTTCCCGGAAATATTCAGAAGGTTCCTGCGAATCATCCGGTGCGGCTCATGTTGGCGCGTGTTTTTCTGTACATCCTGTTGGCGCTCGTTCTTATTGCCGCAGCGTATGCTGCAGGGCGCATCACTGTTCGTTCCCGTCTCGGAAAAACATCACGGGAGAGGGACTGTCTGCTTGCGGTTCTTGATGTGCTTCCCCTCGGGTTGCGCTGGCAAAACATGCTGGACGATCATTTTTCCGAAAACAGGTTCTGGAATGAATCGTGCAAACGATTGAAAAACTTCAAGGCCGATGAAACAACACGGGCAGAGGCGCAACGGTTTATTGGAGCAGACGGCGAAGAATACTGGCTTCGTTTTACTAAGAATGCCTTTGTATCCGACTTAACCGGTGTGCCGGTTACTCTTTTTGTCATGGAGGATGTAACTCCTCTTCGTACTCTTGAGGAAACTGTCGACATGCTTTCCCGGGAGCGAACAACGGAAACTGCCCGGCTGCTTGTTGAAACCATGGTTGATCCGGCGAGCGGATTTTTTTCTCATGAATTTCTTGAGAAAAAGCTGGAGGAACTGGTTGCAGAGAGTGATTCGGGCGGAAGCTTTTTTTCGGTGATTGTTTTCAACTTTGCGGTTGAAACGGCGGGAGAGAACCGGAACGGCTGTTATGTTACCGCGATACGCAAACCGCTACGCCGATCGGATTATCCTTGTTGCACCGCCGATGGACGTCTTGCTGTTCTTTTACCCGGAACGGATGCTGATATGGCACAGACAATGGCATCTTTGATTATTGGCACACTTGCCGATAGCGGGTTTACCCCTTCAATGTGTGGTTATAGTGTCCTGGAATATCCGGGAACCGGGAAGGATCTATTGTTTCAGAGTATAAAAACATGAGAACAACACGTGAGGAATCAGAAAACCATAAGCACTTTCTCAAAAGACTGGCTGTTGCCTGCGTTCTTGCAGGCTTGGCAGTCTTTCTCATTTCACTTGAAAGCCCGGGACGGATGGCTTTTGACAATCATGCCGTTTCTGCGGTGTGCTACTGGATTGCATCCGACACGGAGATTCCGTCTCTTGCGCTAGTTGCCGATGACCTGGAATGGAAGCCCTTTCCCGGCAAACCCATTTCAACCGGTATGAGCTATGTGTATGTTCGGGTGGATCTCAAAAACCGGGATCATTTTGACCGCGAAATGATCCTGTACAACAATGCACGCAATTATCAAACGTCACTATTAAAACCGGTAGAGAAGGGCGCTGTGCTTCTCTATCGCCATGGGGACCGTATTCCCCTCAGTGAGAGTCCGGTACAGCACTATCGTGCAGCTTTCCCGGTTATTGTTCCTGCAGGTGCTGAAACATACTATATTCTGGAATTCTTTGGAAGCCGTGGTCTTCTGGTTGATCCCGGCATATACAGTGCCAGCGTCTGGCTTTCCCAGAATATGTCCGAACGCGGGCTCCTTTCTTTCGCTGTCGGCGGGCTCATTCTTCTGGTTCTCCTGAATCTAATTCTTTCGGTCTTGCTGGGCGGTCGGTATTTTTTTAGCACCGCCTTATTTCTTTTTTCACTTTCTTTCTTTTATTTGCGTCAAAGCCGACTGCTCATGCTGGTAATTGATCCTCTCGCGTATCCGGATTGGCTGTTTCCGGTTTCAATTGCCATGAACTGTGCCACCGGAATGTTCTTTTTTACAAGCCTCTTCCCCCCCGGATATACCGGATGGGAAAAAAAAGCAGCCCGGGTACTAATGGTATCTGCATTGATTCTGGGCGTATTCCCGTTTTTCCATAATCCGTTTGTTATGTCAGATATCCTGAATGCTTTTTCCGTACTCATTTTGCCCCCTGTTTTTTATTATACTATTGTATCCGCACTCAAGGGATACTTCCCGCCCTTGATGGTTGTGGGATCCCTGTCTCCCTGGATTTTTCTCATGGTTCTCGACGTGGTCATTGCCCAGTTTGGTCTGCGGCAAACCTATTCCGCGGATTTTCGGCTGTGGGCCGGTCTGGTCGTATCTCTTGTGCTGCTATTTGTTTCGCGGGTTTATTTGTACTCACGTGCGGTGCTGGATACCGTATCGCTCAAGCAGGACCAAGCCGGAGAGACTGCCGTGTCGGATCGGACTGCAAAGCAACTGGTCTCGATCAATACAAGCAGTATGGAACGATTTTTTTACCGCTTTCATCAGCCGCTGGACAGCATCATTGCTTCTGCCCGGATCATGGAAAAGGAATATGCCGACCCGGGTATTATGGCTGTTGCCCGGATAATTGTGGGTGAGGCGGAGAAAATCAAGCATGCAGGACGCTCTGTTGCACAAATTCCGGTAATACACGATTTGCTTGAACATGAATCAGGATCTGTTGCGTTTGACGAGGTGACCGGGGGACCTTCACGGGTACGAATATTCGATTATGATCAGCAACAGTCCGCCAGGATGGCAAACATCCTTTCAGCAGAAGGTTTTTCCGCTGAACCGGACACCGATCGGTTCAGGATACTGGCTGATGTCGTCAGCGGACGCATAGACGTGCTCATCGTGGATGCAGCTTCAACCGGGGAAGCAGGATTCACCTTGTGCCGTTTTATCCGTGAGAAACTGAGCATGATCCAGTTTCCCGTTTTGCTCATTACAGACTTTTTTGAACAGACCACGCTTAAACGGGGTTTTGCTGTCGGTGTGGATGACTTCCTTACCCGTCCGTATGACGGAGCTGAACTTGTGGGACGGTTGCGTTCTCTCATCCGCCTCAGGGATACGTCACGGATGAACCGGGATCTTGAGCAATCCGAGAAAGAAAAAAATGCCTTTTTATATTTCTTGACACATAACGTGAATACTCCGCTTACCGTATTGATGAATCTGGTCCGCGAACTCATGAGTAATGCTGACAATGCGGAAGAGGCCAAGAAAATTGCAGAAATGGATTCGTGTGTACAGGAAATCCACGACATTGTGCAAAATGTGCTCATCTCGTTCCGTCTTACTGACGGGCGGCAGACCCTTTGGCTCGAACCTGTTCTGGTTCAGGAGGAATTGCAGCGGACGATGCGTGATATTCAGATACGTGCCGAAGAGAAAAACCAAACACTGACCTGTGTTATCGAGGATCCGGTTCCTCCGGTTCTGGCGGACAGAACGTCGGTGCGGGGGATTCTGCGCAATCTCATCGATAATGCGGTTAAATTTACCCCGCCCGGGGGAACAGTAACGATACGGGTAACCGGCGGTCCGGATGTACGCATTTCGGTGTGCGATACCGGACCGGGAATACCTGAAGAAGACCGGAGCCGTCTTTTCCAGAGATTCGAGCGGCTTTCAACGCGACCCACCGGAGGTGAATCTTCAACCGGACTCGGGCTTCATGTTTCAAACGAGCTTGCGTTATTGAACGGCGGTACGTTGTTGTATACCGGTGATGCTGGCGGTGCGTGTTTTGTTTTGACCTTGAAGCGCCATTATGGGGATGATGCATGACAAAAAGAACCGGGTATGTATTTGTACAGGCAATTCTTATCGGGTTGTGTCTGTTGTGTGCATTGTTTATTCTGATACATGAGCGCATCCTGTTCCGGCATGTTGCGCGCAATTTTGAGTTGCCATATTTGGGAGCAACAGCCCTGTTGTATCGAAGTGAATTGTTCAGCTCGGGAGAAACGCATGCTCTTCGGTCTTTTGAAGAGCGAAACAATATACAGGTGTTCTTTTTTGACAATGACAGGAATGTTTTGTATCCCCCCTCAGTCTCCCCGCAAATGGCACACCTTCTTGATCATGCGCAAGCGAGAATTGTATTACAGGGATATGGGCAGTTGTATGAACAGGACGGAACGAATGGCTATACAATATGGGGTATACGTGACAGAACCGATGGAGGGTTTGTGTTTGTTGTGCCGGAGCGGGAAGGAGTCCGGGTAGTACCCCGACCAGAAACCCGCGGCCCTGCTGTTTTCTTTTCGCTCATGTTTTGCAGTTTTGCCGGTGTCGTTTTTATTCTGATACGGCGTATATTCAGGGACCTTGACCGGAGCATGGAAAAGAACCGGAACCAGATTATTCGTTTGCAGGCGGTTATGGAATCGCAAGCTTGCCTGGTGCGAAATGCCCAGGTACTCATGTACCGGTGCGGTTCGCAACTCAAGGAGCGTGATCCGAATGACCTGGCCGCGGAAGAACTTCTCAACCGCAGTCATTATCTGGAGAACAGTCGTAGAATTCTGCAAGAATCCCTGTTTGCAACCGGGGTACGGGAATCCTTTGACCGTATATCGGTATATTCCCTGTGTGCCCGCGTACAGTCCATGATTGCAGATGAACTTTCAGATTCCGGAATCGTAATCCGGTTGAATGAGGTTCAGTCCGGATTGAAGATTCGCGGGAAAGAGGGTTTGCTGCTTCTGGCGCTGGAAGATCTCTTTATCCGGTTAATACCGGCCGTACCTGCTGGCGGTATTATTATTGCGGTTGTTTCAGGCGCTGAACATGCCGTTTGTCTTGATATTACCGTACCATCAGGCGACATGAGTTTTCATCCGGCCGGCGTTTTTCTTTCTGCGTTTCTGTTTGGTTTGATGGGGATACGTCTCGGGTATCAGACGGATGAAAACGGGGATCTGGTCATTCATACGGAATTTCAGGATTCCGGAGAGTAGCGGTATCCTGCATTTCGCACTGTCTGAATATGGGACGGTTTATCCGGAGTGTCTTCAATGAGCGACCGCAATTGCCGTATATGGACATACAAACTGTTCTCGTTGACTTCGTCGGAAGGATCCCAAACCTGGGAAAACAGAACCGAATTGGACAGGACAATCCCCGGGTTTCGAACAAAGTGAAGGAACAGTGAAAAGAGTTTGTTTCTCAGGATTAGCGGAACCCCGTTCTTTGTAACTTCCATGGTGCCGACATTTATCGTGAACGGTCCGCTGTGAATTGTTTCATCAAGCGGTGCGGCCGGCCGGTTCGTTATTGCCGCTTTTTCCAGCATCCGCTGAATTCTCGCAAGAAGCTCATCAACATAAAATGGTTTTGTAATATAGTCGTCGCAACCGGTGGAGAACCCGGCAAGTTTCGAATCATGATTGGTTACTGACGATACGATAATGACCGGAAGCAGTGCATCCTGGCGACGAACTGTTTTAAGAATATCCATTCCATTCATGTCGCCCAGATTGAGATCAAGCAGTATGAGGTCGACGTACCCTTTCTTGAGTATATCGAACGCTTCTTGCCCGGAAGCTGCCTCGATAACTTCGTACCCGGCATTTTTAAGATTCGATGCAATATATGCGCGAAGTTTGGAGCTGTCTTCAACAACAAGAATCGTTCGGTTTGCCATGTGTGAAAGTATACCTCATCTTCATTAATTTTCGCTTAACCGGAGAATACAATTCTGGACAGTTTTAACCGCTGCCCCTATACTCCTGTTACAGGAGTTTTGTATGCAAGGTTTTCAAAACGGATCGTTTCTGTATCTTCTGGGCGGTCTTGTCGGGATATTTGTCATATCCCAGTCGGTGTTTTTTCTCGTTAAAGCGTTCGCCCGTGCCCGTGACCTGGGAATTTTGAATCAAACAGTGCGGAAAACAGTGTTGTCGTCGGCAGTCTTTGCCGTTCTCCCGTCTGTTTCCATCCTGCTCGGGCTTATCACGCTTTCCTATGCGCTCGGATTGCCGTTGCCGTGGATACGACTCAGTGTTCTCGGTGCCGTTACGTACGAATTACCCGCAGCGACTGCAGCAATGCAATCGCTTGGTGCGAGTATAACAGAACCGGTTGCAAGTACGCAAGTTTTTTCCGCGGTTGCATGGGTCATGACCCTTGGTTGTATCGCGCCTTTGTTCATTATACCCCTGTTTCTCAAGAAGATTCAGGGAGGAGTTCTTTCAATACAAAAGAAGGATAACCGGTGGGGCCAGGTTTTTATGTCTGCGCTCTTTATAGGAATGATTTCCGCGTTCCTGGGAATGGGAATATCGGGCGGTCTACTCCCGATTATGGTGCTCCTCTCGTCCGCATTGATCATGAGTATGTGCGGGGTGCTCATTACGGTATGCAAATGGAAATGGCTCGAAAATTTTGCGTTGCCCGTCAGTATGCTTGGTGCCATGGCGCTTGCGGTGTGGTATGCGCGTATTCTACCGCCGGAATTGCTTCCGGCAGGGTTGTAAGGAGTGGGGACAATGAAAAATTTTCAAACTGATATTCATGTCTGGGGTCGACTCTGGATGATTAGTGCCCTTGCGGTCATGGTTGCCGTTCCGGTAGCTATCAGTGTGTATTATGGAGCCTGGCCGGGTTTCATGCCGGTCTTTCGGGGCCTTCTTGCTGTTGCTCCGGTGTACTGGACCGTAACCGCCATTGAAGTATTGACATACGCACCCATGCTTGGCTCGGGAGGAACCTATCTTGCCTTTGTTACCGGGAATATTACCAACCTCAAAGCTCCTGCTGCAATTGCCGCCATGCAACAAGCCGGAATCAAACCGGGAACTGAAGAAGGTGAAGTCCTTTCGACCATTGCCATAGCGGTAACCTCTATTGTAACAACGCTCATCCTGGCTGCTGGAGTGCTTCTCTTCAGCTTTCTTGCGCCGGTTTTGCAGAGCCCGGTTCTTCTTCCTGCGTTCAAGATGATTCTTCCCGCACTCTTTGGAGGGCTCGGGGTGGTATTCATAGCAAAAAACTGGAAGATTGCGGTGGCGCCGCTTGCTGCAATGATTATTCTGTTTGTGTGTGTGCCGGCGCTCGCAACTGCCGTCAGTATCCTTGTTCCGGTTAGTGCGTTCATAGCAATTGGCAGTGCACGAGTTCTGTACAAACGGGGCATTGTATGATTCCTGCCCTTATTGCTGGCTTTTTGTTGTCGGGATTCGTCGGGATTATCATTGTTCGTGCAGCCTTGTTCCGTCCGCACCGGACAGAATCCGCTGTTCAGACTGCTCCCGATTTTGACGTGGGTGCCGTGTCGGACCATTTGTCCCGCATGATTCGTATTCCAACGGTTTCCTCGCGAGATCCTGCACAGGTGGATGTGTCCCGGTTTGAAGAATTCCGTGCCCTGCTGGCAAGCCTCTATCCCGTCATTACCGGTCAGTGTGAACGCACCCTTGTTGGTGAATCCGGTGTGGTGTATCGCTGGAAGGGCCGCTCCCCTGGCAATCCGACAGTGCTTATGGCGCATTACGATGTAGTCGCTGCCGATCCTGCGGAATGGGAAAAAGCGCCTTTTTCCGGTGAGATAGATTCAGATGGCGTTCTCTGGGGTCGTGGTGCAATCGACACCAAGATTACCCTGTGTGCCATCCTTGAATCGGTAGAGAAAAGAATCAAGGACGGCTTTGTTCCGGAGCATGACGTCTATCTCTCGTTTTCAGGTGATGAAGAAATTATGGGCCCCAGCGCACCGGCCATTGTTGACTGGATGGAGAAAAAAGGAATTCGTCCTGCACTGGTGCTTGATGAGGGCGGTGCGGTGGTTACCGGTGTTTTTCCCGGCGTCACAAAGCCTTGTGCGGTAGTCGGCATCACCGAAAAGGGTGTGCTTGATATCGAGTTTTCAGCGCGAGCAGCTGGAGGGCATTCATCGGCTCCGGCGCTCCGCCAGCCGGTTGTGGACCTTGCAGGAGCAATATCGGGTATCGCCCGAAAGCCGTTCCCGCTGCGGTTAACACCTGCGGCGGCGAAGATGTTCGATACCCTGGGGCGTCACTCATCTTTTGCATACCGATTATTGTTTGCGAATCTCTGGTGCTTTCTTCCATTATTCAAGCTCGTGTGCGCTGTATCCGGCGGGGACCTTGCCGCACTCATGCGGACAACCTGCTGTTTTACCGTGCTCGAGGGTGCACCGCAGTATAATGTGATGCCACCGGTCGCCCGTGCGGGTGCGAATTTGCGCCTTCTGCCCGGCGATACCGTTGATTCTGCCTGTAAACGGCTTGAGAACATTGTCCGGAAAACCGGGGTAACCCTCAGAACGGTATATGGGTATGATCCCTCACCGGTAGCGGATCTCTCCGGTTCGGCCTGGAAGCATGTCAGGGATGCCGTAGCATCAACCTGGCCCGATGCAATAGTTGCCCCGTATCTTATGGTAGCCTGTACCGACTCGCGGCATTTTTGCCGGATATCACCGGCGGTTTTGAAATTTTCTGCCCTGGCCCTTACGAAGGAAGAACGGGCAAGCATGCACGCGAAAAATGAACGCATTCCCGTGGACAAGATCATTACCGCCTGTCAATTTTTTTGGCGGGTTCTGGAAACCGCGTAATAAGAAAAACCGCGCCGTTTTGGCGCGGTTTTTTTTGCACAAAGTAACTTCGAGAAGAACACCGGTATCCGGATGGTCAATTTTCAGATGGTTCGTCTGTTTGTCCGGCTGCTTCGCTTTCCATGACCGTATGGATGTGACGCCGGAGTTGTGTCTTTCGCCGTCGTTCGGTCCGGTTATGGCTGCCGCCAAACCCCTTGAAAAAGATAAAGCTGAGCAGGAAGAGTCCCCAGGCTTGCCAGTAGCTTATTGTTTTCAGTCCGA
>CAZGQQ010000004.1:0-48039 GCA_964527175.1 uncultured Treponema sp.
ACCGGGACATGGACGAGTACTGGAAGAACGTACGCTTTGCGGGTGCGGGTGAAACCGGCCGCATCATGGGGCTTTTTACCCAGCACAAGATGATTGAGTCCTCCGGTCGTGCGGAGGCGAACATGCCGGCGTACAGCCGCCGCCTCTGGGACGACCGGGGCAGCTTCATGCCGGCTCCGACTATCCGGACGCTGGTTGATGTCGCCATGACGGTCGCGGTGAGCTGCTTCACCGGCGGCGCGGGCGGCATCATCATGAACGCGCTTATCAGTACCGCGTTCAACATGATAGACGACGCGGTCTTCACCCTGATGGACATGGCCAACGGCATGGACCCCCTGGATGCGGTAGAAGGCTTCGCCAAAAAAGCGGCCACCACCTTCGCCTCCTCGGCCATAAGCGGGGCCTTTAACGGCGTCGTCCCGCAAGGCGGCGGTGCCCCCACCGGCGGCCTCCTCCAAACTATGAAATTGACAGACAGCGTCATCGGCTCTACCATGCTTAAAGGAACCGAAATAATGGCGTCAAACGTAGCCTCAAGCGCAATAAACTCTTTCAGTCTCCGCGGCTTGGTCTCGGGCGGCGACGCCTTCGACGAAGACGCATTCGGCCGGGGAGCCTTTGGCCGTGATGCCATGGCAGGAGTAGCTGCGGGAATGGCGGGGAATTTTGTGCGTACGGGGCTTGATTCACGAATTTCCAACTCGTCCCTTTCGGGATTTTCCAAAAAGTATGCAGGCGGCGTGCGGAACCTTACCGGAACGATCGGGAATCTTGCCTCGACCGGGGTAACGTACGCAATGACGGATAACGCCAGGGTCAACCTCATTAACGCGAGCATGTTCGGATTGACCAATAAAGACGGCGATGCAGTAAGTGTCGGACTCTTTGAGTTCGGTTTCGGCAAGGACGGTGTGCAGGCGGCTATCGGCATGGGCGGCACGGATTTGAATCTCGGCCGTATTGCAAGCTCAATCAACGGAATCAACGCGCTCTACCAGAATCACAAGATTAGTGAGTATACCGCTTCGCATGGTGGCATCGAAGCGAACGTCGCCCTGCGCGCGCTGTTCTCGTACGGTGATGATGTGGGGACTGATACCTACCATGATATTCTGGACGGAATGACGAATCTCGCGGTGAATGAAAACCTGGAAGACGACGCGACGGCGAAGACGGTGATGAATAAGGACGGTACGAAGACGATCATCCTCCGGAGCCTTTCAAATGATGTTAACGCGGGTGTAACCGCCGGCATCGTGCTCCAACACGAAGCGTACCGGGACGGTGAGAAAAGCGCAGATCAACAAGCTGAAACCCGCGCCGCTGTAACCGGCCACACCGAGATGGCGATCAACGTCCTCAAGGACGGCATGTATGTGAATGCCATCCTGAGTAATGGGAACCTGGTGAAGGATATCGGGAACTACATGAAAGGGGAGGCCGCGTTCAGGGAGTATGCTGATACAGCATATTCGAGTGAGAAGGATTTTTGGAAGCTGAATGATAAGGGAAATCTTGAATATGATGGACGAGCCAATGTATATGACAAGGATGATAACCTGATTCATAAAACAAAATCTCAGGGAATTGAAGGCAGTATGCTTGAAATACTTGGACTTGAGGATAATGATGCAAATAGGGCTTCTGTTGTTGCAATGATGAAAGCATCGGGTCTTGAGCAAAATACTGATGGATTCTGGATAGGTGATAATGAAACAATACGACGCAGAATTCCCCAGGGAGGTATGGCATACTTCTATACTGAGAACGGTGTAAACCTTACTAACTTGAATATGGGGAAAGAAATTACATTGCAATCAGTTGACTCCTTGTATTCAGATATAAATGCAGGTGAAAAGACGGTCAAAGGGTTCATGAACAGAACATATGGTTCTGCGATTGGTATGATAAACAACGTAGGAAGCTATACTGATGCTGTAAACAATATGTTGTCAAAGGCTTATTCTGATTCAGAGATTAAAAAGATACAAACCAATCGGGAGTGGCTAAATAATGCTGTTGAGAATGGAATTGATTTGTCAACGTTAGCACCTGGAGCGTCTGTATCGACCAACTTTGCAGAAGATCTCCGTATGCTTACATTAAAAACTAGTAGAGTCCCCAATGCCATATATTTCAGTGAATTACATGCTGGTATTGATTTCGGTGGAGGAGGGAAATCTGTTAATACTCCTGGTGGAATATGGCAACTTTCTGATAAGAACAAAGATAAAGTTTATTTTGAGCTTTTTGGATCTGATGTGAAAATGCGTATAATGCATTTGGACCCCGATGCTGTCAAGAAATTATCTGTAGGAGATTTTTTTGGTAAAGACAGTTCTCCTGCCTTTATCACCAATTATCCTACAGATTCAAACGGTACGGGGACAGATTTACACACTCATTTCGATTTTACCGGTTTCAGATTGAATACCGCAACAGGTCGATATGGTAGAGGCTTTCTTAATCCAGACACTCTTATGCCGGGTAATCAATGGAATTATCCTTATTCTTACTATGATGCAAACAAGAATCTTATTCCAGGGAAACATGGTTTCCAATGGATATACTAACTGTGGAGTGTAAAATGAAGAGAATAATAGTCTTACTATTTGCAATTTTATTAATCAGTTGTACAAGTGCACATGAACTGACTGGTACATGGGCTTTTATTGATGGAGAAGAAAGTCTCAGTCAAACCGACTATATCAAAATTGATGCGGAGGGGAATGCACGGTTTGAATATCAAGGAGTAACGGCAACTGGTAACCTAGAAAAAATGAAATACGGATGGGTTTTCCATTCTGATAGAGGAGATTATGAGATATCTATTGTTGAATCAATGTATGAGTTTAGAAACGGTGCATTAGGAATTAGTATTGTGAATGATTTTGAAGATATACCTTTAGGCTTCTTCAAACGAATAGAATAAACGATCCGCTAATGGAACATCAGGGTAGTAAGGATCTTATTGTCGAAGACTTGGAAAAAGTATGACAAGAATATGTAATGTAGGGTTGTTCGTACCCCAGTCAATAAAAGTTCGGGTTAAGCTGCAAGCGCGCCGGACTGTGGGCGAGTGCTTCCGGGAATCTGGCGCGGTTGTCAGCTTGAACCACATTTTTTATTGCTCGGTAAAATCCTAACGCTGCTTCAACCTGACGCCGCCAGAGACGGCGCAAGTTAAGCTGATGGTTAGGATTTTTTTTGTCCGGTGAGAAATGTCCTGTTTTGTCCGGTTGTTGCAGCTGTGCCCCTACCGGGGGTGGCCATGCGATTCTACGAACCACATGGCTTATATGAAGAACTGTTTTAGTAAATACTTTACAATACGTGGTATTCATAGTATGCTTTATATGTGGGATATCCCACACGGAGGAAGCGAATGCAGGCGATCAAAGAATATGATGCCAGAATCGATACAAAGAAACGAGTCACTATTCGAGGTGCAAAATACGCCAATTATCGGGTGCTTGAATTCCCCAATGGGAAAATAATTCTTGAACCACGAGAGCTGGTAACTCCCTTCGAGGTTTCCCGTAATACCCTCGAGATGATGGATTCAGCCATAGCAAATATCAGGAAGGGAAAAGCTTCTTCACCGGTTGATTTATCCTCCTTCTCGACCGAATAGGCTTGCGATGTTTACCATACGACTTGGTGTTCCCGAGATGGAGAACTTTTGGAAGGAACTTTCCGACAAGGTCAGTGACGGCACAATTGGAAAGGCAGAAGAGCGACTGTATAAAAAGATTGGAAAAGCCTTTGTTTTGTTGTCGAATGATCCCTGGCACCCGGGCCTCAGAA
Organism: uncultured Treponema sp.; assembly: GCA_964527175.1. Lineage (GTDB taxonomy): Bacteria > Spirochaetota > Spirochaetia > Treponematales > Treponemataceae > Teretinema. The sequence goes on from CAZGQQ010000004.1 coordinate 3,811, forward strand.
GTCATGAAATAGAGGCTTTAAGCAGACGCTACGGTGTAAAAGTATGGCAGTCGTATCTTGAAAACAAGACAAGCGGAGCAGGACGGCTCTATTGGGTATACGGGCCGGATAAGAATGAAATCACGGTAATAGGACTTGAACCGCATCCCGAAGACAAAAAGAAATCAGGCTATGATTCGGTACGATTGTCTGCAACGGGAAAAATCGAGGATTAACGATCCTGATTAGCAAGAATAAGATCGTCCAGAGTTTTTAGAATTGCCTTTTGCTTGTTGTCTGAAAGCTTCTCCATTGCTTGCATACGTTTCGCGATTTTCAAGCTTGGAAGATACATAGTGTCCTGTAATTCTTTGTGTTTGAGAAGCGTATCGGCAGAAACACCGAGAGCCGCGGCTATTTTGGCAAGAACATCTGCGTATATACGAACCTTCCCCTGCTCCTATCATGCACTTTCGACAATCATTTGTCTCTTATAAGAGACAGGGCCTTTCCTTTTGACTTTCAGGCTTATAAGCCGGTGTTCTTTGACATGTGACTGTTCATTTTCTTGTTCAACCTCCTTTTCCTTTGTTGTTTACACTATCTCTGTGGCTGTTTCTTCCCCAAACGGCTCACAGGGGTGCTTTGTGCTCCTGTTTTCGCTGAGACGCCGGGCTCGGGCGAGGGCAAGGCGTTCCTTGTACCCGGCGAAGTCAAAGGTCTTACCTCCATACACCTCATCGGGACTGAGACCATGCAACGCATAATGAGGACGGGCGTTATAATCCGCAACCGAATCCTTGACCACCTGATCGAGCGAATGAAATGACGGGATGTCCTTCCTGAAGATATACCGGTACTTGAGAATCTTGTTCACCGCTTCGATCATCGAGTTTGAAAACGAAACATCAACCTGCGCAATATGCAGCTTGAGCTGTACGGATGCGAGATAGTCACTGACGGAGATGTTGACGTTTTCGCTTCCGCCATCGGAGACAAGCATGATTGATGATTCGGGAGTATGAGGAAGCGCTTCCATGGCAGAACGCAGAAGGGCGGCCGTAGCATGACCGGAAATGGAGCGAGCCACCGAGAAGAAGCTCAAGGCACTTTGTTCCTGCAGTATGGAAGCACGAAGGGGTGGCGTAAGGCCGTTGCGTTCCTGCAGGAACGCAACGACTGGAGACAGGGGAGGCCGCGGGATATGAACAGTAGAAAGCGAGACCAACTTTCAGGCCGAACATGTGCTCCTGTCTTTCCCGGCAGGAATCTGAAATACCCCCAGGAAGCGGTCGGGCCGACGCGCGGGTTGTGCGGGCGATTCGGCGTATGTGTCTGATTACAGAAACTTACCAGGAATTCTGCGCCGACTCTCGCCTAGGCGGAACGACCGAAGGGCGTTCCGCCATCCCCGCGATGGATGACCGCCTGCGGGTGAATCTTTCCTGCCGGGAATCTAGAGAAGAGCTTCGGCCCTGAAAGGTGTCTCCCCTTAACGTTGACAAAGGCACGTACCGGATTTACCCTGTTGAGGGTACGGACAGGATCTTTAATTTTGCGGAGAGAGCGACAATGAAAAATTATTACAGCGGAAAGTGTGTTATGGTCACCGGAGCCGGCGGGGCGCTTGGTTCTCTCATGAGTACATACCTTTTGCAGGCAGGAGCGACGGTGCTTGCTGTCGATATTGCAGAGGGGAGCCTGGCAAACCTCAAGAATGAGAATCTTCATTTCTTTACATGTGATCTGTCACAAGCCTCACAGATCTCCGCTCTTGAACAGACAGTGAAGAAGGCACACTTTTCGGTTGATATTCTTGTCAATAATGCGGGAATCGTTAACGGAACCTGTCTTCATGAAACATCGCCAGAGGCAATTCAGAAGGCACTATCGATAAACCTTACCGCGCCGATTCTTCTTGTCCGACACTTTGAAGACGATCTCGCAAAGAACAACGGACATCTCGTCAACATTTCTTCTGCTGCGGGTATCGTTGGTGTTTCGCGTCTCTCGGATTATTCTGCCGCAAAATTCGGCCTTTTTGGTTTTGACGAAGCGATGCGTGCCGAATGGAAGAAACTCGGAAAGAAAATTTCCACCACGGTTATTTGTCCTTTCTATCTGAAAACCGCCATGTTCAAGGGCGCAAAAACACGATTTCCCCTTTTATTGCCGATCATGGAACCGGAGAAAGCGGTGAAGAAAATGCTGAGGAGTGTGTCCAAAAAGAAAAAACGGGAAACCTTTCTTTTCATGATTTGGGCAGTATGGTTCCTGCGCTTGTTCCCGGTTGCGTTCTTTGACCTTGTCAATTCATTCTTTGGCATCAGCAAATCGATGGACGAGTTTGTGGGGAAAGAGTAAGCACGTCGTGATGTGAACATTGGTGCCGAACATGCGTTGTACTGCTTTACCGACCGGGCAATGACCGCTATAATGGCGCATGCTCCGATATCAGCACCGCCATCATGTTCCCGGGACCGGCTTATGACACAAAAAGCTGAAAGGGCCTGTTGATGGAAACACGTATTCAGTCTGTCGCGCACCTGGTTGTTTCCCTGTATGCTGCTTTCCTCCTTCTGGAAGGGGTACGGAGAAGGAGAGAAATTGAACGTTTCAGCTATGTCTCGATAGTCAATGCGGGTATTGCCGCCTGGAATTTCCTTCTTTTCCTTTACTACAGTCTGGATACTCCCAATGCCGTGTATATTGTTTCCCAATTGGGATTTGTCAGCGTCAATGTCGCCATATTCGGCTTATTCTTCTTCTCCTGGAGACTCTCGTTTGGCCGTACCTGTGATCACCTTATTCCATTATTTGCCATTGTACCCGCTATAACCTGTCTCCTTTCGGTAACGTCATCATTTCATTCACTCTTTCTCTCGGGACATTCCGGTTTCAGTTACTTGCATCTGCGCGAACTGATCATTTCCAATGGGCCATGGTTTATTGTTCATTCAATTTACAGTTATGTCCTTATTACTGTTTCCCTGATCCTTCTTGGTATTGTGTATCTCAAAGAGAGGCGCAAGAACCGGATTGCCAAGCTCTTGTTTGTGGTATCCACCATGACCTTCTCCATCTTTCTTTTTTTGTCCAATTTTACCAGGTTGAAAAGCATGATTCAGCCTTACGCGTTCATTGGACATCTGTTCTGCGTGAGTGTATTCTACTGGGCGACGTTTCTTGACAAAGACGATTCCGTGATATATTACGGCAAGAACCGATTTTACGACAGTGTTGGTATGCCCGTTTTGATGTTCAATGAGGATGGGGAATTACTACATGTCAATGATGATGCACAGCGCTATTTTGACAAGTTCAGTTTTCCTGTTGCGGCATTTCATTCACATGAGCGTATTTTCAATGGATCACTATTTTCCGAAATTGATATAGAACATGAGGTCGGGGATGATGCATCGTTTTTTATCAAGAACACACAGAACGATCAAACCCTCTATGTTCAATATCGTGATATTCGTAACAGACGTGATATCGGTATCGGCTATTCATTGACACTGTATGATCTTTCGTTAATAAACTCCTTTGTCAAAAAACTGGAAAATCGTGCCTATATTGATGAACTCTGTCAATGTATGAATCGTAACTGTTTCGAACAACAACGGCATACAATTCTTGTACAAGCATCACGACCATTGGCTCTGTTCATTGCTGATATCGACAACCTTAAGGATGTTAATGACCGGTTTGGACATGCGGCAGGTGATGAGTATATACGTTCATGCGTCGACATCATGAAGAAGGTAATGCGTTCAGCAGATCTTCTGTTTCGCATTGGTGGTGATGAATTTGCTTTTTTTATCTCCGGTCTTGATGAAGCGGGGCTATTGCGCGTACAAAAGGCACTCGTCGTTGAATTGGCCGCTCTCGATAAAGAGTACCCTTGCAGTCTTTCTGTCGGGTACTCGGTGATTGGAGAGGGTGATTATGATTTTGAAAAGCATTTCTCCATTGCCGATACGGCAATGTACCAACAAAAAAGGGCAACAAACCGTTCATCCAAAGACTGATAACGGCCGGTTGCCCTTTCCCGGTTTCTATTCCGGATAATACATTCTGATGTCTTCAGGTTCAACGCCTTCGCTGAAGGTGAACTTCAGCTGATCGAATGTTGGCTCTCTCCTGAGATCCGAAGGGGGAATCCCCATGGCAATTCCTTCAACTGCTATGTTGTTTTTAAAGTCGGGCTGAAAATTTCCGTTGAGATCATGAAACGCAAACAGTGCATATTCTCCGTAGGGGATATCTTCGAGAACAATGCTTTGTGATCCCTTGGTAATATTCAGCGCTCCGGACTTCATGAAGTTGCCTTCACGTATCGGATCACTTGCGTAGAGCGCGTAGACGAGCTTTCCGCCAAGGGACTCGTCAATGTCGGTAATTTTAAGGGTGAGGTATCCCGAGGCTCGTCCGGAACCCTTTTCTGTCTTCTCTGCATTGTATTTTACTTCTTGCAGCAAGATGGTGAGCCATCCGGGTTCTTTGCGGATGTTGAGCATTGGTCCGGCGGCTTCGCGATACGCGGCTTCGGTAAGCTCGTTCCAGGGAGTCGAGTAGAATTCACCGACACGGCTTACCGCCCAGATGGTCACCGGTTTTTCAGTATATTTGGCAAGATCGGAACCGATTTCCACATTCGGCTGGAAGACCTGATGGTTTCCCATCGGTATGAAATCTTCCGGGATGTAGAGATAGTGGAAATTATCCGGGAAGTAGTACCGGAAGATGCCGAAGGTATGTTCACTGCCGTGGACAAAGATGTCTTCCGGTTGTACGCGGTCGGCATACTCTGTGGCAACAACATCCCCGGCGCCGTTTACCTGCATGGTATAGGTGCTTTTGAGAATGGGGAACGTAAAGAAGAGATAGACCACACACAACGCGGCAAGGACCCGTTTCTTGTGAAAGGAATGGGCAAAGAACGCAAAGGCTGTAATGAGCGAGCCCATACCGGTAACGAGGTAGCGTTCCACGAATATGGGTCGGATTGCCCATGACAGGAAGACGCCGGTCGCAAAAGTAAGCCAATATACGAGAAGGGCTGAAAGCGGCAAAAATACTTCAGGGTCTTTCTTCAGTAATGCGCGAACAATACCGGTAATGGCGACGAGGTGAACGGCAATGAACAGATAGAATGAAGTCATGCCGTGCGGGCCACCGAAACGCTGTCCGAACGGGAACGAAAGGATGGCGAAAACGGACATGAGGTTGAGCGGCGCAATCCAGTAATTCTTCGCAACCCGCGAAGCCTGATTCGCAAGGGCAACAACCCATGGCAGGAAGAGGACGATTACCGCGCCGCCGACAATGAGGCAGCGGAAGAGCGGTGTACCGCGTGCAAGTTTCTTTTCTCCCGGCTGGGCGGGGGTTATCATGATCTTGATGAAAAGCATGCACCAGTAGAGGCCGGCGGCGATGAGTGCGAAGTAGTGGGTCCAGGTTGCGGCGAATGCGAACACGCCGAGTGCCACCCAGTCGCGGAGGCGGTTGTCGGTTGCCGCGGCATACCCCGCAAGAACCATGCCGGTAACAAAGAATGATGCAAGCGAGTACATGCGTGCTTCCTGCGCTGCGCCAATTGCCATGGGCGTGATAATGAAAATTACTGCAAATGCGAGAGCGCCCGGACTTCCCCAGCGTTTTCTCAGGAAAACGAAGGCAAGAATCACGGTTCCAACCGACGCCAGCGCAGAAAGTCCGCGTATCACCGTCAGAGAGTTTCCGAAGAGTACCACGGCGATCCTGAGGAGGATGTAATAAAGCGGTGGATGGCTGTCTGTAGAGACAAGCGTGATTATGTCTCCCAGTGAATGTGTCACCGTTGCAACCGAGTAACTTTCATCGTACCAGAGTGCATCCGCCGAAATGTTGAAGAATGTCATGACGATTGATATGACCAGAATTGCGACCCAGAACGGCCAGAATCGGGCCAGGTCCTGGTCAAGTTTTTTCAAGAAATTCATGTTCTGTTCTCCTGATTGGGTGAGTATGTGAACATACTCGTGAATTGTACCATTGTAGTGGTGGAGGTGACTCTTGTCGAGAAAAAACTTTCTGTACGGGTAAATTGTACCGGACGCCATCTTTTTCTTGACAGCCGGCTGTTCGACCCGTAGTATTCTTGCATGATTTACATTACTGAATTTCTTGTGTACCTCTTTGTGCTTCTTGGCATCGGTTTGTATTCAATGAAGAAACAGACCCTCGGCAATGAAGGATTCATTATTGGCGGGAGAACCCTTGGGCCGTTAACGACCGCGGTTAGCGCCGGGGCATCGGACATGTCCAGCTGGCTTCTTCTCGGTCTTCCCGGTGCGGTATTCGCAAGCGGTCTTGTTGAGGGAGTCTGGATTTCCCTCGGCCTCACGCTTGGTGCCTATCTCAACTGGCTCATTGTGGCAGGTCGGCTGCGGCTCATGAGTGCGAAGTTTTCCGCCATAACCCTGCCGTCGTTCCTTTCGAAGCGGTTTGATGATCCGAAGGGGATACTGCGGCTCATTGCCAATCTGGTCATTCTCTTTTTCTTCACGCTCTATGTCGCCTCCGGCTTTAAGGGCGGCACGCTTCTTTTTGCACACACCTTTGGTGCGACCGAGAAAGTTTCACTGCTGGTTACCGCCGCGGTTGTCATATCCTATACTTTTCTTGGCGGGTACCTTGCCGTATGCCTTACTGACCTTCTTCAGGGATTGTTGATGCTCACCGCACTGGTGTTCTGCGCCGTGCTCGGTTATATTGCGATATCAGGAACGGGTATCGATATTTCCGTGGTACGCCCCGCGGCCTTTTCGATCAGTACCGGCTGGATTACCGCAGCCTCCCTTCTGGCCTGGGGATTCGGTTATTTCGGACAGCCGCACATTCTCGCCCGTTTTATCGGAATAAAGGATACCGCTTCGGTTCCTAAAGCCCGACGAATCGGCATCATCTGGATGATTATCTGTCTTGTCATGGCAATCTCAATCGGTCTTGTCGGGATCGGGTACGACGCAGTGCACGGACTTCCCGGAGTCGGCGGAGAGGGCGGGAACCCCGAGCGGGTGTTCCTTGCACTCACCACCGCTCTTTTTCACCCGGTCTTTGCCGGTTTCGTCCTTGCTGCTGTTCTTGCGGCGGTCATGTCCACTGCAGACTCCCAGCTGCTTGTTCTTACATCATCGCTTACCGAGGATGTTCCCGGCATCAAGGATCTGGACACCAAAAAGAAAATGCTCATTAGCCGGGCCGGTGTCGTGGGGTTTGCCCTGCTTGCCGTCCTCATTGCCGCGACCGACAAGGGAAACATTCTTTCCATGGTTGGTTATGCCTGGGGAGGTTTTGGCGCAGCGTTTGGCCCGCTGATCATTCTTTCTCTCTGCTGGAAACGAACCACCTGGTGGGGTGCCCTGAGCGGCATTGTAACCGGAGCGGCAACCATCTTCCTGGTGAAAAACTTCATCTCGATTCCCGGGGAGTACTTGTATGAATTGATGCCCGGATTTATCATCAGCTTTGTAGTTGTGGTGGTGGTGAGCCTTCTCACCCAAAAGCCCTCGGATGAAACGCTTGCCGTGTTTGATGAGACAATACAGGAGCTTGGTTGATCAGAGTGCTGTAATACCAGGGTACGGCCCGGTGTATCAGGATTAATCCTGATCGGCGAGTCGTACCGTTTTCTTCTCTATTGTGCAGGGATATTTTTCATAGTAGAGAATCTGGTTGTTTTTTATTCCGATTCTGACGATGGCAGACTCTTCCGCACCCGGCATCTCATCCATACCGGGGAAGACAAAATTTCCCAGTGAGTATACGATCAGGCTGTTCTTGTAGTATTCCACCGGCTGCAGTACATGGGGATGAGAACCGAAAATGACATCTGCGCCGGAATCACACAGGGAACGGTATGTTGCTTTTTGTCCGGGAGAAGGGTTGGTGTTATATTCTTCCCCGCCGTGAACAAGTACCACAATGAAGTAACCGGCTTCTTTTTCACGCCGGATCAGTGTCCGCAACAGGTCGGATTCCCATAGAATTCCGGCCCGCGTTCCGGTTGCCGTTGCCGTTGTTTTTCCGTTGAAGCCGGAGCGTTCAACGGGGAACGCACCGCACGAGATAACCGAAACAGGATTCCCCCCGAGGGTTATACGATAGAACTGTGCCGCGTCGGTATCGGTATATCCGGCTCCAGAAGTTGCCAATTCATGTTTCCCGAGCGCGGCAAGCGTATCCCTGAATCCGGGTTCGCCGAAATCATACGAATGGTTATTTGCAATGCTTACATAGGAAAAACCGGCTTCCTTGAGAAACGGAAGAGCAGCTTCATCAGCACGGAATGTGTAGGTTTTAGTTGCATTGTTCGTTCGTTGGGTAATAACGCATTCAAGATTACCGGTGGTAAGGTCGTTGTTTTGCAACACGGGAAGGGTTGTGGTAAACACGGTTTCAGCCTTCCCGGTTCTGATCAGTGCACGGTCAACACCGCGTGCCAGCAATATGTCTCCTGCTGAGGCAATAAAGGCCGTACGGTCTTCACCCGGGGTGCAGACCTGCGGACAGAACACCGTACGGAACCAGGTCTCCAGAAATGATCGTGCGCCGTGCCAGGCTTTTTTGTGAAAAAGCGGAGCGCTGTCATCGTGATACGTTAACACCGCCAGAGTGTCTTCATGCCAGGGATACTCCGCATCTCCGGCAAAGAGGACGCGCTCCGTATCGTTGCCGGATACTACAACCGCAGGCAGTGCGATATGGGCCGCCGGTATGTCTGCCTGTTTTACGTATACTGGTACCGCTGCTCCTCCTTTCATTTCTGATGCATGGAAGGCGGCGTAGGTTGTTAATGATCCGGTAAACGGGATAACCGGGTAGACCGGTTCCCGGTGAACAATGCATTCAGAAACCGCAACTGCTTCTGTGACGGCTTCCGTGGGTACGGCAGGATGGGGATAGCATTCAGGATTCTCGAGTACCAGATTTTGCAGGGCGGGAGAGAGTTCGATACGCCTGTGCACATGTGCAATGGGGTTGTTTTCGTTCCTTGTCGTGATTTCCAGATCGTACTGTCCGGCTGAAAATGTCACCGCCGCGCTTCCGTCACGGACAAAACGATCGTACAGATCCTGGTCAACCGATATGGTAAAAACCGGCTTTGTACAGGATACAAGGACGACAAGAAGTACCATGGTGGGCAATACTATCCGCACGAGGGATCGTTTCATACTCTTACCGGAAGGTTGCCGTGGAAATGAGTGATTTGGCCAGTTCAAAGAGACGGGTTCTTTCGGACGGCGGATACGGTTCATGGGTATTCCATTCGGGATCAAGACAATTTCCCGGAACAAACGCGGTTATTTGCCAGTTTGCATTCGGGGGCAAGAGTGCAGCAATGGAACGGATATCAGATTCGCCAACCAGACCGGGAACCAGGACGGTGCGGTATTCAACAGCAAGGGTTTCTGCCCGTACTTCCCGGTCAAGCAGGGACAAGGTGCGTTTCAGTTCGCTTGCCGCACGTTCTCCGGCTGCACATTCAATAGTGAGTTCTCCGTAGCGTTCCGGTGTTGTTTTCAAATCGACGGCAATCATGTCCGGGCGTACCTCCCGGTTGGAAAGAAGTGTTTCAAGACGATCGGAAAGCGTTCCGTTTGTATCAATTTTTACGGCGAGACCGAATTCCCGTCCTTTTCGTATGCACAGTTCCAGCGCCGGTGAAAGAAGCGGTTCTCCGCCCGTTATGGCTAGTCCACCAAGTACATTTTTTCTTTTTTCAAGGTGTTCAAACACAACCTCGAGCGGAACATACTCGTTTTCTGTATCTCCATGCGGGCCTGAGGCAACGCTTGCAGTGGCAAGTTCGCCGTTATGGCAGTACGGGCAGCGCAGGTTGCATCCGGGAAGGAATACAACCGCGCAAACCCTGCCGGGGAAGTTCACCAGGCTGGTTTTTTGAAGACCAACCCGAAGATTCTTCACGCGAGTGTGCCTTCCACGGCCGGAACCTGTGTATGAATTTCACGGGTTGAATGTGCCCGGCTTATTTCTCTGCCGGCTTCGTCGAAGAATATGACGGTTGGCGCGGAAAAAATGCCAAATTCCTGTGCCCGTTCGAGACCGGTATCGGTATCAACGTCAATCTGTTCTCCGGAGAACGGAAGGCGTGAACAGCATTCCTTAACCGGCGGGCAGTTCGGACAGGTTTTGCGAACAAACAGCTCATAGCGTGCAATGCTTCCATCGGCAGTTTCCGGAGCAACGGTTTCTGCAGATTTTTGTGTATCTGCCGGCATCGTGTTCTTTTTAGCATTTTCAGGCAGATGATTCTCTATTGATCCCGTTTCTGCAACAAACAGTTTGCGATGGTTATATTCTTCACGCTTTCCGCGGTTCCAGTTTCTTACAGAGCGATAGTATCCCACGATGCGTGCGTATACTTCGGTGGTAGTTCCGTGTACGTCCCGGAGATCTTCCTTGACCCGGGCAATGTCTGCCTCAATTTCCTGTAACGTTCTCATATTCCCCTCCCAGGGTTTTTTTCTGATACCGGCAAACTGCCGGTTGTGTTTCTCTTATACGTTGCCTGCAAGCGTCTTCTTTTCTCCTTCAAGGCTGGCCAACCGTTCCGCAAGCATTTCTTCCCGTTCCGCCTTGCAGGAAGGGCACTCAAAGTGCTCACCGTCAAGATACCCGTGAATGGGGCACACTGAAAAGGTTGGAGATACCGAGAAGTAGGGCAGCCGGTAGTTTGACGCCACGGCCTTTACCAGATCCCGGCACGATTCCCAATCCCGTATCGCTTCTCCCAGGAAGATATGGAACACGGTTCCGCCGGTATACTTGGTCTGGAGTGCTTCCTGATGATCGAGCGCTTCGAAAATGTCGGTTGTGAAATTGACCGGCAGCTGGCTCGAGTTCGTATAGAACGGATCCTTCTCTCCGGAGGTAATGATATCCGGGTATTTTTTCTTGTCGTGCCGGGCCAGCCGGTATGACGTGCTTTCAGCCGGTGTCGCTTCGAGGTTGAACAGGTCGCCGGTTTCTTCCTGGAAGTCGGCGAGTTTCTGCCGCATGTGGGTGAGTACTTTTTCCGCGAACGCCTTGCCGCGGGGATCCACGATGTCTACGCCCAGGAAATTCATGCAGGATTCATTGAGACCGCAAATCCCGATTGTGGAAAAGTGGTTGTTCAGGTGCGAAAGATACCGCCGGGTATACGGGAACAGTCCTCCCTCCAGAAGCCGTTCTATGACCTTCCGCTTGAGCTGGAGACTGATCTTTGCCTGTTCCATGAGGTAGTCGAGCCGGGCAAAATACTGGGTCTCACTGTTTGCGAGGTAGCCGATCTGGGGCATATTGATGGTAACAACGCCGAGGGAACCGGTAAACTCGTCCGAACCGAAAAGACCGCCGCCGCGCTTGCGCAGTTCGCGCTTGTCGAGCTGGAGGCGGCAACACATTGAACGTACGTCGCTCGGGTCGAGATCGGAGTTGAGGAAGTTCTGAAAGTATGGCGTTCCGTAGCGTGCGGTCATTTCAAAAAGAAGCTTTGCATTTGGTCCGGACCAGTCAAAATCTTCGGTGATGTTATATGTCGGAATGGGATACTGAAATCCGCGTCCGGCAGCGTCGCCTTCGATCATCAGTTCAATGAAGAGGCGGTTGATCCGGTCCATCTCCGGCTGACATTCACCGTAGGTGAACGGCATTTCTCCGCCACCCACAACCGCGTATTTGTCGGCAAGGTCGTGTGGACATGCCCAGTCGAGGGTTATATTGGTAAAGGGTGCCTGGCTTCCCCAGCGGCTCGGTGTGTTGACGCCATAGATGAAGCTCTGCAGACACTGCTTTACTTCCTTGTCCGAAAGGTTGTCTTTTTTGACGAAGGGAGCGAGGTAGGTATCAAAGGAGCTGAAGGCCTGGGCACCGGCCCATTCGTTCTGCATGATGCCGAGAAAATTGACAATCTGCTGGATGAGCGTGGAAAGATGCCGTGCCGGTTTGGAGGTTATCTTGTCCGGGACGCCGCCGAGTCCTTCGGCGATGAGTTGGCGGATGGACCAGCCGGCGCAGTATCCGGAGAACATGGAAAGGTCATGTATATGGAATGCCGCGCTTTTGTGCGCTTCGGCTACTTCTTCGGGATAAATGTTCTTGAGCCAGTAATTGGCGGTAATAGTACCCGAATTATGGAGAATGAGTCCGCCAAGCGAAAAATTGACGTTCGCATTTTCCTTGACGCGCCAGTCGGACTGACTCAGATAGCCGTTCATGGTTTCATCTATGTCGAGGAGGAGTTTCTGGGTGTCGCGGATCGCTTCGTGCCGTGCGCGGTACAGAATGTATGCCTTGGCAACAGACACTTCATTGGACTCCACAAGTACGGACTCAACGATGTCCTGTATCTCCTCAATTGCCGGAATGGAATGTGCGTGTCGTCCGGCCATGAGGATGCGGAGTTTTTCCTCGACCTGGTCAGTCAGTTCGTGAGCCTTGTCCGGATCGGGATTTCCCTTCACAGCCTGAATTGCCATGTTGATTGCCCGTTCAATTTTTGACCGGTCGTAGCCGGTTACCTCACCGGATCTCTTTACGACGTTCCTCAGAAAGGATGCGGTCTCCGGATCTTTTGATGTTCCAAGGAAATTCTTCCATTCGGGAAAAACCTCCTGCGGAATTTCTTTTGATTCATTGTGCGTTGCCATCTTCTCCCCCCACTTTATTCACTTCTGCAACAAATTCGTCAAGATTACCGAAATGCCGGTATACCGAGGCAAACCGGATGTATGCCACTTTGTCCACCTCGTTCAATTTTGACAACACGAGTTCTCCGAGTACGGTGCTCGGAATTTCATGCGCAGCCTTGCCTGCCATAACCGCCTGGTCTTCAATCTCGTTGACGATATTTTCGATCGTCATGGTTGAAACCGGCCGTTTTTCGAGAGCCCGTTGTATGCCGTGTTCAATCTTGTGGCGGTCAAAGGGCTGGCGGCGTCCGTCGCGCTTGATGACCATGAGCTGTTTTTCCTCGATACGTTCATAACTGGTAAAACGGTATCCGCAACCGAGGCATTCTCGTCTGCGGCGGATGCTCTCGCCGTTGGCGAGGGTCCGCGATTCAATTACTTTGTCATCAAAACTGCCGCAATGGGGACAGCGCATACATTTTCTCCATGTCCAAAAGCTCCCAGATATGGTGTATCCGGACCGTGAATTTGATATTAGCACTAATTATGGGGTAAAGCAAGGATAATTTTCAAAAAAAGTCAAAATAGTTTCAGCTACGGTTCCGTATTGCACGATCGGTGGTATCTGCCACATCGAGAAGACTGATAATCAGGAGGGGTACAAGGGTTATGATCTTGCGTACACCGGCGGGGAGACTGCGCTTCAGCGATCCGCCGCGCGCATCCCAGGCGCGGGAAAGCGCTGTCCAGGAGTCGAAAATGCGGGGTATGAACAGGAGCATCAGCGAAAAGGATCGGGGAAAATCGGGAATGCGGATTGTACCGGGAACAAGGCGGGAAAGAGCATTCCTGACGGATGAAAGAACACCGTGAACGGCAACACCGGTTGTTGTTTCAAAGAATACCATGCCGGCGGTGAATACCGTGGCAAGTTTCCACAGATACATGAGTGTCCCGGAAAGTTCGTACATCCAGGTGCCGCGTTCCTTTCCCGCTATCCGGACGATGGCGATAAAGATGCCGTAAAAAAGTACAATCTTCAAAAGCCGGAGGAGGGCGGCGATACGGAGATGCGACACAGCAGCCGCAAGCAGCGTGACCCCGCCCGCACCAATGAGAAAATGCCGATTTCCGGAAAAAACGAGAATGGTCAACACCATGAGAATGATGAGTTTTACACCGGCCGGAATGCGATGAACAATGGTGTTCCCCGGCTGGTGACGGAACAGGGGAAGATAACAGCGTCCCGTTACTGCCATACGAGATCTTCCTTGTGCCGGTAGGATCCGAGCGGATTGCGAATTCCCCACTGTTCCAGGGGTGCACTGGTCAGGGCCTGTTCCGGTGTTCCGTCGTAGACCAGTTTCCCCCGGTCCAGAACCAGCAGCCGGTTTGCGAGCGCGAGTACCTTTTCCAGTTCATGGGTCAAAACAACGACGGTTTTGCCGCCAGCATGCAGATCCCGGATAATGGTATTGACCTGAACCACCCCGGGCCAGTCAAGATTGGCAAATGGTTCGTCCAGAATGATGATGCGGGCATCCATGGCAAGGACCCCGGCTACGGCCAGCCGGCGCTTTTCCCCGCCGGAGAGGGTTCTCGCCGGCCAGTGTTCCTTGCCGCCAAGGCCGCAGTGTGCAAGTGCCCCGGCGGCTATACGGTCTGCATCCTCCCGGCGAAAACCGAGATTGAGCGGGCCGAATGCAACATCTTCCGCCGGTGTTTCTCCCAGTATTTGCGCAGAGGCATCCTGAAATACGAGGCCGATACGGTACGGTTTTCCCTGCTCGTCATTTCCTACGCAGATTGTTCCCCGATCCGGCCGGTCGAGGGAGGCGATGAGGTGCATGAGAACGGATTTTCCCGAACCGTTTGCTCCGCTTATTACGGCACAGTCTCCGGGAAAGATGGTAAACGATACGTCGTCGACCGCCGCTTGCGGTGCATCCGGAAAACGGCGGGTAACAGAACGGACTTCAATCATGCTGCGACAGATACCGGTTGATAACCGGACGGAGACGGGCCGCAATGGGTACAATGACGGCTATTTTTATTGCGTCTGCAGGGAGGAAGGGCAATACACCCTTTGCGATAGCTTCCGCGAAAGAGATCTGGAGTGTCTGGCGGAGAAAGAGGACTCCGGGAATATAGATGCACGCGAAACCGGCAAGGGCAGCACTGATGATAACCGGTATGGCCCTGTCTGTGCTTCCGGGTTTGATCCGGTTCATGGCTTTTCCGGCAATGAACGCTCCAATGAAGTAGCCTGCAAGATAACCGCCGGTGGGGCCGGACAAGACGGCCAAACCGCTTTGTCCGCCGGAGAATACCGGAAGACCGAGAATACCGGCAAGAAGGAAAAGACCAACCGCTCCGGCACCCTGTATGGGGCCGAGAAGAATGCCGGAAAGAATTGCCAGGGCATTTTGAATGACGATGTGGATGGGACCGATCGGAATTGAGAAAAAGGATCCGGCGCAGATAAGCGCTGCAAAAAGGGAGGTGAAAACCGAGCGGATTGATGATTGTTTCATGGACAGATTCCTTTATGTGCGGCAAGGTCAGTTCTGCCGCGGTTCTTTGTTATGAGGGGATATACAATAAAAAGGGGTATCATGACTAGTGCAAGAAGGATCGGGAACCAGTCTCCGAAACGCGCATAGAAGGTTGTTATGCGGGGATAGACGGGTACCGAAACACGGATCGAGTCTGCAACAAAAAGGGGCAGATCGTGGAGTACCGCACCGGTTGGATCAACGACGACGGTATATCCGGCATTGGTTGAGCGGACAAGCGTTGTCCGCATTTCTATGGCACGAAAAAAAGCGATTACGAAATGCTGGTATTCGGCGCTGTCAGTTTTTGACCAGGAATCATTGGTCAGGTTGATAAGCAGGTCGCTGCCGTTTTTATGCAGCCGTGCGATGAGCGAGGGAAAAGCATCTTCAAAGCAGATGGGAGCTCCAAAGCGCACCTGTTTTCCTTCCTTGTTTGTAACGGAAAGCGTTTTGTATTCGGTTCCGGGAATCCAGCCGGAAGAAAACCCAACCAGAGAATCAAAGAAACGGCGCACCCATTCATACTCGGTAAACGGCATGTATTCCGCAAAGCAGACCAGCTGGATTTTTGCGTACCAGTCACGCAGTGAACCGTCGCTGTCCAGGAGAATGACAGAATTCGAGTACTGGCGTTCTGCCGGATCAACCAGCACCGGCGAGCCTACCAGCAGGGGAGCGTTGATGTCGGCAAGGAATCGGGTAAAAGGATCCTCGAGCGGAATTGCATCGTACAGGTCACGATTTTCATGGTATGAGCGGGTCAGAATGGATTCGCTCCAGACAACGATATCGGGCGGATTTTCAGGATCCGGTATGCGGTTCCGGGTAAGTTTCTGGGATTTGAGCAGATTTGTACGCAGTCCGCCCCGTTCCCAGGGATCGGTATTGTTCTGGACAAGGATCATGTCAACAGCGGTCTGCGGCTCCGGCGGGTTTGCAATCCGGATTGTACCGTAGATGGTGGCCGCAAGAAACAGAATTGCAACAGTATACAGCGATTTCCTCTGTTCCCGGATATTTCGCGATGCGAGCACTTCGGCGACACTTGCGGAAAAAAGGCACAGCAGAAAACCGATTCCCCAGGTGCCGGTGAGATCGGCAATCTGAATAACCGGAACCAGGCTGCGGGAGGTCATAACCAGAGTGCCCCAGGGATACGCAAGAAAACCGATTGACTTGACCCATTCCCAGAGCGTCCAGACAGCAGCGAATAAAAACGGTCTCAAGGAGGGCGGAAAGCGGAATGAATAGCGCAGCGCCCATCCTACTGGTATGCCGAGCAGGAGGTAGGCGACCGCAGAAGCCCCCAGGGTAAAGATGGCAAAATCCTTGAAATAGGCAAGCCAGAAACTGGACATGACATGAACAAGGAAAAAGAACCCGCCCGTCAATAATCCGGCTCTCCGGTTGGAAGGGGCTTCCCTGATGGCCAGATAGAGCGGAACCAGTGCGAACAAGCCAAACAGGGATGATCCAAGATGAAAGAATTCATTTGGAATACCGAGTGTGAGCATACCAGCCGAGAGGACCAACAGAAACAGGGATTTTAAACCAGCCATAATTGGTACCATTTTACTCATTTTTCTTGAATAGTTTCAATATTGCCCGTATTATGGTCATATGCGGAAAATTGCGGCGTTACACGCCGAAGAATACGATTCTGCGCCCGATTCCATGGTCTGTGTTCCCGGCAGGTTTCATCTGCTTGGCGATCATACCTGGTTCGCCCGCGGAAATACGCTGTCCATGGCAATAGATAAAAGTCTCTTTCTCGCGGTATCCGCACGCACGGATCAGAATTACCGGGTGTACTCTGCGTCTCTCGGGGAGCGGAAAAAGTTTTCTTCATCCAACCTGAAATACCGCAAGGAAGACCGGTGGGCCAATTCGGTCAAGGCGGTCGTTGCATCCTTTATGGAATATGGTATTCATATTCCCGGCTTGAACATAACCATGCTTTCGGAAATTCCGCCCGACGCGGGGCTCGGCACACCCAATGCCATGAAGGTCGCCGCGGGAATCGCACTCAAGCGGCTGTTTGCCCCCCAGCTTGATGATTCGGTCATGGTCGCCCTTCTGGAACGGGCAAACACCCATTTTTTGAAAACCTATGCTCATCGGGCGGACATTCTCTGTGCCCTGACGGCGAAAAAGGGATTCTGCATACGAACCGATCACAACCGGGTTACTGCCGATCTTGTCCCGATTCCGGAAGACGGCTATTCCATTCTTCTTACCGACTCCCGTGTTCCCCGTCTTCTTGCCCGTGAAGAGCTTGCTCTCCGCATCAAGGAATGTATCCGTGCGTATGAAATTGTGCGGACCGATCCGGATTCGCCGTCAGACTTCAACCAGATGACCGAGTCCCTTCTTGAGGAAATAACCGACATACCCGAATCGGTGCGTCGCCGGGTCATTTTTATCATCAGGGAATCTGAAAGTGTCCGTGAAGCAGTCAATGCACTTGGCAATAACGACTATCTTCAATTTTCTCGTATCGTTAACCGGTCCCACGAAGGGCTTCGGGACCGTTTCGAGATATCCTGTCCCGAACTTGACTGGCTGGTCAAACGGGCTCTTGAGTTCATTGTTCCCGATGAACCCGGACTTGTCTGTTCGCGTATGACCGGCAGGGGATTCGGTGGTTGTACGTATACCATTTTGAAAAATGAATTTGAGGACGAGTATATACGGAAACTTGATGACTATGAGCGAATTTTCGGATTTAAACCGGTGGTCTACAAGGTAACCCCGTCTGACGGAGTGCGGTTTTTATGATATACTCACTGCCATGAGAATCCTTGTGACCAATGATGATGGACTGACGAGTGAAGGCATCCAGGTTTTGGCAGCAGCATTGCGCCGGGATCATGATGTGTGGGTAGTAGCGCCTTCAGCAAACCGTTCGGGAGTATCTCACGGTATAAGCATGACCGATCCGCTCCAGTTCAAACCGTTCGGAGACCGGGAGTTTTCCTGTTCGGGTCTTCCGGTAGACTGTTCCATTGCCGGTTCGCTCGGGATTATGCCGGATCGCCCCGATCTGGTAATTTCCGGGATTAATCATGGAGCAAACATGGGTACTGACATAATCTATTCAGGAACAGCTGCCGCAGCCCGGCAGGCCGTATTCTCCGGATTGCCCGGTATTGCAGTATCCCTTGTTTCTGAAGATGGACCGTATTACTTTGAACCGCTGGCAACATTTGTATGCAACAATCTGGAAACCCTTGTGTCGTTGTGTACCGGGGAATGTTTTGTTAACATAAATGCACCTTCAATTCCTGCATATCGTGGAGCGCGAATAACCGGTGTATCAAGAAGAAACTACCGGGACAGCATCGTGATGCATGATGGTGTCGACGGAAACAAATACAGTTTTTTCCGTGGCGGCATTATCGAGACAGACGGTGATACTGATTCGGACTGGTATGCGGTGGAAAACGGCACCGTTTCCGTGTCCCTCATCTATGCACAGCCGGTCAGCATTCAGGCGCGCAGTACGCCGGAATTTACGATGTAATAACGGGCGAGTCCGGAGGGCAGAATGACAGAAGAAATGAAAAATGGAATT
This sequence comes from uncultured Treponema sp., assembly GCA_964527175.1. Taxonomy (GTDB): domain Bacteria; phylum Spirochaetota; class Spirochaetia; order Treponematales; family Treponemataceae; genus Teretinema. Next base: position 22,602 of record CAZGQQ010000004.1, read on the forward strand.
ACACTCTACCGCGACGGCCACTATGCGGATGCCCTCCTTGAATTTCTTGAACAACCTGCGGGAGAAGCGTCCAATAATCTTGAACTGGCTTATTTCATCGGATTGTGTTATGCCCGGCTCGAACGGTACGAAGATTCTCTGGTGTATCTTGAACAGGTTGTTACCGCAGACACAGATCTGGCCCGGGTGTATCAATGCCGAATTTTGCTTGCGGTGGTTTATTCACTAACCGGCCGAACCCGTTTGGCCGGTTTTGAACTCCAGAAGCTGCTTGATGCAGGCTATGAGTCGGTACAGGTGTACTGTTCTCTCGGGTTTGTATCCTATGAAAATGGCGAAGCGGAAGAAGCGGTGGAATGGTATGAAAAAGCGCTTGCCATTGATGATACCAACGCAACGGCACTCAACGGGCTCGGGTTCATTCTTGCGGATACCGGAGGCGATCTTACACGGTCGCTTACCATGTGCAAGAAGGCTGTTGATGCAGATCCGGATAATCCGGCATATCTCGATTCCCTCGGATGGGTGTATCACAAACTCGGATTTGAACAGGAATCTGCGACCTTTACGCGTCGAGCCCGGGATAAAGCCCCTGATAACCGGATAATCCAGAAACATCTTGACGAGATACAGTCCGCCGGGGGGAACAGACCATGAAACGGTTCAAACTGCTGTTTATCTGTATGTGCATGCTGGTGTTCGTAATACCGACACGTTCGCAGAGTCCGGTGCAGCCGAGCAACGCGGACAGGGTTCGTGCTGCGGAAGAATTCCGTCGCGGAGTACAGGCGTATTACCGGGGCTATTTCAATGAAGCGGTTCTTGTGTTTGAAAAAGCCTTGTCCTATATTCCCGGTGAACCGCGTATTCTTGACTGGCTCGGCAAGGCCTATTACCGCACGGGGGTGGAAGGTGCCGCTCTCCAGCAGTGGCAGTTTGCCCTTGAGGCTGCGGGTTCCGACATACTCCTGCAGAACCGGATTGAAATTGTCCGGGAACGACGAACCATATCTCCCGTATTCGATGACTCGGTGCGCTATGTCGAAGCCGGTCTTGTCAGTTCACGTACCGAAACAGGGCACCTGTTCAGGCAGCCGGTAAGCGTGTTGCCATTGCAGGACGGAACGTTCTGGGTAAGCGCATACGGGTCAAATGAGCTGCTTCATTTTGATGTAAACGGTGTTGTTATAGAACGCTCGCGTGGCCCGGTTGGCGGATTTGACCGGCCTTTCGGGCTTGCCCGTCTTTCAGACGGCAGAATTTTGGTTGCCGAAATGGCAGCAGATCGTGTTTCCGTTATCGCTCCACAGGGAAGCTATATTTCATCATTTGGATCCAGCGGGCGGGGCGCCGGACAGTTGCTCGGTCCGCAGTATCTTGCTCTGGATTCGGCTGAGAACATATATGTATCCGATTTCGGTAATGCCCGGATTTCCGTATTCAACCGGGAAGGTGAGTTCCTGTTTTCTTTCGGGGAGCGCTCCCCGCTGTTTGGCGGTTTTACTGCACCAACCGGTATTGCGATCATTGATGACAGGGTTTATGTAGCAGATACCGTAACCGGCGCCCTGTCCGAATTTGACCGGTCGGGCAACTTTACCCGACTGCTGCTTCCCGAGGGGACCGTCACCGGCTGTGAAGCGCTGCAGACTTGGAATGGTTCGCTGGTTGCGGCACTGCCGAGTCGCGCCGTGTTCATTGACTCCGCAACGGGAGCACATTTTGATCTCGCCCGGCTGGGCAATGCACCAATGCGCATTACCGCTGCGTCTCCCGACAGCAACGGTAATATCCTCCTCGCCGATTATCATGGAGAGTCGATCCAGGTTACTTCACGCATGAGTGAACTGGTTGGCGGACTCTTTGTCCAGATTGAACGGGTGTATGCTGATACCTTTCCTGCGGTTACCATTGAAGTTCGGGTGGAAGACCGTAACCGCAATCCGGTTGTGGGCCTCAAGAGTTCCAATTTCATGATTACAGAAGGCAAGCGTCCGGTAACCGGCATGAAACTGACCGGTTCGGGATATCGTGAAGAAGCATGTGATGTCACCGTTCTTATAGACCGTTCGGCAGATTCGGATGCGTACCGTACCCAGATACGGGATGCGATACACGAGATTTCCGCTGCCATGAATGGCCGCGGAACCCTGCGTATTGTATCTGCCGGTGCGGTTCCGGTTCAGGAAGGTGCGGGAAACCCTGCTACCGGCTCCTGGAGCGCCTTTCATCCGAAAGCGGCTGCTTCAGGCCAGTGGGCGTTCGATCTTGGTCTCCGCCTAGCGGCAAATGATCTTGTAACTGCCGGGAAAAAGCGTGCGGTGGTTTTTCTCAGTACCGGTTCTGTCAGCCAGAGTGCCTTTGACCGGTACAGTCTCAATGATCTTGCCGCCTATCTCAATAATAACGGCATCATTTTCTCGACCGTGTACCTTGACCAAAATCCGCCGCCGGCAGAATTTGCCTATTTGACCAGGACCACTGGCGGTTCTTCGTACTATGTATATCGTCATGAAGGGCTTTCAGCAGTTGTTGATGACCTGGTTTCAGCGCCAAACGGAGTCTACGTACTTTCATTCGAGTCTGCGTTGCCAACCGACTTCGGACGGGCTTATTTGCCCGTAGAAATCGAAGTGTATCTCATGAACCGTTCCGGTCGCGATGAGAGCGGGTATTTTGCTCCGCTGGACTAAGTGCTAGTACATCAGTTTGCCGCCAATTCCAAGCAATAATTCCAGAAGGGCATTGCCGTTTCGAAAACGCGAATAGGTGCTTCCGGCGGAAACGGAAACTTCTCCGTTTGAACCAATGGCGGTCACGAGTGTATGGGCGTATTCAAAGGCAATGGTAAAATCCTCATCATCGGTTATCGAGAACTGGAGTGAATCTTCTCTCCGTGAGGAAAGCGGCATGTCGGTAATACGGGCAACAAGGCCTTCAAGGAAAGAGGACTCTATCGGTCGTTTCCAGATTACCTGAGTGCTGTTTCGTATCAGTTCACCGGTACCGGAAATGGACGGTGAGTCATAATGAAAGGCATTTTGAAATGTGATGGTTGCCCCGTCGGAAAAGAAGATGAGCAGTGAATGGAACGTTCCCAAACTCCAGGTAAAAAATCCGTCTCCCCATGATGAAGACCACTGGTACAGTTGGGATAATTCATCCTGTTCATACCAGGAGAAGATTGGCCGCATGCCGTAGGTTCCGGCAATATTGAGTGCGGAAAGGCTTGCAGAAATGGTGCTGGTCCATACATCCTGGCGGTTGTCTGTTTCTGCGCTGGTTGTCGTTTTGCGTGCGATGGACGTCTCAATGGTTCGCGGCTTCCACAGATCCGAAAAAGCGGCGCCGGCAGAGCGAATCCAGGAAAGGGCATACGTATTCGTAAATATGCGGCTGTTGAGGGTATCGTCATCGCGTATCCGGCTTGCCATGTCTTCCGCAAACAGGTCATACAGGGGCGCTGTTGAATAGTAATGGTCCATGTGTCCGATATCGGTAAACAGGGTACTGGTGTCGGTACCGTAGTCTCCTCCTTCACTCACCGGCCTTGATTCTTCGGCTGTTCGTGTCCATGAGGGGGTCAATACTGTTCTGCCGATATGAACCGGGAATGAAAAGGACGTTTCCGCCCGGGAATGCCGGGAAATTGTCGTTGTTGCCCGATATCGCCCCGAAGCTTCCGTGGAAAACCGGATTGCATCAAGTGCGGCCTTTGATGCACGGTCAAACGGAGTTGTCCAGTCGGCGGCAACGCTGAACAGACCGGTGCGTTCAGTTGCATCATGTTCACCGGTTGAAATCATATATTCGAGAGTATCTGTCCACAGCGCCTGCCATCCGGTATCAGAGATATCGTACCGGTCGGGCAGTCCGTTCTGGGTGAATGAACAGTCAAGGTCAACAGTGAATGTACCGGCGGTATCATTGCCGAGAGCGGGATGTATGCCTGCTTTCAATGAGCGAAACAGGGTTCTCCCCGAGAAGTCAAGAAGAGTTCCGGCCTCGAATGGTATGATGCCCGAAAAGGTGAGTGCGTTGTTCCGGCGGAAGGCGTTTCCGGCAAAATCTGCAAAATAAAACTCGTTGAAACTGACCGGGCCGGCAGGCACCTCAATAGAATACCCCGCGCTGTCTGCAACACGGTCGGTTTCGCTGCTTGCCGTCATGTTTGCAGCGGTCCTGATGGTGGCGATGGTCAATTCAGCGCGGGCTGTTCCTGAAGCTGTCCGGTGGTCTTCCCCAACAGCGCTTTCTGTGGTAACTGAAAGGTACGGATCGGATAACAGATCAAACCCGGCCGCATGCAGCAGAACCCCGGGGTGGTCCCACTCGAAGGATGTTTCATTTCTTCCGGATATGGTTGCATCGGTTCCCTCCAGATGTACTTCGTCAATATATACCGTATATTCCGTTTCTTTTTGTGTTCCTCCGGAGAGGCTGTCATCTTCCGGAATTGTGGGAAGATCCCAGTTTTCCAGGCGTATATCAGTTCGAACCGGACGAAGGTCGCGGTCATTCACCGTAACATTCGCCATGGCAGACCCCAGACGGGTATCGTCAAGATACACAAGCCTTTTTTCAAGATCCACCCGAATCTTGTGCCAACTGTTTGCTGAGAGTGCATCGGTTTGCAATTCCAGCTCCACCGCTGTTTTTCCGGTCGAACCGTCTTCACCGGGACGGGAAAGCTGCAAGAGAACTGAAGCGCCGGAAGAGGGCAGTTTTTCTGTGTACAGATAAAAAACGAGGGAACGGTATTGATCGAGCGCCAGTTCACTCATGTGACGATGGAGAACAATGGCGTCTGTTGTATTTTCCGGTGTGAAGCGTATCGAAAGCACCCGGTTGACAGAGCCCTGATTAAAGCGGTTCGTTGCGTCATGGTCGAAGGAACGCAATGATACGGGATCCGTAACATCCTGAACATACAATCGTCCTGAACCGCTGAACTCCGGTTCGGGGCTTCCCGAAAACGGCATTTCACGAAGTTCAATGCGTGCTGTTTCAATGGTGAATGACAACGGCATTACTGTCGCCGGTGTGCTGAAAACGCCGTCCCGCGGAGAGGCAATGAGACGTATGTTCTGACCGGCGGCAAGTGCCATTCGGTCCTGGTCGGAAAGTTCTATGGTCTGCATTCTCCATCCGCTGCCGGCCGGTGGTGTGTCAAGGCGCCAGGTTCGGATAGTCTGCGGATCATCGTAGCCCTCGCCGGTTTGTGCGCCAAGCTGGATAAACAGATCAAAATCATCACGGGTACCCGGATTCCGTATCATGATCGAGAGATTGGCCGTTCCGCGGAAATCGGCACCTCCCTCCTCTCCGGTAAGGATGTCTGCGCTTGACCAGTTGTTCAAAACGGTATGGGTTGCCTGCATGATCAGGGCAGCACCGTTTGAAGATGACGCACTGTGATACGGCAACAGGGTTCCTTCGGTATTGGCAAGAGGAATGCGATCTGACGGATCAAGGGTTCGTTCAGCCGGAAACAGGGATTCGGGAGAACCGCATGCCGGAAGACCAAGCACCGGGGTGGTTGTTGACGGAGGGCTTACATACCAGTACCGGTTTGCATACAACTGTATCGGTGTATTGCCCATTCCGAAAATACGGTAAAAACCGGTCGTATCATGGATTGAAAGATCAAGAGCAACTGCGGTTTCTATCATGACCGTATCCCCCGTCCAGGAAGAACCCGCAGAAAGAATGAAAGAACCCGGACTGCCTTCGGAAGCATCAGTGTACCCGTCATCGGACAGGTTCCACCGGAATGCCGACGCGAGTGAAAGATCAACGGAATCTGTTGCCTGCCATGAGATACCTCCGGCAAGGGTGAGGTTCGCATTTCTGGCAGACGCATCGTTTTCGGTCCAGGTGATACGAACCGTTTCACCGGTTTGGGGAGGACGGGAGAGGGTAACCAAAGAGCTTGTTTCATCAAACGTAAATGCGTGGTCTGCAATGCCGTTTCTCACAATGCGGATTGTTCCCGGGATGGCATTTTCTCCCAAAGATATGGTGCCTATCGGGGTAAAGGTTCGTGAACGGATTACCAGACCGGTTTCGGGTTTTCTGCCTCCCGTAGCCGGAAGGTAGACCCGGGGATATTCGGGTACGAGGGGGAACCGTGAGGAAGGTGTTCGGTACCGCTGTATGCCGTCAGGAGGTGCGTTGCTGTCGGTACGGAATACTTCTGCGTATTGTCCTTCAAATTCCTGTGCCGCGAGATTACGGTTGTTGTTATCAGTATCAGTGTATACCAGTTCAACGCGGGTTCCGGCAGTACGGTATCTGCTCGCAAGACCAAAGGGTGAAAAATGACCGCGCTCCTGGACAATGAGTGCGTATGTACCGTCAATTTCGAGAATGAAGCGGTCGGTCAGATCCGTGATATACTGTGGATCCGCGGGATCAGGAAGAAATCCTGCCGGCAAGGGCTTTCCGGAAGATACAAACCAGGTTCGGGTTTCGGCGTTAAAGCTCTGGAGCTCGGCTCCCGCGATCCCGGCGCCGGTTACCCATGATCCGGCGTACACCACGGCAACTGATTTGTCTGTTTCAAATCCGAGCTCAAGAACCCCTTCAACACTGTGCATCGTGTATTCGGCCATGTTCAGCTTTCTCCACCGCCTGTTGTACACCCGGGTGCTGCCATCATGATAGGTGCCGGATTCATCTTCGATGTATACGGAAACAGTCTCCGCTATTCCGGCAGAGGGTAACACAAACCACTTTCCCCGTACCGGATCTTCAACCGGAATGTAGTTGTCTGAAACCTCGTTCATGCCGGAGAGAACAAGCTCCCGCTGAATGGCGGTATCATAGCGGACGAGTGTATCTGCCTTCCATGTCTTTCCGGCAAACGTTCCCATGATGCCCGGACTGATGACATTTCCTCCGCCAATATCGATAAACGGATAGGTTCCGGGAAACACGATTCCGGCATTTCCTATCCGCACATGCTTGATGGAGGTGTCATCATCGCCCACATATCCGGCTGCTACGGTATTGCGGGTAAATTCTTCGGCAAAGTTGGCTTCAAAATACCAGGTTTTGTCAAGAAATATCCAGGTTGACATATCAACGGTCTGCTCAAAAACAGGCGGATTGACAGAAATGGTATCCCCGTCCGGGGAGAAGGTAATTGACAGCGCTCCGGACAGTCTGGTTTCCCAGGTGCCGTCAAGAAAAAAATCAACCTCACTGTCGCCTATTTCAAATGCATACAGAGACGCAGGATCCTCAATGAGAAAAACACCGCTCAGCCGTGCAAGCAGGGCAGCTTCCGGTGTAAGACCTTCAGGAAAGGCGGGGGACGAGGGGTCCTGATTGTCGATGGAGGTCTTATCGTCCGGGGTATCACGCTCTTGCGGCACCGCGGCGGTTGTCATGACAATACACAGTATGACAAGGATGATTCTGACCCATTTCATGCGTCTTCCCCGCTATTTTTCTGAATGAGTCGTGCCCGGGTTACCAGGCGCTTGCCACGTTTTTTTTCAAGGCGGTGAACTGCTTGTTCCACCAGTTGTTTTCTCTTTCCGCTTCCGTCGTCGAAAAGGTTCAATTGTTCGGCAGGAGGCGTTTCATCAAGCCGGTTGACCGAGAGTCCGATCAGTCGTACCAGCGCACCATGTTCAAGTTTGCGTTCGAGCAGGGTCTGTGCCCGGGAATACAAATCGGATGAATCGCGTATGGCCGTATCCCCGGTTGACTGTATGCTCACGGTGGTAAAATCCGCATAGCGAATCTTTACCGTAACGGTTTTTCCGTACAGTCCTTCATCAAGGAGCCGGTACATGAGTTCAATCGACAACTCCAGAAGCATACTGTCCATGATATCACGTTCATGAACATCGCGGTCAAATGTTCGTTCGGCGCTTATGGAACGGGAAGACGGTTCACCGGCGAGAATACCGGGATCTATACCACGTACGGCACGATAGAGAAAGGCGGCTCCTGCCTGTCCAAGAATTCCGGCAATGAGCTTTTCCGGGCATGCAAGAATGTCGGTTACGGAATTCAATCCCGCTGCAGCGAGTCGTTCCCGGGATTTTTCACCGACACCCCACACATCCTTTAGCCGGCGTTCTTTCATGAAGGATGCCTCCTCTCCATCGTTAACGATAAAAAGGCCATCAGGTTTGGAAAGTCCGGAGGCAATTTTTGCCAGATACCGGTTTGGAGCCACCCCGACGGATATGGTTAATCCGGTCTGGTTCCGCACGGCGTCCTTGAGACGCTGTGCCGCATTTCGGCTTTCCCCGAATATTCGTTCGGTTCCGCTCATGTCCAGGAATGCTTCATCGACGGATATTTGCTGGATGTCGGGGGAGAACTGGTCAAGCACTGCCATGACTTCCCGGGATTTCTCATGATACCGATGCATGCGTCCGGGCAGAAAAATTCCGTTTGGACACAACTGATGAGCCCGAATTGAACTCATGGCGGAGTGAACACCAAATACACGGGCTTCATAGGAACAGGTTGATACAACGCCACGTTTGTCCGGATCTCCCGCGATGATGACCGGTTTTCCACGGTATTCCGGATAATCAAGCTGCTCAACCGCAGCGAAAAACGCATCGAGATCTACATGAAAAAAAACGGTTGATACCGGCATTAACGGTCCCTGTCGTGTGCCGGTTCCGGGTCGACCGGTGGCAGGAACTCGACGGTCTTGACCACTTCAAGAACGTACCGGGTTTCGGTGAATGGATCGGTCACGGTAATTCCGTATGGATTCGCTGTTGTATACATCCTGACCGTTGCCGTGATACGGGAGTTCTCTCCGGACGAGAAATGGAAATCGAACGATCCCCGGGGGTTGTCCGGAGACACAAAGAGGGTATCTTCTCCCGCACCGAGGTAGGTATATGGTATAGAAGCGGAATATACCGAAATTCCCTGATCGGCAGATATGATTACCTCGATACGGCTTGCCGGCAAGAACGGGGTTATGCTGATGTCTGCCAACTGCTTGTCGAGGAAATTTCTGGTATGTGTTTCTGTTGCAACAAAGGAGTCGGGATTTTCGGTAAAATCGGGGTGTTCGGCAAGTGCCGGATTACGTGAAACGCGAAATCCGCGGGTATCCGCCACCGCGGACAGATCAATTCGGCTTCCGGTATCGGATAACGTATGCCTGACCTGGATGGGTAATGGACGATTTGCGTCCCATCCCGGGAAAAAGAGGATGGTACCTGCAAGAACGAATGCCGCAATGACAGCCGGAAAGAGCTGGATTGGCAAATAAAAATCAGTTTTGCGCCCAAAAAAGCCGAGTGAATGAAGAAAACGGGAGATCATGAACTGGAATGGAAGCGCGAGAAAGGCGATACGAAAATTCCATCCGGACTCGCCGAATAACAGCGGCTCGATGGCCTCCCTGGTGCCGGAAAAAAGGATGACGCCGTAGGGATAGAGCGGTATGAACAGAATTCCGAGACCCACCAGCGTGAACACGGGGTGTTTCATGTGGTAAAAAACAAAGGTAATGGCATACAAAAGAACAAATAGCGGGGTAAGGGAAAAGTCAAAGGACGAGAAAATGAAAATGTTGATCATGGCACAAAAAGTGCTCAGGTATCCGTAGACACTGTCATCATCGGGAAACCGGATGACCTGGTTAAATGAAAGAATGGCTGTTGTGATAAACCATGAAAAAATGAATTTTGCCGTTATGGCAAGAACCGGGAGCAGTTGCCAGCTGTCCTGTTCGGAAAAACGGAATTTGAACAGAAACGATGCGATAGCTCCGCCGGCATACAAACCGGTTACATTGACTGCGAGATAAAGAACGGGAAGCCACCACAGGGACAGGGTATATCGCAGTCGGCGTTCAGCGGAAACACCGGATAAAAAGCTGAATACAAACAGAAAGAGGAGTATGAGGGCAAATGCGATGATGATGAAAACAACCATGGTTCTTTCACCGATATAAAACACGGAATTGCGAAATCGATGAACAAGAAAATGGCGATCCTGTTCTTCCGGAATGCCCGGGGAGAATGCCTGTGCGAGAGAATCGAGAACACGTGAGAGGTCCCGTGATGATTCGATGCTCAGGACCGGTATCCCGGCGTCATGATATGCCCGTACAACCGGTTGTTCGTGTATCCATCCCATACGGTATACCTGCATGCGGGACTCTGAAAACTGCCAGTTCAGGTCATGCGCCTGCAGCGTATCGGTAACGGTCTGGACAAGCCACCGGGGTGGGGTGTCGCCGCGAATGCCGGTATGCAGGGTAATCAGGTCGGATTCGCCCGGCAGCAGTACCAGCATGACAACGGCATCTTCTGTTGAAAGATGCTGAACCAGCGCTTCTGTGCCGTCTCCCGGCTCCTTCCTGAGCGTTTCGGGCAGTGTGGAAAAATCATTATGGGTAAATGCGGCAAGAACGCGGCCGGCAGGGGGATGTTCAATCCATTGTTGTACATATGCTTCAAGATGTGTTCGCGCTGCCGTATCGGGATGATCAGGGGCCACAATGACGAAAAGCGGAGCGTCGGTGCGGTTCCCCGAGTATTCATAACGGTTTTCCTGGGCCGGTACAGCAAACGGGGATGCAATGAATAAAATCAGCAGACAAAATAGTGACCGGCGTATCATAGGGGAAGCATAAAGTTTCATTGCCTGAGCAGTCAAGTGTAGCGGAAGGAGAATTTGGCCGATAGTAAATACGTGTACAAATACCGGTATCTGGTATATACTGGTTTTCAGACCGTACCAACGGGGGAGTGAATGGCAGCCGGCGAGAAAAAGTGTGTATTGAAACTTCCGTTAAAAATAATCCTTACGCAGGAAGGTTCAACCTTCTTCATTAAACAGAATAAAAAACTTCTCAAATTCAAGCTGGCAGACAATGTCGAAGAATATGGTATTTTTCTCGATGAATTCACTCCGGCGAGCATTCAGCGCCTGTTGCTCATTGATTACATATCAAAGATAGAAACCTCAAAACCGGAATTTGTGTCGTCCCGTCAGGAAACCATGGATCTTTCCAAACTCATTGTATACTCGGTTCTGTACCGGCGGTACGATGCGTATATTTTCAACAAAATACTCAGTTCTGATGTCATAAAACGCTGGAACCGGTTGAATCCGGCAAACATAATCGATGAAAAAACACATATTAACGACAACTTCCTGCGGAATATCCTGAAAAAGAATGAACAGCTCATTTACGAAGCAAAGCAGGAGATCCTTTCCCCGCTGTATACCTTTATCAACAAGAATACCTCCCTGTTGCCCGAAGAAAAAAACATACAGTTGTTGCTCAGCGAGAAATTCATGAACAACCTCAGACCGTTTACCTGGTTCATCATAACAAAATTCAAGGATGCCGATGGATTTGACAATATCCTGCGTACCATCCGTTCAAGTTTGACTGAATACATGGACAAGGCAAAGATAGCCGAATATATATCACTGATGCTCATGGAGCTGGTGGTAAATGCTGAAAACACGAATCTCCGCAAAGAAGTAAAGAACATGTACAAGGGCTCGGTAGATCCCAATACGGTGATGTTCGATCCCAATATCCGCAAGAAAGTAATCGCCGAACTGGAGCGAAAACACGAAGTTGTGTTCGTATCCTGGAAATTGGGTGGCGGAAGCACCTCAATCGGTACCCAGGGAAAACTCCAGATCGTTGTATACAACAAGGATGACCAGTCGGAGACCGTTCGTGAAAGCATCAATGACAAAAAGAACGCAGACCTTAAAAAGAAATCGCTGATCGATTTTTATCGTGAAATTCCTGAAGGCGATGAAGATACCAGCCTCGGCATGTATTACCTTTCATATCTCAGTGAAGCCTGTGAAAAAGTCAATGTCCGCTTCGAATCGAATGCCAACCAGTTTCGCGACTCGGATCTGACGGTTATCAACCTTTCCTTTGTCTTTTAACGCCCATGCCCGTATCGTTCCGCGTGGTTACAGCAGCAATCCTTGTTGCGGTTTTCTCGGTTCTTTCCTGTGCACAGTCTTCTCCGGAAATACGCGCTGCTTCCGTAAAGGTGGTGCGCCTTCAATCCGCATCCGGTACTTTTATTGAACGTCTTTCGGTTTTTCTGTTCTTTCATGACGCCGACGGCACCGAAGATTTTTCTTCAATAACCATACGGCACGAACAAACCGGTCTTGTCTGGATTCTGGAATCACCGGACGCTGAAGTCAGGATACGAGGCCGGGACCGGTGGACCGGCAGCAGCATTTTCGCGCCCCCTCCGGGAGGATTTTTTCCGCCGGGCGAGTATACCGTTACCGTTACCGACCTTGCCGGGAATGAAGCAATCAGGCCCATCACACTCAGTAATGAATCTTTTCCCCCGGCGTCCCCAATACGCTTTACCCTTTCCGGTGATATCTGGACACTGGAACGCAATGCCGCAGCGGGAGCATTTACCGAGAATTTTCTGTTTCTGTTTGACCGTGAAAAGCGTCTGGTACATGTATGGAAAATGCCGGACAACGAAAAAAGGGTTGTTGGCGATCTTGAAACATTCAGACAGCAGTATCGTGACGCGGTAACCATACAGGCCTATAGCGAAACCCGTGACGGACAGGCCGGGGTATTGTTGAGTCCTGTCCAGATGGAGTAACATGGTCGGGTATGACGAAAGAAACAACCGGTCGGAAGATACTGCGCACTGTTCATACCTACGTCCTTCGGGCAGGGCGCATGACCGAATCCCAAAAGAAGGCGTATGAACAGCATGCGGAAACCTGGTGTGTTCCGTTCACCGGGGAAAAACTTGTTTTTTCGCGGTTGTTTGGCAATGATGCACCGGTCGTTATCGAGATAGGATTCGGCATGGGGCATGCAACGGCGGCAATCGCCCGTGATAATCCCGGGATACAGTATCTCGGTCTGGAAGTACACCGCGCCGGTGTCGGGCGGCTCCTTTCCGAGATTGCCCGTCTTGGTCTTTCCAATCTCCGCATTATTGAACACGATGCGCTTGAGGTGCTTGAAACAATGATCCCGGATAACACTGTTTCTGCTTTTCACATTTTTTTTCCTGATCCCTGGCCAAAAAAGAAACATCACAAACGGCGGCTCGTGCAACGGCCCAGAACTGATCTCCTTGCACAAAAACTTGCTCCCGGCGGGTATGTATATATGGCAACTGACTGGGAACCGTATGCTGAACATGCACTTGAAGAGCTTGCTGCTACGGCCGGTCTGCGCAACCGCTTTGACCGGTTTGCACCCCGTCAAACATGGCGGCCGGAGACCCGTTTTGAGGAAAAGGGCAAGCGGGCACACCGGGCGATTTACGAACTGCTGTTCGTGAAACAGCAGGAGGTGTAGCGGTATGGCGGAAAGGGCCGGCAGGAAATCGGCACGGGTTCGTGAGCTCGAGAAAACAATACGGTATCATCAACAGCGGTATTACAATGGCGATCCGGAGATTTCGGACGAGGCCTTTGATGCCTTGTGGGACGAACTTAAAGGAATTGATCCGGAGAATGCCGTTTTCAGTGAAATCAACTCTGAAAGTACCGACGGTTTTCCCAAAGAATACCACCTCATTCCCATGGGCAGTCAGGAAAAGGCAGCCAACCCCGACGCCTTTTGCGCATGGGCAGAAAAAATGACTTTTTCGGAATTCATTGTCCAGTACAAGCTTGACGGAGCAAGTCTCGAACTCCAGTATGAAAACGGTCGTCTGACCCATGCCGTTACCCGGGGAGATGGTCGTATCGGTGACGATATTACCCGGAATGCCCGGAAAATGGCCGGTGTTATTCACGAGCTCCCCGGTGCGTTCGGCCCTGCAGGAAAAACTCCTTTTTCCGGCGGGGTGCGCGGTGAGGTCATCATGACCCGTGCCGTACATCGGGAACACTTTCCGGACAAGGCTAATTGCCGCAATGCAGCGAACGGTCTCATGAAACGCAAGGACGGCACCGGAAGTGAATATCTCCAGGTGATGTGTTACGACGCGGCTCCCGGAATGCCCGGTAGCCCATTTACCGGACATACCCCCTTTGCCGATGAAACGGAAAAACTTGACTGGCTCGCCGAATGCGGGTTTTCGGTGGTACATACAGAAATTTGTAACGGAGCGGTGTCCGTTATCGAATACCGGGCAAAAGTCATGGATCTGCGGCCGGAACTTCCCTTTGATATTGACGGACTGGTTGTAAAAGGGCGCGAGATTGATCCGGCCGATCTTTCACGATCCCGCCCCGAAAAACAGATAGCCTTCAAATTCAGTCTTGAAGAAGCGGTTACAGTACTTCTGGATGTATTCTGGAGTGAATCCGGGGCGACCTATACCCCAATTGCCCGCATTGAGCCGGTGCGTCTCGCCGGAACTACCGTACAGCGTGCAAATCTGGTTAATCCAAACTGTATTGCCGAGCTTGGTTTGCGGATAGGCAGCCGGGTAGTGGTCACCAAACGTGGCGAGATAATACCAAAAATCGAAGCTCTGGTAGAAAACCCTCCCGGCACCCGTGCCATAGGGCAGCCGGATACCTGTTCCGTATGCGGAACCAAATTGTCCGATGAAGGAACGCGTCTGTATTGTCCGAATACCGAGTGCCCCAAGCGGCTGCATCATCGCCTTGAAAAGTGGATTGGTGTTCTGGATATCCGCTCCTTTGGCGAGAATCTTGTACGGCGACTGTTTGATACCGGCCGTATACGCTCGATAGCTGATTTGTACACCCTTACTGTAGCCGAGTTGGCTGCAATGGAACGCATGGGCCAACAAAGTGCAGAGCGGGTTCTTCGCGCGCGTGATGCAAAAAGGACCGTTACCCTTTCCGAGTTTATTGCCGGTTTTGACATTGAGGGGATCGGGGTGACCATGATGGATAAACTGGTTGCGGCAGGGTACGACACGCTGGATAAATTGTTTGCAGCAACCGAAACGGAGCTTGAAGCGGTGTATCAATTTGGTTCGGCAATGGCACAGACGCTGGTCAGTCAATTGGCCGTGCTCCGGCCGCAAATGACAGCGCTCATTGATTCGGGGTACATCACGATAACCGGGCCGGTACGAAAGGGGCCTCTGGCCGGACAATCGTTCTGTTTTACCGGTGAACTTTCGGCCATGAAACGGAACGAAGCAGAAGCGCTGGTCAAATCTCTCGGAGGTTCGGCAAAAACATCGGTTACCCGTGATCTTTCATACCTGGTAACCAATGATCCGGCATCCAGTTCAGCCAAAAACAGGAAGGCGCGGGAATTGGGCATACCGGTTCTCGATGAGGATTCCTTTTTCGCACTTACCCGGAATAACGTTGCCGCGGGAACAAGAACGGTACCAAAGAACGGGACGCGAGCGGATCAAATGGAGCTGGAGCTGTGATGCCCGCGCGGAAGGGAACGATACCTTTTTTTGTTACTGTTTCTGTTATCCTGAGCACCGTTATCGCCGGATTATTCCTTGTTTTGCATGTTTTCATGCCGGTCAGGGTTCTTTCCCGCTTTGCCTTGCGTGATGAAATACTGCCCATTTCCATAACGGTGTACGGCCGGGGAAGCGATACCATCAGTGCCCGTCTTGCCTTGTATACTGCAGACTGGACGGTGCTCAACACCGTTGAACGCTCATGGCCCGGATGGGAAATCAGTATAGAAGCGCTCGTGATACAAAGTGGGACCGGAAACATTGTATTTCCGCTCACGGTGCGTACCGACGAAACACGGGCAGGGCAGGGAATCCCCATTACCCGGTACTATGACCGTTCAGATTTTCCTGCGCTTTACGAAAGGATCGGAATTTCATCCCGGGAGCGCAGTGCCCTCCGCCGGCTGTTCTTTCTTGCCCGGCACGGTTTGTGGGTATCGACCCGTACGGGACGTTTTCGCCAGGGACGGGCAGTCTTGCGGGAATTCCAGACCGGTACCGAGTATTTCCTGTTTGTAGACCGTTCAGGACGGTTGTCATTTCGCTAGAGCGAGAATTTTTCTTTCATTTTTGCCAGAATGTCGATCGCCTCATCTGTTTCAACCGGCCGGCTCGGTTCATGGTACTCAACGAGTGCCGGTGGAATCTCCTGTAAAAACGGGGAAGGCGTACACTCAACCGTTCCGCCCATTTTTCGACGGTGTTGACAACTTGATATGAACAGTTTGTCACGGGCGCGGGTTATGGCGACATAGAACAGCCGCCTCTCTTCCTCAATATTGCCGTCTCCTTCCTCAACACTGCGTGCATGGGGAATAATACCGTCTTCGGCGCCAACGATGAATACAACCGGAAATTCGAGTCCCTTTGCCGCATGAATGGTCATGAGGTTAACCTTGCCCTTGTCGGCATCATCTTCAAGGTCATCACGGCTTATAAGCGTAATCCGGTTCAGGTAATCATACAGAGAGGTCTTGAAATTATCGGGATCCTTTTCCCAGGTGGAGATTGAATTGATGAGACTGTCGATATTGAGAAACTTGTATCGCGCTGCTTTCTCGTTCTTCTGGTATTCCTGAACCAGATAGCTCCAGTAATCAATCGCGTCTACCATTTTTTTGACCTTGTTTGACAGGTCTTTTCCCGAAAGCATGATGTTCCGCTGTTCTCCAATGAATGTGACAAATTCTTCGAGATCAGCTTTTGACTTTTCCTTGAAGTCAGATTCGCCTTCTTTGAGAAGCTGGTCCATGGCGGTCCAGATTGAACAGGAACGTGCCGTCGCAATGGCAGATATCTGCTCAATTGTTTTCTTGCCGAGTCCACGTCGTGGTGTATTGATGATGCGCAGCAAATTAATGTCATCGTCGGGGTTCGCGATAACGCGAAGGTAGCTGATGATGTCCTTGATTTCCTTCCGCTGGAAAAAACTTGTTCCGCCCGACATGAGGTAGGGTATGTTCTGTTCGAGAAATGCCTCTTCAATGGCCCGGCTCAGGGAATTGGTTCGAATGAGTACACCAAAATCGTCATACTTGCGTTTTTCCTTCATGCGTATGGTCTGTATCATGTCTGCTACAAAGTCGGCTTCTTCGGTTTCATTGGCCGGTATGCAGATTTCAACCGGCTTGCCCGAATCATTACCGGACCAGAGCGCTTTCACCTTGCGGTTGGTATTGTTCGCGATTACGCCATTCGCTGCGGCAAGAATGGTTCCGGTGGAGCGGTAATTCTGTTCCAGTTTTATTTCCAGAAGATCGGGGAAGTCGCGTTCAAACATGCGGATGTTCTCGTAGCTTGCGCCGCGCCAGGAATAGATGGACTGATCATCGTCACCCACAACGCAGATATTCCGGTCTGCAAGAAACCGCATGAAGTGATACTGCTGGATGCTCGTGTCCTGAAACTCATCCACCATGAGGTATTTGTACCGTTCGCGGTATTTTTCCAGAACTTCCGGATGTTCGCTGAACAGCCGGATCGGAAGGAGGATGAGATCGTCAAAATCAACCGCGTTGTACAGTTTGAGACCCTGCTGGTATTCTTCGAACAATCCCCGATACTGGTCATTGGCGCTTTCCCAATTCCATCGGCCCATCTTGATGTTTGAAAAAAGGTTGCCGATCATGTATACATCAAGCGCGTCCTGGGTGAATCCGAGTTCACGGCCTGCATCCTTGATGAGCTGATTGCGGTCAACATCGTCGTATATGCTGAAATTGTCACGCCAGCCGAGACGATGGATGTCTTCACGGAGAATGCGCACGCCGAACGCGTGAAAGGTGCTCACGGTGAGCATTTGAAGTTTCTTGCCGGTTCGTTCCTTGACCCGTTCAGCCATTTCACGGGCAGCCTTGTTGGTGAATGTCAGCGCCAGAATCTGCGATTGCGGTATACCAGATTCCAGCATATGGGCCATACGGTAGGTGATCACCCGGGTTTTTCCGGATCCCGCTCCGGCTATGATGAGCACCGGTCCGTCAATGGCGGTAACCGCGGTGTATTGTTCGTTGTTGAGCTCTCTGCGGTAGTCGTTCTTCATGTGTCCACCACTATATTGGAGAAAAAGACACTTGTACAGACGCGAGTACTACGGTTATACTGGCTGTCTAAGGAGAATGTTGTGGCTGTAAACGGTACCATCGGCAGAGTTATTGTTCTCGTCATTTTGATTACACTGCTTGGCGCCGGAGGAATTCTCTGGTTTGATTATCTCGGTATTGTTGAATCCCGCCGCTTCTTTTCTCCGTTGTATTCCCTTTTTGGTATTGAAACCCGTTCCGGTGTATCAACGCTTCCCGGTGAACCGGGAGACCTGGATTCCGACCGTTTCGCTAAGCGGCTTGAGTCGGTTGAACTTCGCGTCCAGGAGCTGGACAATCGTGAAGCAGACCTTCAACGAAAAGAAAACGAGATACTGCAAATGGCGCAGGAACTCGATGACCGGCTTGTTTCCGTGGAAGAACGGGAACGTACCTTTGCGGAAATCATGCAGCAGACTGATGACCGTAACGCGAATATCCGGAAAATTGCTGAATACATGAATGGTATGCCCCCGCGCAATGCGGTGGATAACCTGCTTGCCATGGATGACCAGGATGTCATAGACGTGCTCCGCATGGCCGACTCCCTTGCTGCTGAAGCAGGCCGCGGCTCATCCGTTGCGTACTGGTTTTCCCTCATGCCGCCAGATCGTGCCGCTGAAATACAGCGGAAAATGGCAAACAAACCCCTTTCGCTGTACTGATACCGAAAAATTGATTCAACTCATTACCTCTTTCTCTCGACAATTGAAGTGCAGGATTGCGTTTTTATAAAACACAGCCCTGACGTTAACTCTTTGTGGAGGTACGTACGTGATGCAAACGCTCGACGTTCAGGTACATGCACCCCGCGGTGAATCCGGTGCCAAGGGCCTCAAGGGTCCGCAGGGGGCGTTGCTTGCACTGCTGAACGGTGAAAAGGGAGCGGAAACTGCACGAAACGGAACTTCATTCCTCGCAATCATCCAGAAGATGCTTGCCGGTTCCATGGAAGGATTGGACGGACAGACCCTGTCGCGTGCCATACGAGATGCCGGAAGAGGAGCAGGGAACCACTTGGTTCCGGGTGAGATGGACACCCTTATAAAACCGGGATCTGCCGGGCTGAAAGCCGCGGGCAGTAAAACAAAAAAGGGCATTGAAGATGCGGAAGCTCTGACCGCCTCATTGCTGGGCGGGACCACGCTCCGTGATCCGCTCAAGGCCGCGTTGCCGGAAGAAGGCGGAGCAGATGTAATCCGCCAGGCCTTACAGGAAGCCGGAGAACGGTTGCCGGAAGCCGGCATTGAAACCGCGGCCCAACCGGGACAGACGGTACCGGCGGAACAGATCGCTGAACGCGCTTCCGGGGAACAGCTGACGCTTGTGGCGTCGCCCCTCCAAAAGGCCGAACAGAAGACTGACGGTCCCGAGGCGGAACGCGAGAGTCGGGGAAAGGTTGATAAAACCGCCCGGCGCAACCGATCAGCGGCTATCAACGTTCGCGACGAACGTATTCAGGCGGAAGCGGTCCGGGAACGGATTGAATCTCCCGCGGCGGATACTACTGTGCGCGACAACGGAGACGGCACCGCGGACATGAGCATCACGTTCCGCTCTGACGGAAACAACCCCCGTCAGGGAACGACAACCGCAAGCCTATACACAAATCCGGCTGCCGACGGGCAAAGTTTCTCCGCGTTTCTCGCGAAAGAAGTGAATGAGGGTGCCCGGGACTTTGTACGGGCGGGTCAGATTGTGCTCCGGGATAACAACACCGGAACGATCCGGCTTACCCTGCATCCTGAAACGCTCGGCAATGTGCGCATCAGCCTGGAACTCGGTTCGGACCGCAAAATTTCCGGACGTATCGTGGTGGACTCAAAAGAGGCCTACGACGCGTTCAGCGAAAACCTCGAGGGGCTTTCGGACGCATTCCGTGAAGGCGGCTTCGATACCGCCGGATTCAACTTGTCATGGTCCGGAAAAGATCAGGCAGAGTTTGCCGCGGAACAACAGGAAGCGGCGGTTCGTGCACCTTTTTACGCGCAATCCATCCCCGATGTAATGTCCGGGACGGAAACAGCCGATAGGGTAATGAGTGCGTACGGTACCAATGGTACGCGCGCCGTGAATTTGTTTGCATAAGTTTTTTTGAGACCCAAACGGGTCTTGGAGGTGAGGCAAGAATGGATATTGGATCAATGTTGGGGAGCACAGCAATGAGCTCACAGGAGAAAACCCTTACCCAACTCCAGGTTGATTCGTTCAACAAGACGCTTGCGGTCAACGGAAGGACCCCCAAGACAGAACTCGGCAAGGATGATTTTTTACAGCTCCTCATCACGCAGCTGACCCATCAGGATCCGACTGCACCGATGGAGGATACCCAGTTCATTGCGCAGATGGCGCAATTTTCGAGCCTTGAGCAGATGACCAACATGTCCAGCAGTTTTACCAAAATTGCATCCATGATGGGCAGCTCGGAGGCAGCATCCGCGGTGGGAAAAGCCGTGGATATCGAATCGGGTGATGCTATTGTTTCCGGTACGATAATGGCCGCTTCCCGCGGGGACTTCCCGCAGGTACTGGTAAACGGAACCTGGCACGACTGGTCGTCGGTAAAGACCGTATACGCATCCAACGGAGGTGAACAGCCATGATGAGATCCCTTTATTCCGGTGTTTCCGGAATGCAAAACCACCAGACACGCATGGACGTGATAGGAAATAACATTTCGAACGTCAATACCACCGGATTCAAGCGGGGCAGGGTCAATTTTCAGGACCTTCTTTCCCAGCAGCTTTCCGGCGCGGCAAAGCCGACCGACGAACTTGGCGGTGTAAACCCCAAGGAAGTGGGACTCGGTATGAACATTGCCAGCATTGATACCATTCACACGCAAGGGTCCCTGCAGACCACCGGTGTTCAAACCGATGTCGCGATACAGGGGAACGGATTCTTCGTCATGAAGTCCGGAGAAAAATCCTTCTATACCCGTGCCGGAACGTTCGGCCTCGATAACGAGGGAACTCTGGTAAATCCTGCGAACGGTATGCGGGTACAGGGCTGGATGGCGCAGGATATTGACGGTCAGCTGATCCTCAATACGTCTGCACAGCCTGAGGATCTCGTGATTCCCGTCGGCTCGAAGATTGACGCTAAAGCAACCAGTATGGTCAATTATGCCTGTAACCTCGACAAGCGTCTCCCCGAAATTCAGGAAGGTGCTTCACAGGCAGACATCCTGATGTCAACCTGGAGTACCGAATTCCAGGTGTACGACGAGTTTGGTCAGACTCATAATCTGAACATCAACTTTACCCGGGTTCCGGGAACCAATAACCAGTGGCAGGCATCGGTCAACGTGAATCCCCAGGATCCGGCCGGAACGGAAACGCGGGTAGGTGTTGGTACCACTGACGGAACCGGTAATACCTTCATCGTCCAGTTTGACAATAACGGCATGCTTGCCGGTGTTGTGGATACTGCGGGCAATACCAGCCCGGACGCCGGTCAGGTTGTAATACAGGCTTCGTTCAACGTACCGGGTGCCGATCCTGATGAAACCGGTGCCCCGACCCGGCAGACCTTTGACATCAATCTTGGTGAAATCGGAAGCGTGCGCAACACGATAACCCAGTTCAGCGAAAAGAGCTCTACCAAGGCGTATGAACAGGACGGGTTTACCATGGGATACCTTGAAAACTTCAAGATTGACCAGAGCGGTGTTATCACCGGTGTGTATTCAAACGGTGCGAACCGGACCCTTGGTCAGATTGCACTGGCGACATTCTCCAATCAGGGCGGTCTTGAAAAAGCCGGCGAGAATACCTATGTGCAGTCAAACAATTCGGGTCTTGCGAACATTGGCGTATCCGGTGTTGCAGGGAAGGGCAAACTCATAGCCGGTGCTCTTGAAATGAGCAATGTGGATCTTACCGAACAGTTTACCGACATGATCGTGACACAGCGGGGATTCCAGGCCAATTCCAAGACAATTCAGACTTCTGATACCATGCTTGAAACGGTAATGAATCTGAAGCGGTAAAAATCGTAACAGGTGGACGGAGTAGGTAACCGTATGGTAAAATACTCCGTCCCTTACCTGACATAAGGAAAAAATGATAGCGGTAACACAGTTGAACGGCAAACAGTACTGGATCAATCCTCATCAGATAGAAGCAATTGAAACGAATCCCGACGTAACACTGGTCATGCTTTCAGGAAAACGTGTTGTTGTCCGGGAATCGCCCGAGGATGTCATAGACCGTATTGTCGAGTACCGCCGCCAGATAGGCGCATTCAAGAACGAGGAGTAGGATTCTATGGATATTGCATCATGGATCGGGTTGTTTGGCGGACTCGGCGTCGTCATGTTCGGTGCCTTCCTCAATGGATCACTCGGGAGCCTTATACACATTCCGTCGCTGTTCATCACTGCCGGCGGTTCGTACATGTGTTTGTATCTGACATATCCGCTATCCTATGTTATCGGAATATTCAAAATAATGGGGCGGGTTTTTAAAACCTACGATTACGGCGAAAAAGCACTGGTTCAGAAGCTTGTCTCCTTTTCGGAAAAAGCACGACGTGAGGGTATCCTGGCCCTGGAAGAAGAAATTCAGGATCTTGATGATGAATTCATGCGCAACGGTCTCCGTCTCGTGGTAGACGGTACCGACGGCGAAATAATACGAACGCTGATGGAAAACGAACTGAACCAGATGGAAGCCCGGCATAATACCTGGGTTACCCTGGTCAACTCCTGGGCAACCCTTGCTCCCGGTTTCGGAATGCTTGGTACCGTTATCGGTCTTATCGGTATGTTGACGAACCTTGAGGACAAGAGCTCGCTCGGTCCCAACATGGCGGTCGCGCTGGTTACCACCCTGTATGGTTCGGTAATGCAGAACTGGCTCTTTGTTCCGATGGCCGGCAAGCTGACCTATCACAACAACATGGAAGCAAAAGCCCGTGAAATGATCATAGAAGGGGTGCTTTCAATCCAGGCAGGGGATAATCCCCGCATTCTTGCACAGAAGATGCTGACGTATCTTTCACCGAAAGACCGGCGTGCTATTGAATCCGACGTCATGAAGGATTAGGAACAGGTATGGCAAAGAAGAAACGGGCACCGTCAGAATCAAAGACTCTCTGGCTCAACACCTACGCGGACATGATTACCCTGGTTCTGTGTTTCTTTGTCATGCTGTATGATCCGTCCGAGGCCGATGTAACACAACTTGCCACCATGACCGCGTCAATAAGCAACGAGGCAACCGGCGGGGGGCAGTCTCTCGCAGCAGGTCGTCTTTCCGATCTTGGAAACAACATAAACTCGCTTCCTTCAACAGTGAAAGGGAAGTCCCTTGGTCTTGCGGTCAAGCGTGCGGTCAGTCTTTTTGCACCGGAAGTAAAAACCAACAAAATCAGCATTACCAGCGATGAACGCGGACTCGTTATCACCCTTGCGGCAGACTCGTTTTTTGAAACAGCGAGTGCCGAGCTCAATATCAATGAAACCCGTGAATCATTGCTTAAAATAAGCCAGTTTCTCGCAGATCCGTCGCTCAAGGATCAGGAGGGCCGGCCGAGGAGATTCAGGATTGAGGGACATACCGATTCGGGTGATACCGATCCGGAGCAATGGCCGAGCAACTGGGAGCTTTCTTCAGCTCGTGCTGTCAATGTTCTGCACTACCTGACCGACTTTGGAGCGGAAGAATCACGTTTTTCTGTCGCCGGTTATGCGGATACCCGGCCCGTATTTACGAACGATACCGCCGAAGGCAGGGCCTATAATCGGCGTGTAGATATTATTATTCTGGACGAGGGGCATTTTTAATGCTATCATGTAGCCTAAAAAAGGATGAACGCTATGAGTGATCAAGACGATATCAACCTGGAAGGCGGTGACGTCGGAACAACGGAAGCCGGTGGACGAAAGATCAGCGGACTCATTCCACAACTGTTGAAATGGATTGCCATTGTAGTGGCCGCGCTCATATTCATCGTAACCATTGTGGTTATTACGGTAAATATAATAAGCGGCTCGGGAAAAAACATGACAACGGTACCGATTTCTGAAGAATATACCGGTGTCAAGGAAATCCTCCAGTGGTACCGTGAACCTATCGGGGTAATCCAGACCAGAACCAATGATGAAATACCCGCTTCTGTTGTCGCAGAAGTTGCGCTCGGATATACTGCAGATGACAAGACCACTCCGGCAGAACTCAGTGCCCGCATTGTAGAAATAAAAGACTTCCTCAGGTCATTCCTTCAGGGTAAAACGGCCATGGAATTGAAGAACGAAGAAAAGATCAAGATTGAAATTCGTAATCAGATAAACGATAACATCCTTTCCAAATCCAGAATCAAGGATGTGCGTTTTACCAAGTACGAAATAATTGAACAATAAAGGATGCCATGACTGAAGTTCTTTCACAGGATGAGATTGATCAGCTGCTCACCGCAATAAGTGCCGGGGATACGGAAACCGAAGATTTTCGGCCGGTCAACGATACGCGGAAGATCAAGATCTACGACTTTAAACGACCTGACAAATTCTCGAAAGAACAGATCCGTACCGTTTCCATCATGCATGAAACGTTTGCGCGTCTTACCACTACCGCACTATCCGCACAGCTGCGAAGCATGGCGCATGTTCATGTTGCATCGGTGGATCAGCTCACCTATGAAGAGTTTATCCGCTCAATTCCCACACCGACAACACTTGCGGTCATCAATATGGATCCGCTCAAGGGAAATGCAATTCTTGAAATTGATCCGTCGGTTACCTTTTCAATCATTGACCGCCTGTTTGGCGGTACCGGACAGGGAACCAAGGTACAGCGGGATCTGACGGATATCGAACAGTCGGTTATGGAAGGCATCATAGTCCGTATCCTTGCCAACATGAGAGAGGCATGGACACAGGTTATCGATCTTCGCCCCCGGCTCGGACAGATAGAAACGAATCCCCAGTTTGCGCAGATTGTTCCGCCGTCAGAAATGGTTGTACTGGTAACGCTGGAAACCAAGGTCGGTGAGGAAGAGGGAATGATGAACTTTTGC
Organism: uncultured Treponema sp.; assembly: GCA_964527175.1. Taxonomy (GTDB): domain Bacteria; phylum Spirochaetota; class Spirochaetia; order Treponematales; family Treponemataceae; genus Teretinema. The sequence goes on from CAZGQQ010000004.1 coordinate 47,581, forward strand.
ATTCCCTATATCACCATTGAACCGATCATATCAAAATTGTCCAGCCAGTTCTGGTTTTCGTCGGTGCGAAGAAGCTCGACAACCCAGTACATGGGTGTTCTCAAGGAAAAATTGTCCACTGTAGATATGGACGTTGTTGCCGAAATCGGCTCCATAAATCTTCCTGTTCGGGATGTTCTGAACCTCAGGGTAGGGGATGTTGTCCGGCTGACCAATGTCAGGGTAGGCGACCCGTTCTCGCTCAGTGTGGGAAACAAGAAAAAATTTCTCTGCCAGGCCGGTGTAATCGGCAAGAAGGTTGCGGTTCAAGTACTTAAAAAGCTTGCCGATATTGAACAGGAAGAGTTTGAAGAATTATCGGTAGAAGGAGAGGATGCATATGAGTGACGGTTCCATATCTCAAGACGAGATTGATGCCCTGTTGGCAGGTGTCGACATGGGGGGAATGGGTGCCGCTCC
>CAZGQQ010000005.1:0-44341 GCA_964527175.1 uncultured Treponema sp.
TTCATCTCGACCTACGCTGAAGCTGCCGCAAAGGTGCTCACCCAGGTCGCGCACTGATACGGGGCATACCCCGGTAACAATTGAGAAGGCCGCCCGGGCGAACTGACTACCTGAATGTATACCCATTCAGGTGGTGAAATTTGCCAGGCGGCTTTTTTTTCAGGAAAGAGTATTTTGTATTTATGAAAGGATTCTCCGTTCCATCAATTCTATGTCTCGTTCTGATCATTTCTTGCTCGCGGGAACCCCTGCCCGAGCTTGTCGTCACTGCATATACCCCCGAGCAATGGCTTTTCCGTGAAGCTGAAACGCTTGCTACAAGCCTCACGCAACGGCAACGGGCAGCACAGGTACTCATGACCGGTATTGATGGAAAAAATACCTTTCCGCCGCACTTATGGGCTCATTTTGAAGGGATTGTCCCCGGAGCAATACTCCTCTTCGGCTATAACATTGCAGACACTCCCGAAAAGGTGCATGCGTACCTCGCTTCCTGTTCTCATGCTTTCGGTGTCACGGGCGGGTCCGTGACTCCTTTTTTTGCCATTGATCATGAGGGTGGCAGTGTTTTTCGCCTTTCGGGAATTACCTCATCGCTTCCGTCTGCGGCCCGCATTTCACGGACCCTGCCGGTGGATCAAACCGAAAAACTCTATGCGTATTCCGGTACGCAACTCCGGTTGTTGGGGTTTACCATGAATCTTGCACCGGTTGCCGAAGTACTTTCTCCCTCTAATGCACAGTTTCTTGCCAGCCGGGCTTTCGATTCCGATCCTGACCGTGTTATTGCGTATGCTGCCGCGGCTGTACGCGGGTATCGCCGGTCAGGTGTACTTCCGGTTCTCAAACATTATCCCGGAAACACGGATGCCGATCCGCATTCCTTCTCCAGCTCTCTTGACATACCGGACGAAGAGTTTGATTCAGTATATCGGTATCCGTTTCGAACCCTTTTTGCACGTGGGGCTCCTGCTGTTCTCCTGTCTCATATTCGGCTGACAACCCTTGACCCGGACGTGCCCTTTTGTCTTTCTCCTGCCGGTGTTACCGGTATGCTCCGAAACGGGGATGCTTTTTCCGGTCTCGTTATAACCGATGATATTTCAATGGGTGCACTTGCTGATGGGGGCTCTTCCTCTGCAGAGAATGCGGTGCAGGCAATCCGCTCTGGTTGTGATATGGTTATGACATCGGATACTGATATCCAGGCGATCGTTTCCGCCATTGAAGCGGAAGCCCGGAAGGACGCAGTGTTTGACCGGAGACTTGAAGAGGCTGTTGTATCCATACTTCACGCAAAGTTCGATACCGGCATTGTGCATACTGCACGGCAGCGATATGCCCGTTCACGGCTGGGCCGGGATACTGTTGCAAGTACCAGTTCATTTTGCACACAGGATTTTATCGAAGCGGGAAAACAGGCCACACTGATTTTGGAGAATTCGCATGAACATGACTGATGACCGTATTCTGTATTGTGATTCATCCTTTGCAGTAGTAAACAAATTGATTGGGGAAATTTGCGAATCGACCGGGGATTCTTCTTCAATAATAAATTCGGTACGCCCTCTTCTCGAGAAGGCTCTGGCAACGTCTTTACCCTACATTCAACCGGTTCATCGTATTGATCGTCCTGTTTCCGGCTGTCTCTTGTTAAGCTTTAACCGTGATACATCAGCTTTCTTTACGGAAGAATTCAACAACGGGCATATAACCAAACGGTATGATGCCATTGTTGAAATGGTTTCCAGGGATGCTTTTGTACAAAGCGGCAGGCTTGAACACGGCCTTCTTTTTGACCGGAGGCGGCAAAAAGCCGTGCTTTGTCCGGCGACACGACGTGAAAAAGGATATAAACGGGCAGTACTTGCCTGGGATACTGCCGGTTTTACCGACCGCTATGCCTGCATCCGGGTGTATCCCGAGACCGGGAGAACCCATCAGATTCGGGCACAGCTTGCTGCTGCCGGTATGCCGATAAAGGGAGATCTCAAATATGGGGCGAAGCGGAGTGAACCGGGTGGGGGAATTCGCCTTCATGCCCGTCGTCTGCAGTGTACCCATCCGGTAACCGGTGACCGCCTTACCGTTACTGCACCGGTTATAGGTGCCGATACCCTCTGGCAGGCGTTTCCCGGAGAAGATCAATGAAAAAAGGCGGGGGAGTCCGGGGAGCAGAAGCATTTGAACAGTACTATCAGACTCTCTTTGGAGATCGATGGCTGCCACTTCGCCAGGCTCTGTGTGAGGCCCCCAGTCAAACAGGATGGAATGAAAACCTGCGTGAGCCATATTATCTTGATAGCGGCAGTGTCGCTGCAGCGCGGGCTCTGCCCGCTGGTGGCAATACCATCCTGGATATGTGTGCGGCTCCCGGCGGTAAAACGCTCGTACTTGCTTCTTCCCTTGGTGACGGTGCAACAATAACGGCAAACGAGTTTTCACGTGATCGCCGTACGCGGTTGGCGTCTGTTCTGGACCGCATACAGATAACCGGATACGATGCCAGCCGTTGGTCGCGTCACGAGAGCGCATCGCGTGACCGCATTTTGCTTGATGCTCCCTGTTCTTCGGAACGCCATGTTCTCGGTTCACCAAAACATCTCGCTGAATGGTCTCCTGCCCGGATTCGGAATCTTTCTTTCCGTCAATGGGCCTTGCTTTCAGGCGCATGGCTGGTACTGGCTCCGGGAGGATACCTGGTGTACGCAACCTGCGCGCTTTCGCCCGATGAAAATGACGGCGCCATCCGCAAGTTGCTCCGGAAGTACCCTGATGCAGAAATCAGGATACCGGTGCGGGATGGTCATGCCGATCTGGCACATCACCAGCCTGAACACACCGAATACGGAACGATAATCATGCCGGATCGTTCGGCAGGTGCGGGACCGTTGTTCTTTGCCTTGCTGAAAAAAAGTGGGTGAGCAGATCAGGAACTTTCAAATCCGAGATTTTCACCGCTCTGGTATGGCCTCCGGTACAGAATTTCGTACAGGTTCATCATGTCTTGTGCAGAAAGATTGACGAAGGATGTTCCATAGGTAATGGATTCGCTTTCCTCAAAACGGCGAATAACCCGTGCCGAGCAGCAAATGGGCTCGCTTCGTTTTCTGGTAGCAATTTCAAGTGAAAACGCGGAACCTTCCCGTATTGGTGTGCGTATTTCCTTTTTTGGCAAGGAAAAAAGCATTCCTCCCGGGCTCATGTCAAGAATATGTGGCTCATGTCCGGGTGCTCGTGTCGGTTCTGCTTCTGCGTTAAAATATCCCGTCTCCCGCAGATACCAGGCAAGTATCCGCGAAAAATCCCACAGATAGTCCACCATGGTAATATCAAAAGACTCGCCATTCCTGTTGGAAATGAAGATATACCCGACGACATACTGATAGTATACAACCGGACACCAAATTTCCGATGATATTCCCTGACTCTTTTTTTCGGCAAGCAGTTTTTCGAAACGCGAACCCTCCACAAAGAAATTGGGATCTTCAAACGTTTCTTCTGTCTGTTCTGTAATTATTCTGCCTTCGGGATACGGGTCGGTTTTGGGCAAGGTTGAGGATGTTGACGGAATGAAGAGAACCTTGCCGGTTTCACTTACAAGAACCTCTTCAAAACGGGACGGTTGTCGGGTACGGAACATGATGATGGTGTTCTCGGATGATCTGAGTGCAACATCACGTTTAAACCGTGCAATAACTTCGGGAAGGGTTTTTCCCCGGAAGTCGGATGAAAGGTCAAGATCATCAATACTGATATATTCAGGGCATACCGGATACGACAGATTGATGTCTTCATTCGGAAGGCGGAACAGCACCTGTACATCACGCGGCTTCTTTACCCGGATGAATTTCCGTTGAAGGCTGCGGATAAGCTGGCTCGGAACATCAATACGGACTTCACGGTCGCGTGAATCCCGAACCGTTGATTCAAAGGCATATGTTTTTCCGTGACAGTCAAAGTAACCGGTTAACCGTTCACAAATGGAGAAACAGGCATTGTCAAGCGTATCGAGGAGGGTAATGCACAGCGATTCGCGGTCTACCGTTTTGATAAGACCCGTTCCCGCAGTTGAAACTCCGTGAAAGCGGACGGGTTGTTCAGTCTGAATGGCAGATTTTATCAAGAACTCTTTTTCTATATGTGAAACATTCTGTATCATGATGTACAGTATATCACGAGAATCATACTGGACGCAAAAAAAAAAGTGTACTAGAATGAAAGTCCAGAGACGAATCACAGGAGTATTTCCCGATGTCCAACAAACAGTTTTCCAGAGAAGAAATACTATCCGGAATCATTGAAACAGAAGCCCATCTGAATAAAATTCAGGACGTTGATGTGCTCATGGAGCAGATACTGACGGAGGCACGCAAGGTTGTACGGGCAGATGCCGGTTCAATTTATGTACGCGACGGTGATCGTCTTGCCATACATTATGCCCAGAATGATACCCTCCAGAAGCAGCTTCCCCCCGGACAGAAGATCGTCCATTCCTACTTTTCCTTTCCCATTAACGAGACAACAATTGCCGGGTACAGCGCCCTGACAAACCAGCTGGTAAACGAACATGATGTGTATGACATTTCCCCCCAAAAACCGTATAAATTCGGTCGTCAGAGTGATGTTGTTTCCGGTTACCGAACAAAATCAAACCTGACCATTCCGCTCCGTACTTCGGCCGGCCGCATCCTGGGTGTGCTGCAGGTACTCAATGCGCTTGATGATGACGGGAATGTCATTTACTTCGACAAGGATGATGAACTCTATATCAGTCATTTTGCATCCAATGCCACGGTTGCGCTTGAGCATGCACATCTGACCCGTTCAATGGTTCTTCGCATGATTCGCATGTCAGAACTTCGCGATCCAAAGGAAACCGGCCCCCATGTTAACCGGGTTTCAAGCTTTGCTGTGGAAATATATGACCGTTGGGCTTTCAATAATTCAATTGATGAGAACGAGAGCAAGAAATTCCGGGATACCCTTAAAATTGCCGCCATGCTGCATGATGTGGGGAAGGTCGCCATTTCAGATCTCATCCTCAAAAAACCTGCACGGTTTACCGAAGAGGAATACCGTGTCATGCAGGGACATACCTGGCTTGGCGCCCGGCTCTTCAATGAGATTGAGTCTCCCGTTGACCGTGTCGCACGGGATGTGGCGTTAACCCATCATGAAAACTGGGACGGATCCGGGTACCCCGGCAAAATAAATTTTGAGTCAGGAACCATGGCCGATGTATCAAAAAAAGCAGGAAAGGCCCGGGGGCTCAAGGGAGAAGAAATTCCGATATCCGGAAGAATCGTTGCCCTTGCCGATGTCTATGATGCACTTTCCTGCAAACGGGTATATAAGGAGCCCTGGGAGGAAGACAAGGTTCTTGAAGAAATCAGGAGTCAGCGGGGCAAGAAGTTTGATCCCGGTGTCGTTGATGCATTCTTCGAGATTCTCCCCAATATAAAAGCTATCAAGGAACGTTTCCCTGATGTTGAGGAAACTGCCTGATCAATCGTGTCAGTTCGCGATCAAGTGCATTTGCAAAATCTTTAAGCTCCCGTTTCCCGAATTGCCCGATTTTTTCTGGTGCGAATCCGTTTGAATACAGTTCAAGCATGAAATTTCGCATCGAAAGGCGCTCGCTTATATTTTCGGTTGTATACACGGTTCCCCGGTCATTAATGACCTGTACAGTATTTTCGACAAGCCGATTGGCAAGCGGTATATCCCGTGTTATTACCAGGTCACCGGTTACGGCATGATCAACAATGTAATCATCTGCAGCATCCGGCGTGCTGTCGGCACGTATCATGGTAACGGGGTAATCCTCACAGCGGGGTATGTCGCGGTTTGCTACGTATATGACCGGGACTGAAAGACGTTTCCCGGCGCGGCAAATCAGATCGCGAACCGGGACTGGACAGGAATCGGCATCTACCCAAATGGTCATGCGGCATTCTCCGGAACAGAGGCAAGATACACGGTGCCGGTTCCCGATATGGTTACGGACCCGGCATACGCCGGCAGAAAAAGGGATGCTCCCCGCGGGATCGCCGTTTGTGTGCCGGACGTACCGGATATTGTAATGTCATCATACAGGATCACCATGATCGACGGAGTGGTAATGTCAAGTTCAATGTTCCCGCAATCCGGTTCAAGTATTGAAAGCTCGAATTCTTTAGCAGGGGTTGGATATACGGAACGAGAAGCGGTGCGAACCGGAATGAGCCGTGCCGGGGTATGAGCATGCGGTATAATGGCAGAAAGAACTTCCGGAATATCAATATATTTTGACGTAAGTCCGCCACGCAACACATTATCCGAGTTTGCCATAAGCTCCAGTCCTGTTCCCTGAATATATGAATGTAATATACCCGCAGGCAGAAAAAGGGCTTCACCGGGTTCAAGGGTAACCGTATTGAGATACAGCGGTGCGAGTACACCAATGTCGCCGCCGTATTCTGAAACAAGGTGTTGAACCGCGGCAAAGGGATGTTTCTCTGCCTCGCTGACGGGTATTTCGGGTGTATCAGAAACAAGAAGGGACAGTTGTTCAAGAATTGCCGTTTCGGTTGTCCGGTCACTGCTCCAGATGTGTTCCAGCAACAGGCGGTAATCTCCGGTTGATTCAAGTGCGGCGACAGCAGGCAGCAGTTCACGAATACCGGTTTTTCTGAAGAGCATTGCTGTTTCTTCGACCGGTCTGAACCCGCACAGCGCGGTAAACCGGGTTAGTGCGGCCAGGAGTTCCGGTTTGTGGTTTGGATCCTTGTAGTTCCGGTTTGGAGCATCCAGGGGTATCTGATCACGGTTTTCCCGTTCAAAGCCTTTCCGGGCACGTTGTATATCGGGATGTACCTGTATTGAAAGCGGGTGTGCAGCGGAAAGAACTTTAAAAAGATAGGGTAGTGTGTCGCCAAATCGTTTCCTGCAATGTGTGCCGAGAATGGACTCGGGATTCCGGGCAATACAGTGTGTAAGCGGTTCCAGTGTGTCATTGATGACTATGCCGCTTGGTGCGGACTCATGGGCACCCATCCAGAGCTCAGCCAGGGGCCGCGTATCGTCTGTATGCATATTCATCAGATTCCTGATGGCATCGGTTGATCCCCAGTGATAGTGTTGCACGGGGTTTTCAAGGAAAAACCACTGGCCGGTCATGTCAAATTACCTGATCGATACGGGAAATCATCTTGAGTGCAAGTTTTTCGGCCTCTGAAAGGTCAATCTGCGTGCTCTCGTCCGAGTTTTTCATTTTTTCTTTGTAGAATTCATCGGCGGCAAGAATACCGGCAATAATTGCGATTTTTAAAGGATCGGTAAGTTTTGCTGAAGCTTCAACGCGGGATACTGTTTTTTTGTAATGGGTGTAGATCGCGTCAAGATATTCCGGCTTCTCGTCGGCTTGAATGGCAAAAGAGGTTCCGAGCAAATCAATTTGCAAATTGCCTTTTGCCATTACCCCTCCGCACAATCAGAAGATATCTATCTGTCCGTCATCCTGAACCGGAGCGGTCTGTTCTTTCGGCGTTGTATCTGCCGGTATGCCGGGCTCCATCGGGGGGACTTCATCAGCAATTTCCCTGTCAGCTGCATCGTCGGGAATTTCAGCTGCATCGTCGGGAAGGTCTGCCGCTTCGTCCTGAACAGCTTCGCTGGTAATGGTATTTTCAAGCGCGCCAAGCTGTTCAAGTGCATTCAAAATGCCTGCCTCAATCTTGCCCTGATCATCCTTGAAACCGGTTACGAATCCCTCCAGCTCCCGCACGCGTTCCTGCAATGTGGAAAGCTGGGAGCGGAGTCGTTCATTTTCGGCAGTCAGCGAAGTAATCTTGCTGACTGCTTTCTCAACATGGTTTTCCAGTAAGTGGACTTGATCGAGACTGAGCATTATCAGGCTTCCAGTGCCTTTTTGGCAGTTGCAACTACCGTCTTGAATGCAGCAGGGTCTTCGATAGCCATGTTGGAAAGAGCCTTGCGGTTAATTTCAACACCGGCTTTGTTCAAACCCTGAATAAAGCGTGAATAGGTGATTCCCTCGGGGCGGACTGCTGCGTTGATGCGGGAAATCCACAGTGCGCGCATATCTCCCTTGAGATCTCGCCGCGATACATATGCATGTACAAGCGCATGGGTTACGGCTTCTTTTGCAGTCTTGTAATTGGTACTCCGCCGTCCGCGAAAACCTTTCGCAAGTTTCAGTATTTTCTTGCGGCGTTCTTTTCTTTTGCTACCATCTATAGCTCTGGCCATTTTGTTACTCCTGAATCATTAACCGTACGGTAAAAGTTGTTTTCTGATCTTTGCTGAATCTGCATCAGAGACAATTCCGGCATGCCGGAGATTTCTCTTCCGTTTTGCCGATTTCTTGGTAAGAATATGACGCAGGTTCATCTTCTTGTACTTGATCTTACCGGTTGCGGTAAGAGAGAAACGCTTTGCAGCGCAACGCTTGCTTTTCATTTTGGGCATAGTATCTCTACCTCATCATTTTTTGGCTTTGGGTGCGACAGTCATGGACATAAAACGACCTTCCATTGCCGGTTGTTTTTCCACGATATAATCTTCACCGAGCCTGCTTAATACATTATTGAGAACAACAAGGCCAAGTTCAGTATGAGCCAGTTCGCGTCCGCGAAACCGGATGGTTACCTTTACCTTGTCTCCCCCAGCAAGAAACTCACGTACATGCTTTGCCTTGAAATCGAGATCGTGACTGTCGATTTTAGGCTGCATGCGGATTTCCTTGAGCATCTGCAATTTCTGTTTCTTCTTGGAATCACGGAGTTTCTTTTCCATTTCGAAACGATATTTGCCGTAGTCAAGAATCTTGCATGCGGGCGGGTTTGCCTGCGGTGCAACTTCTACCAGATCAAGACCGGATTCCCGAGCCATATTGAGCGCTTCAAGAGTAGGGACTATACCCTTTTGTTCGCCCTTCTCGTCGATCAGTCTCACCTCTCGTACACGAATTTGTTCGTTAATTCGTAAACCTCTATTGTCCGCCAACGATCCCCCTTGTGCCGACCTCCCCGAAAGAAGCCGTAATTGCACGAATTTCTCAATTCAAAGTTCAACAGCGACTATAGCAATTATTGTTGTTACCTGTCAAGGACACAAGACAGCTTGAATTCAGGTCAATCCTTGTGGTACGGTGGTACACATGGAATTACTTACCATTCTTTTAGTACCGGCTGCCTTTGTGTATTATTCCGCCGGCAACCGGTTTGCCAGCTTGCCAGCCTACCGGATTGCATACGGTACCGGTGCAGCGTGTGCTCTGCTGCTCGTTATTGTAGACTGGCTTTTTTTCAGTCATCTGCCCTGGAATACCCCGTATCCTGCGCTTTTATATCTGGTTGTCTTCGTATCAGTAGTTCTTGTTCCGTTCTTTATGGGTCCTGCACTACTGGCTGCAGTATTCAGATCTGAAAGCAGGGAACGGATCGCCCGTACTGTACCCCAGCTTTTCGGTATTTTGACGATTTATCTTCCTTATATAATCATAACACGTTTCCCGTATCCCGATCTGTGGATTATTGCCATGGTGCCGGTATGTATCGTTGCCATGGTTTTTATGACTGACCGGTATTTACGGAAGTATGAGTCTTCAATTCGTCTTGGACCGACTCTTGAAGGCGTTTTTTTTGCATTGATTCCCGTTCTTTCCTGTCTTCTTGTGTTTCCTGTATTGATTGTCTTGTGGCATTTCTGTTTTTCACCGTTCCTGTACTGGATACCCGCGCTGGGTATGGTTGGTTTTTCTGCAATACTCCGGATAAAACGTTATTTATAGAAAAAAAAACTGCCCGGCTACGGGCAGTTTTTTTATACATCCATACAAAGCTTATGCCTGTCCGGCGCTTCCCAAAACATTGGTGTTCTTGTGGCTGTACAGTTTCTTGAGTTCGTCGCGTGCCGGTCCCAGATACTTGCGGGGATCGAATTCTTCCGGTTTTTCAGCGAGAACCTTGCGGATAGCCGCGGTCATCGCCAGCCGTCCGTCGGAGTCGATGTTGATCTTGCAAACAGCGCTCTTTGCGGCCTTGCGGAGCTGCTCTTCGGGGATACCAACCGAGTTGGGGAGGCTTCCGCCGTACTGCTCTACCATCTTGACGTACTCAATCGGCACGGAGGAAGAACCGTGGAGAACGATGGGGAATCCGGGAATGCGCTTTTCGATTTCTTCGAGGATGTCGAAGCGGAGGGGCGGAGGAATAAGAACGCCGTCGGCGTTTTTGGTGCACTGCTCGGGGGTGAATTTGGTGCGGCCGTGGCTTGTTCCGATTGAAATGGCCAGGGAGTCAACACCGGTCTTCTTGACGAAGTCTTCAACTTCTTCGGGCATGGTATAGTGGCTTACTTCGGATGAAACGTCATCTTCAACACCGGCAAGGACGCCGAGTTCACCTTCAACGGTAACATCGTACTGATGGGCATATTCGCACACTTTCCTGGTCAGTGCGACGTTTTCATCGTAGGAAAGGTGTGATCCGTCGATCATGACCGATGAGAAACCGTTTTCAATGCAGTCTTTGCACAGTTCAAAGCTGTCGCCATGATCAAGGTGCAGCACAACCGGAATGTCGTGTCCGAGTTCATGGGCATATTCAACCGCGCCGCGGGCCATGTTGCGAAGTAGGTTGGAATTGGCATACTTGCGGGCTCCGGATGAAACCTGGAGAATTACCGGGGATTTTGTTTCAACACATGCCTGAATAATGGCCTGAAGCTGCTCAAGATTGTTGAAGTTGTATGCAGGGATTGCAAATCCTCCCTTGATTGCTTTCGCGAACATGTCGCGGGTGTTCACAAGACCGAGGTCTTTATAATTGGTCACAGGAAACTCCTTGTACTAAAAAAGATAGGGTTATACTAAGGATAACGCTGTTTTTGGTCAATACAATAAAATAAACGGTTTGACAAAGCATTTTCTTCAACATATAATAAGGACTGGCTGTATTCTTTCCGATGATGATAGAGTAGTTAAAAGGAGTTAGGGATGAAACAAGGCGGTTTAATCATCGCGGGCCTTGTCCTTTTGTTCTCGCTGTTTATGGTGCCGCTCGCGGCTCAAAGCAGGTCAGTGAACTACGAGACGTATATTGTGGATAACTTTGATAGTCCCGATACGTCCGAATGGGCATGGTTTGCTGCAGGAAGCAAATTTGTAACTGACGGATATCCTGTTCTGAAATACTTTGATGGTATGCCTAATGCCATACGGGTTATTCAGGGCGCGGGTGAAGGGGAACCCAAGTTCCTCGGTATGGAAGTGAAGTTTAACCGCAAGGGTGACAACTGGGTCGATATTGTACCGGTTGAACAGAACAGTGGTGATGAAATTGTTCGCAAGGAAATTCCCTTCAAGGGAAGAATTTCCCGTCTGGATATCTGGGTTTGGGGCGCAAATTACGCCTACGAACTCCAGGCACTTCTCCGGGACGCAAATGGACGGGTTCATACCGTTTCCTTTGGTCTGGTGGACCATGAGGGATGGAAGAACATGTCGGTGAACATTCCGGCGTACATTCGCCAGGCAACCCAGTATCTCAATGGCGTGCAGCAGATGTCGTTTGTTGCCTTCAGGGTACGGACCATGCCGGTGGAACGGGTAGATTCGTTTTATATCTTCTTTGACCAGTTCAAGGCCCTTACCGATACCTTCCTGCCGTCCTATGACGGATTCGAACTTGTTGGTGCGGACTTCTCTGATGTAAAATCCGAACCCGATACCACGCAACAAGGAGCACAGTAAATGAAGAAAGTTCTAATCGGTGTATTCGTTTGCTTGTTGATACTTGGTGTTTTTGCACAGACAACCGCGGATGATCTTGATCTGGATTCACCGGATGCGTCAATGATTGGTGCAGAGTCTGCCGAGGTAAAACTTAAGGAAATTTCCGTAGATAAATATGAGAGCGAAGGAACCTGGGCTTCCGCGATGTCTCCCGATGAGGGACTTATCAGGGCCCGCCTTTTCGAAGGTTCCCCTGCCGGAAAAGAGCCCATTCCTGAAGAAGAAGGACTGGAAATCCCCGATGACAAGGTACTTGGCGTACGGGTAGACTTTTTCCGGAGAGGATATAATACCTTTACCGTAAGCGCGGTGAAGCCCCTCCCGGTTGAAGGTATTGCCAAGGTAGTCAATGTATGGGTTGTTGGAAGAAACTACAATCATACACTCAAGCTCATGCTTGAAGATTACTGGGGAAATCCCTTTGAACTGTACATGGGGAAACTCAATCATTCCGGATGGAAAAAAATGAGTGTTGCAATTCCTCCCCAGAATCCTGATGGCCGTTCCGGTATTATCCAGAAAGACTATCACTACAGTACCCGCATGGGACTCAAGATCGTTGGATTCCGTATTGAATGTGATCCCACCGATGCATACGGCAGTTACTACATCTATTTTGATGATCTGCGTGCTGTTTCCGATCTTTATGAAATGGAAGCTCGTGATATCGACGACATGTTCGACAACTGGTAAGCCGGAGAATCATTCCAATGTATACAAAGCCGCCTGAACAGGCGGCTTTTTTTATGAAAAGCGTGTTGGGGAAACAGGTATGAACAACAAAAATGATGCGCGTGACAATGCTTTTTTACGAAATATATATTTCTTTCATGCCATGCCGGAAGAATCCCTTGCCAAGATAGCTGCGCTGTGTAGCGAGCGTTCCTATGCACAAGGAGATATTCTTTTCTTTGAAGACATGGGCGGCGACAGTTTCTTCATTATTCTGGAAGGTGAACTGGAAATATGGAAACGGTATGGTACCGCAGACGCGGTGTTGCTCGGTATCAGTACCGCAGGACAGCCGTTGGGGGAAATGTCCCTGATTGATGAACGACCAAGAAGTGCCACCGTTCGGGCCAGAACACCGGTACGGGTATACCGCATCAGTGCAGTAGATTTTCACACGCTGCTTTCTACAGATACTGCAATGTGTCTTGCACTTCTCAAAGCGGTTACCATGATGGTTCGTCGTTCAAATGAGTATCATATACTCGATATGGACAAACAAAATCGCGAGCTGACGACTGCGTATGCCGAGTTAAAAGCAGTTCAGGATGAACTGTTGAACAGGGAACGCCTGTCCGTTATTGGCAAATTTTCTTCTCTTATTCTTCACGATATCCGAAATCCCTTGTCTGCATTGAAAAGCAGGGTTGAGCTTCTGCTCGACAACCATGAAAATCGCCAATACTGCATATCCGCTGTAGAAAGCATACGGCTTGATATTTCACGGATGGAAAATCTTGCGGCTGAATTTCTGGATTATGCACGGGGAGAAATACGGCTTGACATGGGAATTGTTCATCTGGATCAATTTTTTAAGCATTTTTCAGCGGCGATCTCCCGCCGTGTTGCGGACTCGGGGGTACATGTGCATATGGAATCTACCGTAGCCCAGCCCGTAATAATGGATGAACACCGTATGCTTCGTGTTTTGATCAACGCTGCAGAAAATGCCTGCGCTGCAATGAAGCAGGGTGGTGAGCTTTTTGTACAGGCCGCAGATGAAGATAAAAAACTGATCATATCCGTACGCGACACTGGCAGCGGCATGTCCCGTGAAGTTCTTGATCATATTTTTGAACCTTTCTTTTCTGCTACGGCCGGAGGTACCGGTCTTGGTATGCTTATCATCAAATCCATTGTTGAAGCACACAAGGGAACAATTATTGTTGAGTCGGAAGAAGGGCATGGTACGACGCTCCGGATTACCATACCGATCGGATTCTAGACACGGGAATAAATATACGCGTTCCGGTCTTTTCCGGTTTGTGTGATGCATCGTGTTTTCCGCAAGACCCAGGCCATTTTTCCGGCATGCTTGCCCGCACCGGCTTTGTACAAATCCGACACGGTAAAATGTTCGGGGAGTGATTCCGGAAGCAGTGCGGCGAAATCTTCAAGGCGGGAGAATGTTTTCGATTCATGAATCCTTTCCAGGCTCCGCTCGGCAATCCTGATTCCTTTACGTCGCCAGCTTCCTGATCCGTCATTGATTCTTTTTTCACGCACATCGGCAAATACAATCGTAATGGTCAGATTTGAGTGACCGAGCAAATGGACTATTCCGGTCATTTCACCAAAAATCTGGTATATGGTTCCATGTTTTGGACTTTTCCGGGAAGAAATCAGTATACCCTCCGGGGAAAAGGTGTCAATGACAAGATTGACCGCAACGGGATAGACAAGCTCCACCCGGTTTTCTGTCAGCAATCGCGCCAGTTTGTCACGGATCTTGCCGAAGCTCGTTGTTTGCACTTCAATAATGGTACCGTCGCGACGAACGGCATCACAGATGACCCCATCCCGGGAAACCTCAACCGATCCGCCTGTTCCACACCAGGTTGTCTTGAGGCTTTCGTGGAGTTCACTCTCATTCCAGGTATTGATCATGAATACTCCAGCAACTCTGCAGCATTCAATTGTTCGAGAAAGTACCAGGTGACCACGAGTCCCGTGTTTTCTGCCATCCGTTTTCTGCAAACATGATAGGCAATCATGCGGTTTGTCGGCAGCGGAATTTGCAGGGGATTGCCGTTGATATCAACAATGGCACTCATTGGAAGCGGATGATCTATTTCCTGTGTCTCACCTTCCGGAAACACGATGTGATACTCATACAGTGTCATGCACATACTATACCGGTAAGCGGTCCTTTCTGTAAATAATCCCTCTGATATCGATTTATTGCAAATTGTTCAAAAAATGATTGACATTGTGAAATTTACTGCTAAAATGGGGTTAACGTGGTAAAAAGTGGGGGAAAGTAGGAAAAAGTGGATGCGACCTTGTTGACCGGAGAGTACCGAAATACACTTGATGAAAAGGGACGCGTTATGTTCCCCGTCAGGTTGCGGACTGAGCTCACCGGGTCGTCGCTTATCCTGACTCGCGGGATAGACCGCTGTCTGTGGCTTTTTCCCCCGGAACAATGGAAAGTGCTTTCTGACAAAGTTATGGAGTCGGCTTCATTGTTTCAGTCACAATCACGTTCGGTTCTGCGCCGTCTTGTCGCTCCCGCCCAGGAGGTGGAATTCGACAAGACTGGCCGGATATCGATTCCCCAGAGTCTGCGCGAGTTTGCCGGTCTTGAAAAAAACTGTGTGTTTTTGGGGATTAACAAGTATTTTGAATTGTGGGATTCGCAGGAATACGAAAACTATCTGGGGGGGAGTGAAGCTGATTTCCGTGAGGCGACTGAAGGTCTCGGGAATATCTGTCTTTAAATGGGAATGGAAGCAGTTCATACATCGGTTTTATTACAGGAATGCCTCGAACTTCTTGCTCCGGAAACGGACCTTCCTCTCATGGTGGACGGTACCCTCGGAGAAGGCGGTCATTCGGAAGCATTCCTGGAATCGTTTCCAAACCTGCGCATAATCGGTGTTGATGCCGATGTTCGTATTCAGGCCCGCGCCAGGGAACGACTGGCTCCCTTTGGAGACAGAATCTGCTTTTACCCGGGCTGGGCTGATTCTTTTTTTAAAGACTATCCTGAATCAGAAAAAAAGCCGGATGTCATTCTTCTCGATCTCGGTATATCAATTTTTCACTATGAGCTTTCAGGACGCGGCTTCAGTTTCCGCACCAATGAGCCTCTTGATATGCGTCTTGATCCTAACCGTGGTGACAGTGCGGCCGATCTGGTAAACACCCTGAACGAGCGTGATCTTGCCGACCTGATCTATGCCAATGGTGAGGAACGGTACTCACGGAGAATAGCAGCGGCAATTGTTGCTGCACGGACAAAGTCCCCATTCGCTACCGCCCGCTCCCTTGCAGATTGCATTTATTCTTCCGTACCGGCTGCATACCGTCATGGACGTATTCACCCGGCAACCAGAACCTTTCAGGCTCTCCGGATTGCGGTAAACGGGGAACTGGACCGGTTGCCGTCTCTCGTTGATGCTGCGCTGAACGCTCTTGCAGTTGGAGGTAAGCTCGGGATTATTACCTTTCATTCACTAGAAGACCG
Source organism: uncultured Treponema sp. (assembly GCA_964527175.1). GTDB lineage: Bacteria > Spirochaetota > Spirochaetia > Treponematales > Treponemataceae > Teretinema. The sequence continues at coordinate 15,999 of CAZGQQ010000005.1, forward strand.
TATTGTGAAAAACCGCTTTCGTGATGCAAGCAAACAGTGTATTTGTCCTCCGGAAGTGCCGATATGTAATTGTGGAGGCCGCGTCCGTGTTGAATTGCTTACGCGAAAGCCGGTCTCTCCAACAGATGAAGAGATTTCACGTAATTCTCCATCGCGTAGTGCGCGTTTGCGGGTTGTGCGTAAAATCGCATCCGGAGAGGAAACAATATGATAAAGAATTTATGCGCACTGCTGTTGTCCATGCTCATTCCTGTTCTTCTTTTCTCAATAGTATGGCAATCCCATCGATATGTAACGCTTGAGAAGGAAATAGCCCTTCTGGAGAAAGAACAACAGCGTATTGTAGAAGACAACCGCCGCATGATTTCGGGAATTTCTGTTCTTTCAGCACCCGAACGGATTCAGCGTGTTGCGGTTGAAGATATGGGCATGCGTAAAGCTGAAACCCACGAGATAATGAGGATTTCTCTGTCAAAGGGAGGCCTCGGTGGATAATGCATTCTTTCTTATGAGTATTGAAGAACTTGTCCATGCCACCGGAGGAATTTGTCTCGGTAATCATGCGCCGGATGAAGGGTGCACCTCTGTTGTTACCGACAGCCGGTCGGTGGTTGACGGTGCGCTGTTTGTACCGCTTATGGGTGAGGCCCGGGATGGCCATGCCTATATTCCGCAAGCACTGGAATCGGGAGCACGGATTGTTTTTGTTGATACGGCACATGGCGAAGGTTCTGCGGGAATGTTGTCGCAACTTGCCCGGCAGCATAACGCCGCTATTATCATGGTGGAGAACACCCTCTCTGCGCTCCAGGATGCCGCACGAGCGTATGTTAGAAAGTTTCCCTCAATACGAAAGATTGCCATAACCGGATCAAGCGGCAAGACGACAACGAAAGAACTTGCTGCTGCGATTTTTTCGCAGGAATACCCGGTAATTGCCAATGCGGGCAATTTGAATTCAGAAACCGGTTTGCCTCTTTCTGTTTTCCGGATACGGAAGAAGCATGCGTTCGGTATATTTGAACTCGGCATGAATCGAAGGGGAGAGATGCGTGAAATTGCCGGCGTTCTTGATCCTGACACCGCGCTTGTCACAAACATTGGCACTGCCCATATCGGAATTCTCGGCAGCCGGGAAGCGATTGCTGAGGAAAAAAAATCGGTATTTTCCTTTTTTACTGATGACTGTCATGGGTTCGTTCCTGAAGATGATGATTTTCGTGACTTCCTGGTTTCCGGGAACCGGGGTAGTTTTTCCCGCTTTGGCATGACCGCAACGGCAGGGTTGGAAAAGACTGAATCACTTGGACTTGACGGCTGGAAAATATCCTATAAGGGCATCACCATTCAGTTCCCCATGCCCGGTCCGTACAATCTGGTTAATGCCATTGCAGCAATTTCTCTTGCCCAACACTACGGTCTTGCTCCCGATACAATTCGAAAGGGTCTGGAATCAGTTACTCCGCTTTTTGGGAGAACTGAAATTTTCCGTGGTTCGGTCACTGCCGTATTCGACTATTACAACGCCAATCCACAGTCCATGCGGGAAGCGATGCAGTTTTGCGATGAACTTTCCTGGGATGGAGAAAAAGTATTCATTCTGGGGTCAATGCTCGAGCTCGGGTCCGCTTCCCGTGAGGCGCACCGTGCAATTTGCTTGGCCGCGGACCGGTCAAGCGCCTCACACATCGTACTGTTCGGTGACGACATGCTTGAAGCTGGCCGTGAAACGCCCTGGAATCATGCATCGGTATTCTTCGCCGGAACCATGGAATCGTTGACCGAGCATGTTTCATCGATTCTCACCCATAATGCGCTTGTTTTCATCAAGGGCTCACGAGGTATGGCTCTTGAACGGCTTCGTCCCGTACTCGATCACTTTGAAAGGCCGGAGGTGTGTTCATGATACAGCAGCACCTTTTTACGGCAGAACGAAACAGCCGCCCCGCTCAAGTAGATATTGCATATATGTTGCTTATGGTCATCATGACCGGGCTTGGTTTTGTTACGCTGTATACCGGTTCGATGGCCTATGCAGAACGTCTCTTTGGTGATCAGCTGTATTTTATCCGCCGCCAGGGTATCACCCTGGTATTTGCACTGGTTGCCTGCATCCTGTGCTCCACGGTCCGATTGTCGTTTATCAGGAAAATATTGCCCCAGATCGTCATTCTGAGCTGTATTCTCTCGATACTTCCGTTCATTCCCGGAATTGGCGTTACCAAAAATGGCGCGTCACGCTGGATACATCTGGCTTCGTTTACGTTTCAGCCATCCGAACTCATGAAGCTGACCATTGTACTTTTTCTGGCAAATCTTTTTGACAAGAAACATGACCGTCTTGATGAGCCGGATGTCTCGGTATATCCGGCTACGATCATGAGCTTCGTCATGATCGGTATTGTGTATTTGCAGAATGATTTTTCAACCGCACTTTTTATCATGATCATAGCACTCGTCATGTTCTTTATTGCCGGTGTACGGTTGCACTGGTTTGCCAAATTGTGCTTTCTTACTGTGCCGTTTGTTGCACTGATGGTGCTGACCGAAGAATACCGGGTAGAGCGAATATTATCATTCATCCATCCACAGAAAGATCCTCTCGGGGCTGGGTACCAGGTAAATGCAGCGCTTGCTGCATTGCGGGAAGGCGAGTTCTGGGGGCGAGGATTGGGCAACGGCATCAAGAAACTGTACAGCATTCCCGAAGTACAATCCGACTTCATTTTTGCCGTATGGGCAGAAGAAATGGGATATTTCGGGGTTCTGGTTTATTTTGGCATTCTCTCCTTCTTTTCTTACAGAGGGTTCCGGATAGCTCTTCGGGCTAATGACCGGTTTGGTTCTTTTCTTGCCTTTGGCTGTACAACCGTCATTTTCATGCAATCCTTGATGAACTGTGGCGTTGTTGTCCGTGTTTTTCCTGCGACCGGTATTCCTTTGCCTTTCTTTTCTTCTGGCGGCTCTTCGCTATTGATAACACTGTGTTTAAGCGGATTGGTCCTGAATGTTTCTCATGCAAAAAATCGGGAGGGTTCGGAATATGTCTGACCTGTATGTGTATGAAGATGCGGTTGAACACGTCTCATGGAAGCCGGTCGTTCTGAAGATACTTATTGCAGTACTTGCGATTTTTCTTGTTGCAGAATTCATCTTCTATCTTCTCGTTATTCCTGCTACATCGACCATTCGCTTATCGCTTCAGGGGACTTCCCGGGTTGGATATGACGAAATATCAGCCATAACGGGAATCACCGGTCGGGAGAAATGGATATCATTTGATACGGTCAGTACCGCCGCACGTCTTGCATCTCATCCCCTGTTTGAACAGGTACGGGTTGAAAAGAGATTTCCGGATAAAATCCTGGTAACGATTACTGAACGGGAACCGGTTGCGGTCGGGTTCGGGACATTGAACGGCAGAACGGTTCCGGTTTCAATCGATCGCCATGGCGTAGTTTTCCGGGTTGGTCAGCTCCCTGATACTCCAAATTTGCCGGTTCTGACCGGAATTGAATTTGCTGATCCGCAGGATGGCATGCGTCTCCATGAGCAGCTTACACCGCTTCTGAAACAACTTCATGAGATGGAATCCCGAAATTCCGTGTTGTTATCCTCTGTATCAGAGATTAAAATAGTACCCAAGGCGTATGGCGGATACGATCTGGTTATTTATCCGGTTCATTTTCCGGTACGGGTTAAAACAGACAGGGCGTTGAATGAAGACGCCTTACAGTATATGATGCTGGTATTGGATGTTGTGCAGGATCTTGAACTGGATGTTGAGGAAATTGACATTCGGGCCGGAACTGTTGCATACCAGGTAAGGGAGGATGTGCTTTGAGTGATGCCGTTGTTGGACTTGATATCGGCACAAGCCGGATTCGCGCAGTAATCGGAGAAATTTCGGAAAACGGTGTTATGCAGATTACCGGTGTCGGAACAAGTCCGTCCAACGGGTTACGCAAAGGCGTTGTTGTCAATATAGAGAATACAGTTCGCGCCGTGTCGCAAGCTGTTGAGGCCGCTGAAATGATGAGCGGCATAGAAGTTACCCGCTGCATGATCGGTGTGGGCGGAACACATATAGACGGACTGAACTCACGTGGTGTTGTTGCTGTTACCGGCAAGGGCCGGGACAATCGTGAAATTGGCAATGATGACATTTCCCGGGTAATAGATGCCGCCAAAGCGGTTGTGATCCCCATGGATCGTCAGGTTCTTCATGTTATCCCGCAATCATATATTGTCGACGAACAACGGGGTATAAAAGATCCCCGGAACATGATCGGTGTTCGACTGGAAGCGGAAGTACATATCATTACCGGTTCTGTAACCTCGGTGCAGAATATGGTCAAATGTGTAAACCGCGCAGCTCTTGAAGTTGACGCATATATGTTACATTCTCTCGCCTCTGTTCAGTCTGTCATGACCGAAGAAGAAAAAGAGCTCGGATCAATCCTGATTGATATAGGCGGCGGCACAACTGATGTACTGGTTATGGCAGACGGTGCCCCGCTATTGACTGCGGTATTACCGGTTGGTGGCATTCAGGTAACCGGCGATTTGTCCATTGTCAAAGGTATTTCTGTGGAAACTGCGGAACGGATCAAGCTTGATACAGGCTGTTGCTGGATACCGCTGATAGAAGATAATGAAGAAGTCATTCTTCCCGGTGTCGGTGGCCGCCCTCCGGTTGTTATTCCCAGAAGTGAAATTTGTGAGATTATTCAGCCCCGAATGGAAGAAATATTCACCATGGTACGCGACAAGATTGCACCCATTACCAAGAACAGGCAGCTGTCCGGGAACGTCATTGTTACCGGCGGTGGAGCACTCATGCCCGGCGTGGTGGAGCTTGCCGGTGAGGTATTCAATACCCAGGCGGTGCGAACGGGAATTCCCGGAAATCTTGGCGGCCTCACTGGTGAATACCGGAGTCCGGATTATGCAACCGTAATTGGACTGGTACTGTCGCAATGGGAACAACAAAAAAGCAGGCAGCAGGGAGTTTCCTCTGCAGAGAAAATTGAAAAGCCCATGCTTGGACGAATAAAGGGCTGGCTGAAAGAATTTTTTTAAGAATGACCGGACACAATGTCCATGAAGCAGGGGGAGGGGAACAGTATGAACTTTGAGGTAATGAATCATCAGGAAATTAATCCTACGGTAATAAAGGTTGTTGGCGCCGGAGGCGGCGGATCCAATGCGGTTAACCGTATGATGGAATGCGGATTGCAAAATGTTGATTTTATTGTTGCAAATACCGATGTACAGGCACTGAATTATTCAAATGCACAAACAAAGCTGGCTATCGGGTCAAAACTGACGGGTGGCCTTGGTGCCGGCGGCAAACCGCAGGTTGGCGAGCAGGCAGCAGTTGAAGACACTGACATGATTGCCAATGCGCTTCGCGGTGCAGATATGGTTTTTGTGACTGCCGGCATGGGCGGCGGTACCGGAACCGGTGCGGTTCCCGTTATAGCCCAGATAGCACGCGAACAGGGAGCCCTGACCGTTGGTGTTGTTACCAAACCCTTTGATTTTGAGGGAAGCGTAAAACAACGTCTTGCCGAAGAAGGAATAGAGAAGCTTCGTAAGTCGGTTGATACCCTCATTGTTATACCCAACCAGCATTTGCTCAAGCTGGTGGACCGGAAAACCCCCATAAAGCAGGCATTTATCATGGCCGATGATGTTCTCCGGCAGGCAGTACAGGGGATTTCTGATCTCATTACCGTACCCGGAATCATCAATATAGACTTTGCCGATGTGAAGACAACCATGGAAGGTCAGGGTGACGCAATAATGGGAATCGGAACAGGCGAGGGCGACAACCGTGCGGTGGATGCGGCAACAAATGCAATCAATAATCCTCTTCTGGAAGATTCACATATTGAAGGTGCAAATCACATTCTCATCAATATTACCGGCAGTGAAGACATGACTCTTATGGAAATTGAGGAGATAGTAAAAATTGTTACGGCAAATGCTGATCCTGATGCACTTATCATTTATGGTACGGCCACTGACAATACCCTGGGAGACCGTATCAGTGTAACGGTTATAGCAACCGGTTTTATTACTTCCAATTATCAGATAGCACTTGATCGCGGATTCCTCCGCACCGCTTCTTCAGCGGATAAAAGCAGCTCCGGGGGTGAATTTCTTTCCGGTTCTGAATGGAAACAGCTCAACGAGAGGACATCCAAACCGGTTACCGGACTGGGAACGAGAAACGGTTCAGGTACGCCCGCGCCGGTTCCAGTCGCCACCTCGCGTGATGATCTGGACACACCAACCGTTGTCCGGTTACAGCAGCAGAAGGCAGAAAACTGAAGTCCTTGCTGGAACGAAAATTCCATGCATATCTTGTAACCGGTGAGGCACGGGCGAAACTCACCGCGTTAACCTACCTGCAAACGGTGTCCCTCTTTTTGGCCTGGTGTGAGAAGACGGGAGCCGTCCTGGAATCCGTTACCACACGAGACTGCATACATTTCGTACTTGATCGGAGTTCCTCCGGTATAACCGGAAAAACAGCCGCCAAAGATATTGCGGCACTTCGCTCATTTTTCCGATATCTCCAAATTGAGCGCATTCGTACTGATAACCCCGCAGATCTCCTTGAATCTCCCGTTCGCGAACGGACGCTCCCCCTGGTTCTCAGTATTGAGCAGATTGAACTCTTTTTGGCGTCAATTCCGATTGATAAACCGGTTGGTCTTCGTGATCGCACCCTTTTCGAATTGGTGTATTCATGCGGGCTTCGGGTAAGCGAAGCCGTAACGCTGTCCCTGGGTGATATTTTTTTCGATGAATCCATGATTCTCGTGCGGGGAAAAGGCGGCAAGGAACGGTTTGTCCCCTTCGGCGCTCCGGCCAAAGAATGGCTGTCGCGATATCTTGCGAACGGACGTCCGGCACTGGTCAAGAGCCTGCCGACACGGGCCGTATTTGTCAATTATCGCGGACAGCGGATAACCAGGAAGGGTATTTGGAAACGGTTCAATGAGATCTGTCTGCAGTCGGGAATAACCGCAAAAATTCATACGCTCCGCCATTCTTTTGCCACACACCTGCTCTCCGGCGGAGCAGATCTCAGAACGGTACAGGAACTGTTGGGGCACTCAGATGTGTCTACAACACAGATTTACACCCATGTTGAGGAAAGTGCCCTGCACGACTATCATAGGGAAGTATTTGACAATTTTGGGGCAGAAAACGATATTTGACGCATATACGTCCGGAGGAAAGGTATGAAAAAGCTGGTGCTGGCAGGTGTAATTATTCTTTTGGTGAGTATGGTCATAAGTTCGTGTGGGCCTAATACCGCAGTCGTTCGGCGAATACAGTCACTCGAAGAAGGAGTGGACAGTCCGACAACCATTGAGGAATTATCTGAAGCCATTGGAAAATACCAGAATCGGATAGAAGATGTTCTCAATGCGGATATCCGGATCGGAATTTGGTACAAAATTCTTGCGACACGGTATCTTGACAATAAAATGTATGGCAAGGCTCTGGAAAATTTCAGAACCGCCATTGAGTATTATCCTACCAATCAGAATCTGTATTATTATGTGGGCGTATGTGCAGGGTATATGGCAAAAAGCGCTCTTGATTATGAGCTCACCGGAACAAACCGTGAACAGAAACGGTACTATGATCTTGCCGAAAGCGCGTACCTGCGGGCAATAGAACTTGAACCACGGTATGTTCGCGCCCTGTATGGTCTATCCGTATTGTATGTCTTTGAACTGGGACGGCCGCAGGATGCGATAGTGCATCTTGAAAAGATAATGGAAATTGAAAAACGCAATCTGGATGCAATGTTCATATATGCCCGCGCATTGTATGAAACCGGCGAATTTGATTCCTCTGTCGTAATATACGACCGGATCATCGAAGAAACCAGGGATGATGCTACCAAAGCCCGTGCGGAGGAAAACAAGGCATTTGTTCTGGGACAGGCATATGACCAGGATTAGGCTCGCTCTTGCACTGGCAGACTGCTCGTTTCTGAAGTGCCATGAAAAGGAAGTGCTGTTTGCCAAACTTGACAATGTTGAATCCCTTACAGTACTTTCAATAGAAGACATTTCACGGATCATACATCGCCCGGTGCGGTCAGTACTATGGAAGCCGCATGAAATGGACAAAAAACTGGATCGCGTACAGGTTCTGATGGAACGGTACCGGATCGGCATGGTAACGGTGGAATCTCCGGACTATCCGCCACTGCTGCGGGAACTTCATGAACCGCCCTATGCCGTTTTTTGGCGGGGAACACTGCCGGATCCGGTAGTACCGCCAGTCGCCATTGTGGGTACCAGAGCGCCCTCCGGTACCGGAGCTCGTTGTGCAGAACGTCTTGGGAGAGAATTCGGGGAGATCGGTCTCCCGGTGGTATCCGGACTTGCACGGGGAATAGATGCGTTTGCACATCGGGGAACTGTTCTGTCCCGGGGATGCGCCATTGCGGTTCTTGCCTGTGGTCTTGAAAGGATATATCCCGCAAGCAACAGTGTTCTTGCCGGAAAAATTATGGAAACAGGCGGTTGCCTTGCCGGTGAGTATCTTCCCGGTGAACAGCCGCTCCGGTTTCATTTCCCGCAACGGAACCGTCTTATCTCCGGTTTGGCACGCTCGGTTATTGTTGTTGAAGCTCCTGAAAAATCGGGTGCATTGATAACTGCCGATTTTGCGCTTGAACAGGGACGCGACCTTTTTGTGGTGCGTGAGACCCTTGCCTCTCCCAGAGGCAGCGGCTCTTGTGCGCTCCATGAGCAGGGCGCCATTGCTGTTGAACGGGCTCGGGACGTTCTTTCATCATGGGGATGTACCGAATCTGATATGTCGCCAAAGAACGGAACGGGGATTCGGCCCCCGGGGTTCATTTTTCCTGCGAAGAAAAGTGCCCAGGGAGATTTTGTATTTGATAAAGGGTCTGCAGGTAAAGACCGGAAGAAACTATGAGGAGTACGTAAAATGGCTTCCAGGGCAACCGCTGTTAAAAAGAAAAAAGAGGCAAAACAGAAACTGGTAATAGTTGAATCGCCGGCCAAGGCGAAGACTATCGAAAAGTATCTTGGAAAGGGTTTTGTCGTTAAAGCATCAATGGGGCACCTTATAGATTTGCCGAAATCACGTCTTGCCATCAATGTGGATGATAACTTTATTCCGGAATATATTACGGTGCGCGGCAGGGCAAAACTTCTGAAAGAATTGCAGACAGATGCAAAAAAATCATCCGAAGTATTGCTCGCAAGTGATAATGACCGTGAAGGCGAGGCCATAGCCTGGCATTTACGCAATTCCATATTATCAAAATATGATGTTCCGGTGCACCGTATCGTCTTTAACGAGATTACACCCCAGGCCATCAAGGATGCCATCAAAAATCCCATGGACATTGATGAATCAAAGGTAAATGCCCAAAAGGCCCGCCGGGTTCTTGATCGTTTGGTTGGATACAATCTTTCACCGCTTTTGTGGAAAAAGGTCAAGAATGGTCTTTCTGCCGGTCGTGTTCAGTCGGTTGCACTCCGTCTCATTTGTGAGCGGGAAAAAGAAGTTGAAAGTTTTATTCCGGAAGAATACTGGACGCTCGATGCCGATTTCAAACGGGGAAAGAGCGAATTTGCTGCGCAACTGGTACAATATCGAAATGAAAAACCTGAAATGAAAAACGAGGCTGCAGTACAACAGATCGTTTCAAATATCGAAGGTAAACAAGCCACCGTTCTCGAGACCAAAGCCCTGGAGAAGACAATCCGGCCAAAGCCGCCCTTTACTACATCAAAACTCCAGCAAATGGCGGCAAACCGCCTCGGATTTACTTCCAAGAAAACCATGCAGATAGCCCAGCAATTGTATGAAGGTATTACCATGGGTTCAACCCGGATCGGTCTTATTACCTATATGCGTACTGACTCGGTTCGGATATCGGCGACTGCACTGGAAGATGTTCGTGCGTGGATAGGAGAAAAATATCCTGCAGAACTGCCGCCGAACGTCAATGAATACTCTGTGGGAAAAAAAGCACAGGATGCCCATGAAGCGATACGTCCCACCTATGTCTCATACACACCGGACTATGTAAAAGAATTCCTTACCCGCGACCAGCTTCGTTTGTACTGCATCATCTGGGAACGGTTCGTATCAAGTCAGATGACCAATGCGCGGAGCCGTACAACCAGCACCGATATTGGTATGGGCGATGCCGTTTTCCGTGTATCATCCACACGAATTGTAGAGAAGGGATTTTATCAGGTGATCAGGACACTGGCTGCAAAAGAAGAGCGGGAAAAACCGATTCCGGAGATGAAGGAAGGTGAACAACTTGAACTTCTCCAGTTCCGGCCCGAGCAGCATTTTACCCAGGGACCTGCACGCTTCACCGACGCTTCCATCGTCAAGACGCTTGAAGAAAAGGGAATAGGCCGTCCGTCCACCTATGCACCGATCATTTCCGTATTGCTTGACCGGTATTATGTAACCCGTTCCAACAAGCAGCTTGTTCCTACCCAATTGGGACGCATCATCAATGATATGCTTGTCGAGTATTTTTCCTCGGTTGTTAATGTGAGTTTTACGGCAAATGTCGAAAATGAACTGGACGGTGTTGAAGAAAATCGGATCGAATGGCCGCACATGATAGGAGAGTTTTATTTTCCGTTCAAGGACCGGGTAGACGAGGTTATGGAAACGCTCGACAGCATGAAGGGCACCCTGGACGAGAAAACAGACTACGTGTGCGAGAAATGCGGAAAACCCATGCTCAAAAAACTTGGCCGTTTCGGATTTTTTCTTGCCTGTTCCGGATTCCCCGAGTGTCGGAATACCCGTTCAATTCCGCTTGCAAAATGTCCCAGACCCGGCTGTGACGGAGAAATTGTTGCGCGCCGTACCAAGGGCCGCGGAAAAGAATTCTATGGGTGCACCCGGTATCCCGACTGCGACTTCATATCCCATTTCAAGCCGATAGAAGCGGTCTGTCCAAAATGCGGACAATTCATGGTAGAGAAATACGACAAGAAGAATGGGTCCTTCAAGTCCTGCATCAATCCGGATTGTGACTATCTGCATACACAGGATGACAGTATCGAGAAGAACCCTGAAGAGGATGCGGACGGAGCTGAATGAACCGGTATTTCGAAGAGTATCTGGAGTATATCCGCTCGGTACGTTCCCTTTCCCCCCGTACGGTGGAAAGCTATACCCGTGATCTTTCGTTGTTTGATTCCTTTCTGGCAGGAATGCCGCCATTTGATATTGATGACTCCGATATACGGCTGTTTGCAGCAGAACTTGGCCAAAACGGTATGGAATCTGCGAGTGTAAACAGGATTCTTTCCGCGCTTCGCGGATTTTACCGGTATTCCGTCCGTTTCGGTCTTACCGGAACCAATCCCGCTTCGTCCATACGGAATCTCAAGGTTCCCCGGAAAATGCCGGCATTTCTCTTCGCCGACGATGCGGCGGCCTTGTGCAGAAAACCTTCCGGAGGAAAAATGCTCTGGCCGGCACGGGATACCGCCCTGTTATGGATTCTGTATTCCACCGGTTGCCGTGTTTCTGAAATTGCCGGTTTGTTGTTACAGGATATTGATCCGTCCGGGACATCGGCAACCGTAACCGGAAAAGGACGCAAACAGCGCAAAGTCTTTTTTTCACGTGAAGCCTGTTCGGCACTTGCGGATTACCTCGCGGAACGGTCTGCTCTTCTTTCCGGACATCAGGACCGGGATCAGTCCAAAAACCGCCTGTTTATATCAAAACGGGGCCGTGCCCTGTCGGTACGGGGTATCCAGTTCATTATTGGCAGATACACGGAAGATGCGCGTCATCTGTCGCCGCATGCACTGCGGCATACTTTTGCGACAACACTGGTAAGCCGCGGTGTGGATATACGCTCGGTACAGGAAATGCTTGGTCATACAAGCATTTCTACAACACAGCGGTATACCCATGTGACCAGCGAGCATCTGAAGAACTTGTATCATCGATCACATCCGCACGGATAATGGAGGACGTATGAAAAAGCCTGAATTTAGAAGTACAACGGTCATTGCCGTGAGAAAAAATGGGAAAATCGCCATGGCTGGCGACGGGCAGGTTACCCTTGGTGAAACGGTCATGAAACCGAATGCCAGGAAGGTTCGCAGAATTTACGACGGAAAAATCCTTGCCGGTTTTGCCGGTGCAACTGCCGATGCCTTTACCCTGCTGGAACGGTTTGAAAACCGGATCAAGGAATATTCGGGAGATCTTGTCCGATCCGCGGTTGAATTGGCAAAGGACTGGAGAACAGACAAGGCGCTCAGAAATCTCCAGGCGCTTCTGTTGGTTGCCGACTCGGAGAAAACCCTCCTTATTTCCGGTACCGGGGACGTAATAGAGCCTGCTGATGACGTTTTGGCAATCGGTTCCGGCGGAAACTATGCCTATGCCGCGGCGCTCGCCTATATGGAGCAGAATTCGCTTTCCGCACGGGAGATTGCAGAAAAAAGTCTTTCCATTGCCGGACGAATCTGCATTTATACCAATGAATCAATTACTGTCGAGGAGCTGTAATACACCATGGAAGCACTTGAAAAATTGACGCCAAAGGGCATTGTTGCCGAGCTGGATACCTATATCATCGGTCAGAAAAAGGCAAAGCGGGCAGTTGCCATTGCCTTGAGAAACCGCACCAGAAGGCTGCGGCTGCCGGAAGACGTTCGTGATGAAATAGCTCCCAAGAACATTCTCATGATAGGACCGACCGGCGTTGGCAAAACCGAGATAGCACGGCGCCTGGCAAAGCTTTGCGGCGCGCCGTTTCTCAAGGTTGAAGCCACCAAATACACCGAAGTGGGATATGTCGGCCGGGACGTTGAGTCAATGATCCGTGATCTCATGGCAACCGGGTATACCATGGTCAAGACAGAAATGCAAAGTTCTCTTCAGGGAGAAGCAGAGCGCCGGACCGAAGAGGTGCTTCTCGATCTTCTGTTGCCCGGCTTGAACCGGAAAAAATCACCGGATGTTTTTTCTGAAGGAGAAAAATCTGCTCCGACCGGTTCAACAGCCCTGGCTGTTTCCGGCGGGACTGTTTCAACGGGAAAGGAGAATGATACCCGCGAGAAATTCAGGACGATGCTTCGTGAGGGAACTCTGGAAGAGCGTGTAGTGGAAGTTACCGTGCAGCGTTCGGGAATGCCTTCTTTTGAAGTATTTGCCGGATCGGGAAATCTCGAAGATCTTGAAATGAGTGTCCAGAACATCACCAACATGATTACCGGTGGTAAAAGCAGGAAAAAACAGGTTCCTGTCCGTGAAGCACGAAAAGTTATCATGGCTGAACAGCTTGACCGGCTTGTTGATCCCGAAAAAATCGCGGAAGAGGCGAAGACTCGTGTCGAGCAGATGGGAATAGTTTTTATTGATGAAATTGACAAGGTCGCCACAAAAAGTGACCGCGGAGGAAACCAGGACGTTTCCCGTGAGGGAGTCCAGCGGGATATCCTTCCCATCGTTGAAGGATCTACCGTCAATACCAAATATGGGGTGGTGGATACGTCGCATATTCTTTTTATTGCCGCCGGTGCATTCAATATTTCACGCCCCAGCGATCTCATTCCGGAGCTTCAGGGCCGGTTCCCGCTTCGTGTTGAACTTGAATCTCTCAATGCGGAAGACTTCCGACGTATTCTTCTTGAGCCAAAAAACGCCCTTACCCGCCAGTACACGGCGCTCTTGTCAACGGAGAATGTGAAAATCGAATTTGATGACGACGCCATAACCATGATGAGTACGCTTGCTGCCGAAGTGAACTCAAAAATGGAAAACATTGGCGCGCGCCGTCTGCATACCATCATGGAAACACTTCTTGAGGAAATTTCCTTTGATGCAGACGAACATGCCGGGGAAACAATACGCATAACTACTGACTACGTAAACGAACGTCTCAAGGATATTGTTCGCGATCAGGATCTTTCACGGTACATATTGTAGAAAAAAGGTTAACCGGCCGGTGCAATCTGCCGAAACTCTAGGGGAGGGGAGAGGCAATATATGAACAGTTTTACCAAAACAATTGATTTATTGCACCGGACAATGGATGTAAACACGCTGCGTTACAGTGTGTCGGCAAACAACCTGGCAAATGCCGGTGTACCCAATTACAAGCGATCCGCGGTAAACTTCGAAACCGAACTCAAACGGGCGCTTGATTCGGAAACTTCGGCACAGGGACAGTTTTCCCTAGCGGTAAACAATCCCCGCCATATCGCTTCTGACGGCATTATTGATTATCGCTCGGTAGAGCCCCGCCGGGTTCTTGACTATACCTCTACCGCAAAAGCCAACGGAAACAATGTAGATCCTGAACAGGAAGCCATGGAACTGCTGCGGATACAGCTCAACTACCAGTTGCTGACCCAAATGCAGAGCTTTCAGTTTTCACAGGTAAATTCGGTACTTAAGTAGGATAAGGAGCACAGATTATGGGACTTTTTACCAGCATACATATAGCAGCAAGCGGAATGGCTGCCGAACGGCTCCGTACCGATGTCATTTCCGATAACATTGCCAACGCGTCTACCACACGCACCCAGGAAGGCGGTGCATTCCGCCGCAGCCGGGTGGTTCTTGCCCAGAAAGAGCCGGGTTTGGACTGGCGAAATCCCTTTATTCCATCAGACATCGAGCGTGGTCCCGGGAAGGGCGTGCGCGTCATGGGTGTTGAAAAAGACAGTGCTGATATGCGTATGGTCTATGATCCCACCCATCCCGATGCCATCAAGTCCGGTCCCAAAGCCGGGTATGTTGAATATCCCAATGTCAATATTGTAACCGAAATGGTAGATCTCATATCTGCCTCTCGTTCGTATGAAGCCAATTCGTCGGTAATCCAGGGTTCGAAAGAAATGTTCATGCGTGCCCTTGAAATAGGAAGGTAGGATAAATGAATATCGCACCGGTAACAGTCGAAAATTTCCGATCCAGCATGGTTTCTGGCAGTAATCTCATTGACAATGCAACACGACCCATGACTGCGAGTTTTGAACAGACCCTTCTTGCTGCGTTTGACAAGATGAACCAGCAGCAAATGTATACCAGTGAACTTTCACAGCAGATGATGGTGGACCCTGATTCTGTAGATGTACACGATGTGACCATAGCAATGGCAGAGGCAAATCTGTCGCTCAAACTGGCCCAGTCGGTCATTGACCGGGTTATCAAGGGCTGGAATGAAATAACAACGAACCGGTAATTTCTACTGTAATAATGTGCTATACTGTGGTAATATATAGAAATACTATGTAACAGGTTCGTTCAGTAACGGGAGGGGAACATGAACGAATGGCTGAAAAAGCTATTATCACAAATACAGACACTTTGGACCAAATGGACCGTCATACAGAAAGGCATCTTTGCTGCAATTGCTGTTGTAGCCATTGTTGCAGTAATCCTGCTTTTTTCGGTATCTGCGTCGCCAACCATGGTTCCTCTTATCGATACGCCAATCAATGACGAATTCCTTCGCGACAAGATAATCATACGACTCAACGAAGAAAATGTTCGAACAACAGTTTCTGCAAACGGCATGATTCATGTTCCGGATGAAGCGAGTGCCCGGAGAATGAGGGCGCTGCTTATCCGCGAGGATCTCATCCCCCAGGGGACTGATCCCTGGGCCCTTTTCGACGTTGAACGCTGGACCATTACAGACTTTGAACGAAACGTCAACAAACGACGGGCCATCATTGAAGAAGTACGCCAGCATATCAAGGCGCTTGACGATATTGATGACGCGAGCGTTGTCGTCAATATTCCGGAAAACACCCTGTTCATGGAAGACCAGAATCCGGTCAGTGCCAGTGTTGTGCTGTATCCGAAACCGGGCAGCGACATTGTAACGAACCGGGGAAAAGTTGAAGGTATACAAAAGATCCTGAAGTATGCGGTAGAAGGGCTTGAGGACGATAATATTACCATTGCGGACAATACGGGTGTTGTACTCAACGACTTTGAGGGCATGCGTGAGTGGGACCGGCTTTCCCGAATTGAGAAAGAACAAAAACTCATTGCACAGCTTGAGGCACAGTATCGTGTTCGTATCCTCAATGCGCTCCAGCATATATACGGGATGGACCGGGTTCGCGATCTCAACCTCAAGGTTGACATGGACATGTCTGACAAGCAGGTGGTTACCAAGGATTATCTGCCAACCGTCATTCGTCCGGATAACCCCGAGACTCCCTACGACGACTCTGAAATAGTTCCCTCGGTAACGCTATCATCTGAAACCTCAACAACCCGCTGGCAGGGAAGCGGCTTCAATCCTGAAGGACCTGCCGGAGTTGAAGGACAAACGGCACCGGCCTACAAGGATATGTCCAACCTCTATGGTCTTTCGGAACAATCCATCGTAAAAAAGAACGAGCTGGTCGGAGAACGACAGACATCTGAAACAGTCAGTCCGTCCATGGGCCGGCGCACCGTCTCGGTGAATATTGACGGTATCTGGGTGAAAAAACGTGACGAGAACGGTAATTACATTGTTACCAACGGGCAAATTGAACGTGAGTATGTTGCCATATCCAGCGAAGAACTCCAGTCCGCACAAAAGGCTGTTCAGGATGCTATCGGTTTTAATCGTGCCCGTGGAGATTCGGTAAGCGTACTCAATATCCAGTTTGACCGTTCGGCAGAGTTTGCAAAGGAAGACCTGGCATATCTCAAGAAAAAACAAACAGAACAAACCATTCTGTATTCTCTTATAGCGCTTGCAGTCATTCTGGTATCGTTTATCATATACCGCTTGATAACCCGTGAGCTTGAGCGGAGAAGACGGCTCAAGGAAGAAGAACTGCTCAGAAAGCACCAGATGGAACGGGAAAAGACCCTCTGGGAGGCCGAGCAGGCAGGTATGGAAGTATCCATGTCCGTTGAAGAGCGCAAGAGACTCGAATTGCAGGAAAATGCCATTAATATGGCCAAGGAACACCCGGAAGATGTTGCCCTGCTTATCCGTACCTGGTTGATGGAGGAATAATCAATGGCAGTTTCAACAGCAAAAGACAAGTCATCGAGTTCTTCAAAAAAAGCCAAAGATATTAAGTCACTTACCGGTCGACAAAAGGCTGCAATATTCCTGGTTTCTCTTGGGTCTGAAATATCTTCAGAAATTTTCAAGCATCTTCGGGAAGATGAAATTGAAACCCTTACGTTTGAAATAGCCCGTCTGGAAACGGTAGAGCCCGAATTCAAGGATGCCATATTGCAGGAGTTCCAGGATCTCATGATGGCGCAGAACTTTATCACCACCGGTGGTATTGATTATGCCCGTGAGCTTCTTGAAAAATCTGTTGGCAGCCAGAAAGCCATAGATATTATCAACCGGCTTACCAGCTCGCTGCAAGTTCGTCCTTTTG
This sequence comes from uncultured Treponema sp., assembly GCA_964527175.1. GTDB lineage: Bacteria > Spirochaetota > Spirochaetia > Treponematales > Treponemataceae > Teretinema. The sequence continues at coordinate 33,425 of CAZGQQ010000005.1, forward strand.
ACTTTATCAGGAGAACAGATCCTGCGCACCTGCTCAACTTCATACAACAGGAACATCCGCAAACCATAGCACTCATTCTTGCATATCTTGAACCGGCGAAGGCTTCCATCATTCTCCAGAATCTCCCGGACGAGATTCAGAGCGAAGTTGCGCGGCGTATAGCAACCATGGACCGGACATCTCCCGATGTTCTTCGGGAAGTTGAACGGGTTCTTGAAAAGAAGCTTTCAACACTTTCAAGTGAAGACTACACCGCAGCAGGTGGTGTTGAAAGCATCGTTGAAATTCTCAACCTTGTTGACCGTTCCTCGGAGAAATCTATCATCGAGGCTCTTGAAGATGAAGATCCGGATCTTGCCGAGGAAATCAAAAAGCGCATGTTCGTCTTCGAAGACATTGTCATGCTCGACGATCGTGCCATTCAGAAAGTGCTGCGTGAAGTTGACACCCAGGAGCTTGCCAAAGCGCTTAAGGCAGTTGATACCGAAGTACAGGACAAGATATTCCGCAACATGTCAAAACGCGCCGCGGGCATGCTCAAGGAAGACATGGAATACATGGGACCAGTACGGCTCAAGGACGTTGAAGAAGCTCAGCAGAAAATTGTATCAATTATCAGGCATCTTGAAGATACCGGTGAAATTGTTATCGCACGTTCAGGCGAGGACGAACTCGTTGTATAGCGGCAGGTAAAGTATGGGAAAAAATGTTTTTCGCGCAAATGAAGTAAAGCTTACCAACGAGTTGGTTCAGTTGCATCTGTCAAAATCATTTGTTCAGGAAGAACCGGAAGAAGATATCGTTGAAATTCCCGAATATGAAGGACCTACCGCAGATGATCTTCGTCGTGAGGCTGAACAGTGGAAAGTACGCTGGGAAGTCGAGAAAGAAGACATAATTGAAGCGGCACATGAACAAGCACGAACAATTGTTGCTGATGCCGAGAAGGCAGCTTTCGAAGAAGTAAAACGTAAAACAGATCAGGCACAGGTGCTTCGACAGGAAGCCCAGGATGAAGCCGATACGCTTCTTGATAAAGCACGGAGAGATGCGGAATCAATTCTTGCAGAAGCGAAGACCCGTGTTGAAGAACAGGAAAAAAGCGGGTACGACGAAGGCTTTAAAAAGGGACGGGAAGAAGGGTTCCGTGAAGGAAATATTGAAGCTCAACGTCTCATAGACCGGCTGCACGTGATTATAGAGCGTACCATGGATAAACGACAGGAAATACTGTCTGAAACAGAGCAGCAGATTGTCGATCTTGTACTGTTAATGACCAGAAAAATTGTCAAAGTTATTTCCGAGAACCAGCGAAATGTGGTTGTGTCCAATGTCGTTCAGGCTCTTCGCAAGGTAAAGGGTCGTGGAGATGTCATTGTGCGGGTTAATCTCAATGATGTCGGTATGACTTCCCAGCATACGAAAGACTTCCTTTCTGCTGCCGAGAATGTTAAAAACATTACGGTAGTGGAAGATTCAACCATTGATCGTGGTGGATGTGTCGTTGAAACCGATTTTGGTGCCATTGACGCGCGTATTGTCAGCCAGCTGAATGAACTTGAACAGCGCATCCTTGAAGTTTCTCCCATAAAAACACGGCTCAAGACTGCAACCACCGCGCAACAGGATTAGCATGATTGATATTTTTGAGAAATATCGTACTGCGGTAGAAGAACTCGATCCCATCCGCTACACCGGCGTTGTGACCCGGGTACGGGGCATGCTTATTGAAAGTAATGGCCCCCAGGTGGTAGTAGGTGAAGTATGCCAGATAATTCTTTCCCGTGGAAACAGACCTGTTTTTGCCGAGGTTGTGGGACTTCACGATACTACCGTTCAGCTCATGAGTTATGATGATATCCAGGGTATCGAAATTGGCTGCTCCGTTATCGCCAGCGGATCCGTATTGTCCGTTCCTGTAGGCAAACAGCTTCTTGGTCGCGTACTCAATGCAATGGGAAAAGCCGCAGATGAAGGAGACGAAATTGTTTCAAATCTTTCATATCCGGCTCTTGCCTCTCCCCCCGATCCCATGAAGCGCGCAACCATTACCAAACGGATAGTAACCGGTGTCCGTGCAATGGACGGATTGCTGTCCGTTGGCTGCGGTCAGCGGCTTGGTATTTTTGCCGGATCCGGTGTCGGAAAATCGACCTTGCTCGGAATGATCGCGCGAAATACCAATGCCGATGTAAACGTTATCGCGCTCATCGGGGAGCGCGGACGTGAAGTTGTTGATTTTATCAAGAATGATCTTGGCCCGGAAGGACTGAAACGTTCGGTTGTCGTTGCCGCTACTTCGGATCAAACTCCCATTGCCCGTATTCGTGGAGCCTATGTTGCCACGGCGATTGCAGAATACTTTCGTGACCAGGGCAAGGATGTCATGCTCATGTTTGACTCGGTTACCCGCTTTGCCAAAGCCCAGAGGGAGATAGGACTTGCCATCGGTGAGCCGCCGGCAACCCGCGGATATACCCCCAGTGTGTTTGAACTGTTGCCAAAATTGCTGGAACGCAGCGGTACATCCGAGAAGGGGTCCATCACCGGGTTCTACACGGTACTGGTAGACGGGGATGACATGGATGAACCCATATCAGATACCGTTCGGGGAATTCTTGACGGTCATGTTATTTTGAGCAGAAAACTTGCCCAACGGTATCACTATCCGGCCATTGATGTTCTTTCAAGCATCTCGCGTCTTGCAAACCGGGTATCCGGTGCAAAAAGCCGTGAAGCTGCGGCGCGGGTTAGAAGGTTGATGGCGATTTATGATGATGCGGAAGACATGATTTCTGTTGGTGCGTACCAGAAAGGCTCAAATGCTTCAATTGACGAGGCCATTGAGCACCATCCCCGTATTGAAAGTTTTCTCTGTCAGGAAGTTGACGATCCTGCTCCCATTGGTGAAACACTCTCGCAACTGGCCACCGTTGCCGATATGGAAATACCCCCGGGAGAAGCAGATCATGCCGATCCGGTTCCCTCCTATGACTCATGAAACGATTTTCTTTCAGGCTTGAAAAACTTCTGAAATATCGCGAATTCCGTGAACGTGAAGCAGAGATTAATCTTGGCAGGGCTAATGCTGCACGTGACGCAATCCAGATGGAGCTTGATGACATTGCCCGTAAACGGGTACGAAGCGGTGCAGACCGAAGACTTGGTTTGAGTGTCCCGGAATTGTTGGCAATTGAACATTATATCACCCGGCTCGACACGACCCGGGATGTTCTGCTTGAACGTCTTGTTATGGCAAATCTTGAAGTGGAAAAAGCGAGAGAGCAGTATATCCGGTCTTCCCGGGACCGGCGCGTTCTTACCAGGCTCCGCGAGAAAAAAAACGACGAATGGAAAAAATACGTTTCTGAAGAAGAGGCCGCCGTTCTCGATGATACTACGAATTTTCGCGGTAGAGAAGAACTCTGACCTTCTCAGTATTTAAAATCACTATTCCCTATAAACTCGCGAATTATGGACTGTCCCGGTACATAGGTAGAGGGAATAGGCGAGAAATTATTCAAAAACATAAGCAACCGTGAAGCCTGGGAATATTGAACTTCGTGCGGTTTTACCGCGCGGAGAAGAGGTTCGGCATACACTTTGAGAACGGCAAGCTCATAATCGAGTGCGGTATTCAGGATGATATCGGCTTTGTCCTGGAACGGGAATATGTGTTTCCTTTCTCCACGCTGAACGCTTTCCCACATATCAATGGTTCCAGACGCACCCTTTCCCCGGAACTGAGCGTCCCGCACTATTCGGCGGATGAGCCGGTTATCAGAGGTGGGTATCCGGTTGTGATCATCAAGATTCAGCTGGGTAAGTGCTGAAAGATATATCTTGAACTTTTTATCTGCCTCAATGAGGGGGGTCATCTTGTCGTTGAGGGCATGTATGCCTTCAAGGATGAGAATGGTTCGTTCCCGGAGCCTGAGCTTTCGTCCGGTATATTTTCGTTTACCCGACTTGAAGTCGAAGGACGGAAGATTCACTTCATCTCCCTTGAAAAGGGAAACGAGTATTTCATTGAGAAGCGGTACGTCGAGGGCTTCAAGGCACTCAAGATCCGGTTTGCCGTTTTCGTCCAGCGGTGTGCCGTCTGGTCCGCGGTAATAGTCATCGATACTGATAACATACGGCTCATACCCGAGAACCCGCAGTTGCATGGAAAGCTTTTTGCTGGTTGTCGTTTTCCCGGAGGATGAAGGGCCTGCAATAAGCACAACGCGAGCTGTTTTCTTTGCTGCAATACGGTCGGCAATTTCGGCAATTTTCTTGTTCTGCAGTGTCTCGGTAATTTCGATAAAATCACGTGCCTTATTGTGACCAACAAGCTCATTAAGCTGACCCACCGAGGAGACACCGATAAGCTTTCCCCATTTTTTCCCTTCGCTGAGTACTGAGAAGAGCTGGGGATTGTCTTCAAACTCGCAGAGGAAGTCGGGATGTGCTGTTGGAGGAAAGCGGAGAAGAAATCCCTCGCCGAAGGCCTTGAGCTCAAATACAGAAAGAATCCCGGTTCTGTTCAACAGCGGCTGAAAATACAGATCGGAGTAATCTCCAAGGGTATTTATGAGAATTTTCGGTTTTGACGTATGATGAAGGAGGCGCAGCGTGTCGGGCTGGTTCGCATGAGCGAAGAGCTCGAGAGCCTCTTCGTAAGAGACATACCGAGTCGTAATGGGCATGTCAGCTTCGATAATTTCACGCATGGTTGCTTCAAGACGGTCAAGATCGATAATACCGTTTTCACCACCCGATTCAAGAGTGTAATAATATCCATAGCCGAGACTGTGGCCCACAAGCAAGCGGAGATGGGGGTATAACTGTCGGGCCGCAGAGGCAAGAACCAGGCACAAGGTCCGGCGACAGACATTTGATCCTTCTGTTGTTGCATTGGTCACGCTTTCAACATGGGAGCGTACATCAATGCTACGGGTAAGCGAGAACAGTTCGTTATTGACACGGATTGCAACAACCGGTCGGGATCCGGTATCAAAGAAAGGAAGCAGTTCCGACCCGGTAACCGGTTTTTCGAAGGTTCGTACAGAAGAATCAGGGAAGGTTATCACAACTGATGCCATTGGGTCCTCCGGTAACGTTTGTTGCTGGATTTCGGGACCGGAGGGACTCGAACCCCCTACCTACTGCTTAGAAGGCAGTTGCTCTATCCGGATGAGCTACGATCCCCGGAAATGTCGGGATGATAGGAGTCGAACCTACGATCTTCTGGTCCCAAACCAGACGCCTTAGCCACTAGGCTACATCCCGTAATGCTGCTCATTGTATGAAAAAACAGACCCCCCTGTCAAGGCAAGCGGAATCAGTCATCCTCGTGTTCACAGGGGTCACCGGCCGGGAAAAGGTGCAGATCCGGCAAGAACTGGGAATGATCGGTATTGACCGCAGTCCGTATTACCGACTCGCTGGTACTTGCTACTTCAAAGTAGTATCGAATAGGGTCAAATCCTTCTTCATTGACCATTACTTCAAAGGAAAAAACTTTCCTCATGTCAGTTTTTGCTGCGCTGACCGGCTTTGGCCAGAATGTGAAGGTTCCCGGTGTGTGGGGATCAATAATAAAAGGATTATCCCACGAGTGATGAATGGATTGTGCGGGTTCTCCTTCCATCAACAGGTGTACGGCAATATTCCTGGCCGGTTCAAAAGTGCATCCGTCGAGAATTCTGCCGACGAAAGTTGGGAAATTAAATACCGGAGTCTGGGGTAGAGAGTCAGACTGGTCATGATTCGGCCGTTTGGTGAGCAGAACCTGTTTCATGCCTTCGAGAGCAATTCGGTTGATATCCGCCATGAGCTGCATCTTGTCGATTGAATCTTCTGTTTGTGCATAGGCAAGTCCGCGACCCGATTTTATATAATGCGGAGGAATACGGTTCAGAACATAGCAGATGGTATCCAGACGGCATTGATCACAACTGCAGGTAAGCCACTCTGCCCGTGATTCAATCGCTGCGCCAAAAAGCTCGTTAACACCGCTATAGACCAGCTCCTCCATCAAATTATGAACATTCATTGGTGCCTCCTGCAGACGTTGAATCGTTCCCCTCAGTGTAATGCAGTCCGAGATAATTGGCAAGTTTGCCGGACAAGCCGGAAATTGACCGTACTGCGGCTATATGGTCAGGATGCACCGCTATACGAAGTTTTCTCAGGGAATGGACAAAGTTATTCACCACGGTTCGGGAGAACACGGTAGAGCTTTCTGTAAAGGGTACGTGTTCCTCACGGATAAACAGATCGCTTTCGAAAGAAATTCGTTCGGGAATATCAATAACGACATGACAGCTGTTGAGGGTTTTACCGGTTAAACCGGAAAGAAATTCGGCAACCGCGTTTTCGGCAGCGGAACGCCCGGTGAGTGTTTCGAGACTCGGGTTGGACGCGGGTTCAAAGGCGGTGGAGAGAATGATTTCGTAAAAATTCCTGTTCCTGATTGCCAACGGCAAGAGACGTTCAGGGATTGTTGTTTGTGCCGCAAGTGCAAATATGCCCTCGTCATCGCACGAATACAGTTCTTCCGGAGCGATACAGGAACGGTCGAGCGAGGCAAAAAGGAATTTTTTCATCATGGCTGTGGCAATTCTTATTGTCCGGTGCCAGTACACCGACCGGTACATGAGATATTTCGAAAAAAGGACACTCTCGACAGACATGATGGCACTGGAATCAAGGATTATCCCCCGCTTCCGGTCGGCATGTATATGTGAGAGTATAAAATCTGTATCCTGAATACCGTAGGGAACTCCGCAAAAATAAGCATCACGGTTAAGGTAGTCAAGCTTGTCCGGATCAAGAACACCGGACAGTATTTTCGAAAAAAAGCGGGTTTCTTCGTTTCCCTTCCCGTCTCCAAGAATGATGGCGGCGGTCATTTCCGCATCCCCGCCAAACAACGCTATGTGGCCTCTCAGCGGTTCTTCCCGGATACTTTGCGCGGTCAATTCTTCATGCTCAAGAAGCGGCAGTTCCTTGAGTGCGTGGGTAAACGGAAAATGACCCAGGTCGTGAAGCAGGGCCGCGGCAAGAAAGGACTGGCGTCCGGTTTCCGTTGTCCAGTGCTCTGCACCGCTTTCAAGCAAAATGGGCAGCATGCGCCGTGCCAGATGAAGAACCCCGAATGAATGTGCCGCCCGTGAGTGGGTTGCTCCCGGATAGACATACTCTGCGGGACCGAGTTGTTTTATACGGTACAGGCGGGAAAACGGTGCGGTGCGGGAAATAGTCTCCAGTTCGGGAGTAATCCAAATATGTTTCCACACCGGATCACGTACGGCAACATTCCAACGGGATCTGTTCTTGTCCGGAAAGGTATGCAGGGAATTCGTTTATTGCCCGCCTTTTTTTGTCCAGGCAGCGAGACCGCCGGAGAGGAGAATCTTGCGGGATCTTTCATCAAGATCGTTGACTGCCTCAAAGACCAGACCGTCGGATTCACGGGTCATTGTAAACGGTGTTCCCGTTTCAAGGGACGCGTGAATACCGGAAAGGTGCAGGGTGTCGTTGACGGAAAGAGACGCATACACTGAAGGATCCTTGAATACCAGGGGAAGAATTCCGTAATTGACAAGATTCGCCTTGTGGATTCGGGCAAAAGATTTGACGATGACCGCGCGAACTCCCAGATACATGGGGGCAAGTGCCGCATGTTCACGGGATGATCCCTGTCCATAGTTTTCTCCGCCAACAATAAAACAACCGTTCGCTTCACTGGCCCGGGAATGGAAGGTGGTATCGAGACGTTCAAACGTGTATTTCGAGATTTCTGGAATATTGGACCGGAGCGGAAGCACCTTCGCTCCGGCCGGCATTATATCGTCGGTGGATACATTGTCTTCTGTCTTCAGAAGGACGGGCAGGGACAGGGTATCGGGAAGTTCCGGTGTTTTCGGGCAGGGTTTGATGTTCGGACCGCGTATAATGCCGATTTTGGCGGCTTCTGCGGGAGAAAGGGGAGGGACAAGCATTGCGTCATCCCGGAGTGTACGGAACTCGTCGACGGGATAGCTGGTTCGGTTCCGGACAATGTCTGCGGCAACGGTGCGAGGATCGGAAATGACCCCGGCAAGTGCGGTAAGGGCGGCTGTTTCAGGAGAGACAAGATACACTTCGGCATCTGGCGTTCCCGAGCGACCCTTGAAATTACGGTTGAAAGTTCGTACCGAGACACCTTCAGAGTTGGGAGCAAAGCCCATACCGATACAGGGACCGCAGGCACTTTCAAGGATCCTGAAGCCGGCTCGTATCAATTCCCCGAGAATTCCCGATTTTTCGGCCTGAAGGAGCGTTTGCCGGCTTCCGGGGGAAATACCGGCTTCAACACCTTCGGCAACATGTTTGTCCTTTACTATAGCCGCAACCGCGGCAAGGTCGCTCAGCGAGCTGTTCGTGCAGGATCCTATGGCTACCTGGGTAACTTTTTTTCCGGCAAGCTGCGCTATCGGCGCAACGGCATCGGGAGAGTGGGGCTGGGCGGCAAGGGGTTCAAGGCAGGAAAGATCAATTTCAAGTATCTTGTCGTATTTCGCGCCTTCATCCGCAGAAAGGGGACGATAGTCTTCACCCCGTCCCAATGCTTCCATGAAAGAGCGGGTCGTTTCATCAGAAGGAAAGATGCTGCAGGTGGCACCAAGTTCGGCGCCCATGTTGGTGATGGTTGCCCGCTGGGGGACACTGAGCGAGGCAACACCGGGTCCAAAGTACTCATATACAGAACCTACACCGCCTTTTACGGTTTCACGGCGGAGAACTTCGAGAATGATGTCCTTTGCTGCAACACCGTCGGGAAGTGTTCCGGTCAGTTTGACTCCGTATACTTTTGGCATACTCAAATGGAATGCTCCGCCGCCCATGGCAACGGCAACATCAAGCCCGCCGGCGCCAATAGCAATCATGCCAATTCCTCCGCCGGTTGGCGTGTGGGAGTCTGATCCGAGAAGCGTTTTGCCCGGTATGCCGAATCGTTCAAGATGAACCTGGTGGCAAATACCGTTTCCTGCCCGCGAGAACCATAATCCGTATTTGGCAGCTATGCTTTGCAGATACCGGTGATCATCCATATTGCGGAAATCCTGCTGGATGGTGTTATGATCGATATATGAAACGGAAAGTTCTGTCTGAACCCGATCGAGACCGATTGTTTCAAACTGAAGATAGGCCATGGTTCCGGTTGCGTCCTGGGTAAGAGTCTGATCTATTCGTATGGCGATGTCCGTACCACGGTCAGGAAGGGAAGCAGGTTCTACAAGGTGTTCAGCGAGAATTTTTTCGGTTACGGTAAGCGGCATGCAAGGCTCCTTGAGACGAGAATTTCTTGTGAGTATGTTACTTTGTAATGACAAGATTGTCCATATCCGGTGCTCATGGTATACTTCTTGTACGTATGAAAAAATTGTTTGGTAACGGTTTTATCATTGCCGGCATCATACTCATTGCTACCGCCGTTATTGCTTCTGCTGAAACGGTTCGTTCCCGGGCATCCGATCATTTTGATCGTATCCTGTGGACACAGAATCCCGAATCACTTCAGGCAACGGCCCTGCCGGGAGTTTCACTTCCCGGTGGAAGTGAATCATATGCCGCGATGATACTGAAAGAAGATGCCTCAATCCCCGGGATTTATCCCCGTATCGAAGAAATCGGTATGCTCAACTATGATTCTGTTGATACCAAACTTGTTGACCTGTTGACACAACTTGCCTCTTCACTCCAGAAAAAGACCGTAGCAGAATCCTTGCTTCGCGCAGACCGACGGTTTCTTGGCCCTGTTACCGGGTATCGGCTCAGACGTGTTCCCCTGGTAGAACAGGTTTTTTTCTCAACCCCCGAAGGTGGCGACCCCACTGTGCAGAAGGCAAAAGTTTCGCTGCATTCCAGAATTGACGGTCGTCGTACCATACTTGTTATAATGGTGGAAGCCGTCTATCACGGCGGCTCATGGAAAATTTCAGACATACAGTTTGACAGTGGTTCCTATGCACAATTCTTTGTCCAGAATTGAACGCGAATACATACTCCGCTCATTCAGGGAAGATTTGCCCTGCTTGACCGTTATCGTTAATGGTTCTTCGTTTTCTGTTGCCACATACCGCCTCGACGGTACTACCATTGTCTGGGATTCTGACGGTAGTTGTCGGGATATGAACGGGCCTGCACGGGTCTCCTTTACTCACAAGAAGAAAACGATGTTCTTTTCAACCAGCATCACGTCCGGAGATACTGTGTGTACCTGCATGATTGCACAGGAAATTTTTCCGGTACACAAAACAGATGAGGGACTGGAAGATTGCATACTGTTTCCCGATATACCCGGGACCCGCCATGCGGTGTATCGCCATCCTTTTGAACGTGTATCCCGGAATCTGACACTGACAGCCGAATATCCGTCCGGCTTGCAGACTCTGGCTTCTCGTGCCGGCATTACCCCCGACGGCCGTTGTGCTGTTCCGTTTCTGGCTTCGTATCTGGAACGGGTTCGTTCGGGCGCGGCATCTCTTCCCTCTGAAGAGGATGCGGGTCATATCCTCTTTGCAGATCATCAGCGTTTTCTTGTATCACTACCGGCACCATGTACACGATATTTTCAGCAACACACCCTTTTCCGGGTTCAAATACAGTTTCGGCAACGATATATACAAACCAGGGCACGGTGCGCGGGGATACTGCCCGTAACGGGAGACGTTTCAATAATTACGGCAGAATTCGGAACGCTCCAGGAAGAAGACAAACGGTTTTTATTTGAGCATCGGTATACGGAAAAATATACCGGAACAGAGTAAAAAAAGGCTGTCAGGACTTTCCTGACAGCCTCTCATCATTCTCCGTCTATCGATATGCCATGACGGCGCTGTGCGTACTTCTTGAGGACTGCAACACCATTTCGCTTGTCGTTAA
>CAZGQQ010000006.1:0-42153 GCA_964527175.1 uncultured Treponema sp.
ATGTACAGGCAGTAAAGTTTTCCATGGACGATGAGCAAAAAGAGTTTGTTGACAAGAAGCTCGAGCGGATTCGGTTTGCCGAAGACCTGATTACCGACATCCTCTTGAATATAAAGCTGGACAAAAAGTTTTCCTACGAATGTACCGTCAATTTCCGCTGGGGTGACAGTGCCCATGTTTCCACCGAAGATTTCTCGTTCGAACCCGGTTTGAACAAATTGATCGACATTCTTGACCAGAAAATAAAGAAAGAAAAGGACAAGGTACAGGAGAAGAAGTAGGCATGGGAGATAACGGCCCCCGTTTCCTTGTCTTTACATAATGGAAGCGTATGGATATAGTCAGGTATGGCTGTAAAACGGTTTTCCGTACTCGACCTGCTTGGCTTGAACCTCAAGGAGCATGATTCTCTTGATTTGCGCTGTATTTGCGGGCGGCGGGGTTTGGTACGTGAAATAACCATACCGGACCTCAACCGTCCCGGATTGGCGCTTTCGGGGTTTTATGACTCCTTTGCATACCAGCGGGTGCAGTTGTTCGGACGGGGTGAAGTGGCGTTTCTGAACAAGCTTGTTTCGGAAGAAAAACTCGAAACAATTCAGCAGATGTTCACCTATCCGCTTCCCTGTTGCATTTTTACCCATAATCTGGATCCTGCGGACGAGTTCCTCAAGATCGCGGAAGATACCGGCTGTGCCGTTCTTCAGACGGGACTGGACTCAAGCGAGTTCTCTTCACGGTTGTTGCGGATCCTGTCCAACATTTTTGCGCCCAAGATATCAATTCACGGGGTGCTGGTGGAAGTGTACGGTCTGGGAATCCTGATTCTGGGAGATTCCGGTGTCGGGAAAAGCGAAACAGCCCTTGAGCTCATTGAACGCGGCCACCGCCTGGTTGCGGATGATGTTGTCGAGATTTCCTGTGTGAACGGTAATATTCTGATTGGACAGGGTGCCAACAAGATTATCGGCCACCACATGGAAATACGCGGGCTCGGGATCATCAATATTACCCAGCTTTATGGAGTCGGGTCGATCCGCGAGCGAAAGGAAGTACAGCTGGTGGCTACCCTTGAAGAATGGGATGCCAACAAAGTGTATGACCGGCTGGGAACCGAGAAACTGTCCATGGATATCCTGGGTGTTCAGGTTCCCAAAATTGAAATTCCGGTAAAGCCCGGACGGAATGTGCCCATCATTCTTGAAACGGCGGCAATGAATGAACGCCTCAAGAGCATGGGATACTTTTCTGCAAAGGAATTCAACCAGAATGTACTCAAATGGATTGAGTCCGATGCTGCCCGAGCGCCGTATTACGGCGAAGATGATTCTTATTAGAGGATTTGAGAATGACAACCAAGACTGTGACCATCAGAAATCGTGCCGGAATACACGCCCGGCCAGCAGCGCTTATCGCGCAAACCGCGAACCGGTTTGCATCGGAAATACTGATAGAACGTGACAGTACCCGGATCAATGCAAAATCGATCATGGGTATTATAACCATGGCGGCCAGTTACAACACCCAGCTTACCATTTGTGCCGACGGGACGGACGAGAAAGAAGCCGTTGAGGCGCTCAACCTCCTGTTCGAGAACAAATTCGAGGAAGATTGACCCAGTTACACCGTATCTGTATACCGGTTGTATACCGTATTCCGTTTCTCTCTTTTGTGTTCGCGCTTGTTCTTGCAGCTTCATACCTTCTCGCGGACAGCAGTATTGAGGGGTTATTTTCAGCGACACTTTTTTCTTCTCCCCGCGGATTTTTGCTGCTTGTCGTTGCGCCGTTATCGCTTATTCTGTTCCTGTGCTTTTTTTTCTACGGATTCATTTCGCACACCATGCAGACCGGCCGTTCAAGCCGCTTTGGCATGCGTCTTTTTGTCCTGCTTGCCGTTTTGATAACGCTTATTTCCCTATCCATTACAAGTATCGCCGGCAGATTTACCGGCATTGCCGTGTCAAACTGGTTTGACGGCAGTGTTCCTTCTGCCCTCCGCTCCGCGCGCGATATATCGGACATGTATCAGCGAGAACGGGAGTTGGCCATAGAACGGGTTGCCTTCCGCTTTTTGAATGGACTTTCAATTGTGAACCAGCGTGCCATGCGCCGTGACTGGATGGAAGAAATACGGGTAGTCGATGCCTACGCCGCTGCCTGCCAGGTATATCGTGCGGATGGGGAAGGGGAGAACAGTACGTACGAAGCCGTAATCGAAACCGGCGATATGGATTACTTTCTTCCCCGTGATGAGCTGACCCTCGTCCGGGACGGGTTTTTACCGCGTACTGCCGAGGATCGGGTATTCCGGTATGGCAAACTTGTCCGGTACAGCAATGAAACGTATGTTTGTGTCTATTCCTCCCTTATTCCCGTCCAGTTTTTCGGGAAAGATACCCTGATCCGGAATGTATACGATGAATCGCGTGCCATGGATGCCCTGGGGCGCATCATGCCCTATCTTGGATTATGGATTTTCTTCATGTTTTGTTTGCCGTCGGTCATGATGGCCATTTTACTGGGCTATGCGGTCATTCTGTACCTGGTTCGTCCCGTTCTTTCAGCAGAATCCTTCAGTACCCAGCTCAGCGACGGGAAAACCCCGTTTCTGCTGGTTGCCGATTCCGGCGACGAAACAACATCGCTCGCTGAAAACCTGAACCGGATAGCAGAAAAAATGCCGGACAGTGAAAAGCGGGGCGACAAAAAGACCTCCTTACGGGTATAATACCGGTAAAGGAACACAGTATGGCAGCTACAGCTCCCGTCTGGCTGTTTACCGGTCCCGAGATCGGAGAACGCAATACGGCGGTAGAACAACTCAGAAAACAGGCAACAACGGCACACGGCGACGCGGAAATGCATACCCTCTATGCGGGTGATACTCCCATGGGAGAGATCATATCACTCCTTCAAAACGGCTCCCTTTTTTCTTCTGCGCGGTTTGTGACTGTCCGGAATGCCGAGCTTGTCAAAAAAAAGGAAGATATTTCGCAGCTCGTTGACTGGGCGACAGAATCATCAGGCCGTGATGATGTGTATCTCGTTCTGGTGTCCGACGAGATCGGCATCGACAAGAAAATCGAGGCCTGTGTATCAAAAGAACGGAAGCGGATATTCTGGGAATTGTTTGAGGAGCGCAAGGAGCAGTGGATTACCGGATTCTTCCACAAGGAGGGATATCGGGTGGAACCGGAAGCGGTTTCAACAATCCTTGAAATGGTTGAAAACAATACCGATGCTCTGAAAACAGCCTGTTCCCGGTTGGTGCTGTTTTTTGAAAAGGATCATCTCATAACGGAAGACGATATCATCTCGTATCTCTCCCATAATCGTGAAGAAAACGCGTTTACCCTTTTCGATGCCCTGTCCCGAAACGATCCGGAAGGGGCTCTGTCCATTTTGGAAAAAATAGCCCTGTCAAAGGATTCTTCGCCGGTGCAGATTCTGGCAGGTTTGACCTACTGTTTCCGCCGTCTTGGTGACTGGCATCGTCTTGCTTCGCGCGGTGTACGCGACGAATTCGGCTTGAAAAAGGCCGGCTTTTCCGGAAAGAAGGCTCTGGCACAATATCGCCGTGCAGCCGAAGTATGGAACCCTTCTGCGGTATCTGCAATCCTGGCGATTCTGGCAGAGACCGACAGTACCATGCGGTCAACGGGAACGGCGGTTCATCGTATCCTCATGGATACCGGCATTCTCGCAATCAGCAATGCCGGCTGTTTGTCTGCCGGTTCACGTCGTGCATAGCAGCAGGTTCCCGGTTACTCATATTTCCAGCTGACTCCCGTTTTGACTACCGTCTGGGTTTGCGTATTTCCGCTCTGGTGCCCCTGATTCTGGATAACGAGAAAGTCAATCTCGGCGTCAAGTGTAATGTTTTCCAGCAGAGGCCATACTCCACGGATATTGAACAGGTGGGTGTATTTTCTGGTCGAACCGGTAATGCGTTTCAGTTCGCCCTCTCCCGCCCAGTAGTCAAAATCATAGTAGACCGGGATTTGTACGGGTTCCGGTCCTGATCCATAGTCAATCATGACTTCCTCGGTTCTTCCAAGGTACAGCGGTCCCTTTGATATCCAGGTATACCCGAACTCGATACGCCGCTCTCCCCGGCCAAGTGCGGAAAAACGGATTCCCGCCTGGGTAACGTCGTTCCCTTGCGGGTGTCCGAGCGGAACGTCGAGTCCATTCCATCCGCCGGTAAGGATTTGTCGCTGGTACATCGTCAGGTATGGCTGCCAGCGGGCATAGGTCCATTGGTCAACATGGCTGTATTCGATATTGACGGTAAAGGTCCATCCGGGGGGAGCTACCGGCAACACGGCGGTGGCTCCGGCTTCCCACCCCCAGCAGTTCGGTTTTGAGGTATCGTGTTCGGAAGGGGCTTTCATGTCGTCCATGATAAACTCCCCATACAATAGAAGCCCGGGCAGGGGAACACTCCAGACATCCACGAGCATCATGACATTGGTAACACCGGACGAATATGTATTGTGCCAGATCATGAGAGGCAAGAGGTTGGAAAAATCGGGAAGTTTTCCCCCGATCATCTGCATTTCGCCCATGCCGAAACCGATCCAGCGGAACGGTTTGAATTCCAGACGGTGATACGTGAACATCTTGAGTGCGGTTGTGCTCTGTACGGAATAATCATGGTTGTCATTATCATCCCATCCGAGTGCTACTCCATCGCTGTCCGGATCCATGTTTGTCTGGATTTCGTATTCCTTTTTCCCCAGATGGGGAGATGACGTTCCCCAGAGGGAGAAAAAACGGAATTTTTCGGACCACCAGGATAATTGCAGGTGATCGTACCAGAAGGCTTGTCCATTGAGAAAGAGATTGGCCTCTCCAAGCCCGATGCCGGTGGGGAAGCGTCCTGCAGCGACAGTCAGGTGGTTCCTGCTCCAGGAAAGGTAGGCTTCCTTGGGAAAATTCCACCAGGAAAAGTATTCTCCGGGTTGCCAGAATCCGAGAGCGCCATCGGTATCGACATACTTGACCAGCGAGTCAGTTTGTACATCTGCCGAAGCCGTAGCATACAATGAGGTTGAACCGAAGGACAGCTTCGCCTGGAGAACGGGATTGTTGAGGGTGAGCCGTTTTGCCAGCGGAAAATCTCCCAGCCGGTTTGAGTACCCGTCATCCCACTGGTCGGAATCAATTCCGGTCCAGCCGATGACAAAGGGCTGAACCAGAATGGAACCGTCCCAGAATGATTCGTCGGCATGTTCATCGGGGCCAATGAGACCGTAATACCGTGCTTCAGCGTGTGAAATGCTCTGGATGGTGGTGGGCGGGAGGTATCCTTCACTGATGCTCCGGATATACAGCCGCTCAAGAGTGCCGTCCTCGCGGCTGATCATCCGGGCGTTCTGGCTGTATATGACTGCCGGGAGTACCACAAGAAAGAGAATTCCGCACAGTGCCTGTTTGTGCCGGGTGGGCAGACCTTTCACGTTCGTTGCTCCTTTGCAGGATCTTCCGGACTCAAGGCCCGCTCGGCCATCCCTGCAATATCATTTTTTGTATTTCCCGAACGAGTCTTTTTTCGCTCATTCTGATTGTCCAGGACCCGGGGCAGGGCGGCGATGAGCGCCTCTGCCTTATCCCGTGACAGGCCGCCAGCGGTGCCGATTTTCTCGATGCCGTCCGGCAGGGCCGCAATCCTGATCAGCTCTTCTACACTACCACAGGTTTTCAAAAGCATCGCCGCTTTTTTTGGACCGACTCCGGGCAATTCCTCAAAAATGAGACGGGTATTCTCCTTTGTGCGCAGCCGCTGGTTTCTGGTTGTTGCGAACCGGTGCGTTTCGTCACGAACACGCTGTAACAGACGCAGCGCGTCTGAGCGGCGGGGAAGACTGAGCGGTTGTGATACACCGGGAAGGTAGAGTTCTTCATCACGCTTGGCAAGACCGATGATCGGAATATCCAGCTCAAGCGCATCGAGAACGCCCTGTACTGCGTTCACCTGGCCGATGCCGCCGTCAATGACAATGAGATCCGGCAATTCTGCCTGTTCATTCAGCAAGCGGGTATAGCGCCGGGTGGCCGCTTCGCGCATGGACGCGAAATCGTCAATTATGCCGTCCGTGGTGCGCAGGCGGAACATGCGGTAGTTCTTCCGGTCCGGATTCCCGTTGTAAAAGGAGATGAGGCTGGCCACCGGGAGTCTGCCGCCGATATGCGCAATGTCAAACCCTTCGATTCTTGCCGGCAGCCGGGGGAGATTGAGGAGGGATTTGAGTTCCTCAAGCGCCGGAAAATCTCCCCGCTCCCGCAGGCGCCGCGTTGCATCTTCCTGTGCATTAAAACGGGCCATGGCCATTGCGGTAGCATGACGCTTGTCACTTGTTCTCCGGCTGGCGCAGTACTGCCGTGGCGGCGACGCTGCTTCATCGGGTGTTGCGGTCGTCTGTTCCGGGACCTCCGGGACTGGGATGGTCTCAATGCGGGTAGTGCAGCCGAGGACGTCGGAAAACCATTGTTCTGCAAGGGCCAGGCCATCTTCGGTCGGCACAAAGATGTGCGGGGGAACTTCTTCGGCTCTCCGGTAAAAGGCCATGAGGAATTCGGGCAGTATTTCTTCTTCATCCTTGAGGCTGTGAACCCGGTAGAGGTCACGGGACACGAGCCGTCCGTTTCGCATGCGGAGAACCGAAAAGGTGACCATGATGCCTTCTGCTGCCCAGGCTATGTAATCCCGCGATTCGGGATCCATGTCGACGACAGCATTTTGTCCGTGCAGTTCACGAACTGCGGCAATGCCGTCCCGAATCCGGGCAGCCGTTTCAAAACGACGCGCTTCCGCCGCTTCTTTCATTGTCTTTTCAAGGCGCCTGACTGCGGACTCTTTCCCTTCAAGCAGCCGGATTATCTCGCGAATTTCCGCGCGGTAGTCTTCTTCACTGATTTTGCCGCAGCACGGTGCGCTGCAAAAGCCCATGTGATAGTATAGACAGGGTTGTTTTCGCTGCACCAGACGGCGGCATTGGCGAAGGCGGAAATGTTTTTTTACAAACTCGAGAAAACTGTCTGCCGCTGCAAGGTTTGGAAAGGGACCAAAGTAGCGGGCTCCGTCTTTTTGAATTCTGCGTGTACGGAAGATACGGGGAAACGCTTCATTGGTTATTTTGATAACCGGATAGGTCTTTCCGTCCTTGAGGTTGATGTTGTAGCGGGGGCTGTGCTGTTTAATCAGGGTGTTTTCGAGCAGGAGTGCTTCATATTCATTGTCGCAGGTGATATAGTCCAGGGAGTGAGCCCGTGATACGAGAATGGCCGTTTTTACATCCCGGTTGGAGGAAAAATATGACAAAAGCCGGTTTTTCAGGGACTTCGCCTTGCCGACATACAGAATTTCGCCGTTTTCATCCTTCCAGAGATACACGCCGCTCTGTTTCGGTGCCGATCGGGCGCTGTCGTGAAGTTTTTTCCGGGTTTCCGGCTGCGCTTTCATTGGATTTATCATACCATTCTGCCGATATTCTGATAAGTACTGGTATGCAAAGTAACAAAATATCGATTTGTATGGCAATTTTTCTCATGGTGCTGGCTCTTTCCGGTTTTGCGGAAGGGAAAACCCTGGTTCTTGGCGGGGCGGCCGGTTGGCCTGCTTTTTCCCGTGAAGACGGACTTTCCCGTGCTCCCGGACGGTTGGGCCACGAGGCTGTCGTTCTTGATTCATCAGTTCAGGCTATGGCAGATGATCTCCATGTGTCCTTTGACCAGGCAGGGTTTGCAGACGAAACAGGGCGTTATACCGTGATTTCAAACGAATTGCGCGCTGCTGCTGCCGTGCAGGCGCGTCATGGCGGTGCCGCGCTCTGCAATACCGACGATTCCGGACTCACCCTGCAGGGAAAGCCGGGAAGCCTGTTTGGATCTCCGGGATCAACCGGATCGTTCACCCTTTCATTCTGGTTGTACCCTGCGGTAACTGAAAACGGCAGCATTCTGTTCCAGTGGCGTTCTTCGCTCACCGGAATCGGCAGACCCCGATATCAGTTTATTCGGTCCATAATCATGAAAAACCGGATTGAATGGTCTTTTTCAAATATCTGGCGAACCTTTGCCGATGAGAGTCTGGACATCGTGCTTTCGGGGCGTCGTACTCTTGTTCCCGGCGAATGGACCCATCATGAATTGTCTTACGACGCCGGTACGGGACTGCTGGAATACCGGATGAACGGGATGACCGAAGATCTCCGGTTCATGACCGCCGGCAACAGCGAATCGGGAGATGTGTATCCTGCCGTATTGGGAGCTGTATCAGAGGTGGAGATCGCTCCCCGGTACTCGGGATTACTCGATGAATTCAGAATTACCCGCGAGGCGGCAACACCGGTTACTCTGGACCGGCGGAATACTCTTCTTGCCCGGTATCCCGCGGCAGGCGGACGGTTTGTAACCAATCCGGTCGATTCCGGCACGGCTGCTTCCATTCTTGATTCCCTGAATGCGGACCTGAGCGAACCGCCGGAAACCGGCACGTCTTTTTTTGTCCGTGCCGGAGATAACTTTTACCAGTGGACAGACACCAGCCCGGCATGGGTTCCGGTTCGTCCGGGAGAGAGAATTTCCGGAGTCAGCGGGCGATATTTTCAGGTAGCCGCCGAACTGTATACAGACGGAACCGCATCTGCAACGCCGGTTCTTTCATCAATTTCCCTGCAATATCGCAATAATGAGCCGCCCTGGCCACCGGTCAGAATCATGGCAAAGCCGGGAGACCGTTCTGTCACCCTATCCTGGGCAGCGTCAGTTGATCATGATACCCAAGGGTACATTGTGTATTACGGCAACCGGCCCGGTGAATATCTTGCAGAGGGTTCCCCGCTCGATGCCGGAAACACCCGCTCGGTTACAATAGGCAATCTTGAAAATGGTGTGGTATACTATTTCTCTGTTTCTGCATACGACGCTGCCGGCCGTGATCATCAGGGGCCGCTGTCTGCGGAAGTACATGCCCGACCTCTTGCCGTCCATGGTTCTGGCGGGAACGGAAACCACTGAGGAGAGTCCTGATGGCAGACCAAACATCAGTTATACTTGAACGGGCACACTCCGCGCTTGTCGCACGGGATTTCGCCTATGCCGAAAAAATGCTGCTCAATCTGCTACGCCAAAGTGGTGATTCCCCTGAAACGCTGTCCCTGCTGGGCACGGTGTATCTTCGCTCCGATGACCTGGAAAAAGCCCTGAGCATTTACAAAAAGCTCGCCGGAATGAAGAGCGATGATGTCGAAATACTCAACAATATTGGAATTATTTATCGCCGTCTTGAGCGTTATGACGAGTCTATTGAGGTGCTCAAGGAAGCCCGGAAAACGGGCAAGGATTTTGATACTGTTCTGTACAATCTGGGTAATACCTACAAGCAGATGGGACGGTATGAGGATGCCGCGCGCTGTTTCAACGAGGTAATTGAAAACAAGCCGGATGATGTGTTGGCATACAACCATCTGGGAAGCATTCATGCACTGAGCGGCCGTCATGACCTCGCACTGCAGGCATACCGGCGCGGGCTTCAGATTGACCCGAACCATCCGTTTATTCACTACAACATGGCACACAGCTATGAAACCCTCAGTCGTCCTGATGAAGCAATAACCGAATATACCCTGGCACTCAAAACAAAACCGGGATGGCTTGATGCCCTGCGGGATCTGGCCTTGCTGTATTCCCGCCAAAAAGACGAAGCCAGCTGTGTTGCGACCCTTCGGCGTATTCTGGCTGTTGAACCGAATGAAACACGAGCACTGGTCGAGATGGGTAATGTTGCAGCCCGCAGCGGCCGGGATGAGGAAGCGCAGGGCTATTACCGGAAAGCGATCAATACTGACAATGCGAATGTGCATGCGGTACTGGCACTGGTTCAGCTGTATGAACGGCAGGGGAATACGGACGGCGCACTTGATGAATTGCTGTCGCTTCGCGAGAAGCACCCGGACAACGTAGACATCCTTATTCATCTTGCGCGCTTCTATATCAAGACACAGGACTATGCCGAAGGACGGGCATTGTTCCGGACCCTTGAAAAGCTCGTTCCCGAAAACATAACCATGCTGCGCCTCAAGGGCAGGATGCATGCCCAGCTGGGAGAAAACGAAGAAGCCGAATTGTGTTTTGCCCGGATACTTGCCATAGATCCTGCAGAAATTGATTTCCGTATCGATCTTGCCGAACAGCTTGTACAGTCGGGAAAACTGCCCGAGGCGGAGGAACAGCTTCTTGCCTATCTCAATGAGCGTCCCCGTGACTGGGACGTACGCATTTCCCTTGGACAGCTGTATGAAAATATGGGCGATAACGAACTTGCAGAAAAAACGTATCATGCTGTTCTTGACCATGAGCCGGAGCATATCGATGCCCGTGCGGCGTTATGCATGCTGTACCAGCGTACCGGCCGGAATACCGAAGCGGTGCAGCTTGCGGACGAGATTGTAAACCTGCAGGGAAGCAGGGGCTCGGAAGAGGATCTGACCAGGTTGTCCCGGTCTCTTGAATTGTATGAGCAGGCTGTTCAGCGGTATGGGTCAATGAATCCCGGTGCGTTGGGCAAGAACCTTGAATTGCTCAGGGATCGTTCGCTTGTCGACGACGGTCTTTCACTTGATCCCCTGGAAACGCTTGATGCTTCTGCCAAACCGGAACAGTTTGTACCGGTTGATGAGGAAACCGATCCGCTTACGTTGTTTGAAGATGATGAACTTGTTGATGATAATGAAATTCCTTTTGATGAACTGGTAGCCTCGGAAGATGCTGACGATGAGGAGCTCGAACCGGAGATGGGCTTCGATGATCTGGTTCAGTTCGAAGAGCCGATTGAAACACCCTCCGACGAGTATCGGACCTTGCCCGATGAGGATCCTTTTCACGATATTGATACCGATGTACTGCCTCCAGATCTGGACGAGCCGGTTCCGCCCTCCCGTTCCGAACCCGAACCCGAGCCGGGCTTTGATTCTTCTCCGGAACCTTCTCCGCAATGGCCCCAGATGCCCCAACCGTATCCTCCGCAAACTGATTCTGCTCCGAATCAGGAACCCGTCTCCGAGCCGACCTCCGATGTCCGTTCAGAACCCGAACCCGAACCGGTCATTGACACTGTTCCTGACGAAGTTACCGAACCTGAACCGGTATCCGAACCGCCTTTTAATACCGGACGCGGACAGGATCAATTACCCGAACCTCCTGCGCCCTTTCCCCGGAATGAGTATACCCCGCCACCTCCGCCTCCTCTTGAACCGGAGAGTTCTCCTCCCGCGGAGAAGGAAAGCGAAGCGAGGGTTGAACCGGCGCTGGACGACGATTCGGACGTAGTGCTTTCCGATGAAGCAGAGCCGATGGAAGATGTGTCCCCGGATAGTTTTGATAGTGGTACTGATGAAAAACAGGGCAACCCGTTTGGTTTTCCCATTGGAAGACCCGTGGTGGATCCTCCCCGTCTTGATGAAATCCTTGAAGAGATGACCGGCATCAGTTTGCTGAAACTCTTTACGTATCTCAAATCCATAACGATGGAACTGCCGGAAGATGTGCTTGCCGAGTATCTGCTCAGCAACGAGCGGGTACAGCTTGAATATCTCATAGACCGGCTTGCCGGGAAACCGGGCTTGCGCGATCTTTCCCGGGTACGGCGAATTCGTCAGGAACTCGGCTACCGGAGCAGGCCGGTTGCCAATCTTTGGGAATCCTTTGATTATCTCGAAAATTTGCTTGAGGACCTTCCTGACCAGGGATTTGCGGTTACCATGAGAAGCCGTATGGAGCGGATCAAGAGCCGTTTCGCGGAAATTCCTGCACCCTGAGTTTCAATTACAATCTGATAATCCGCGATTTGGTCAGTACCCGGTTTCCGTCGGCTGTAATGAGAATGTCATTTTCAAGCCGGCAGCCACCGAGAACCGGGTCATACAGGCCGGGTTCAAGTGTTACGATCATGCCCGGTTCAAACACCCATTCATTGTCCGTGCGGTTGCGTATTGCCGGGCCTTCATGCGGTTCAAGCCCAATTCCGTGTCCCAGTGCATGGGGCATTGTTTTTTTTGCCCGTTTGAATACAGCGTCTGCAGCAAGTGCCGCATCCCTGGTCTTTGTTCCCGGCGTATACAGG
Organism: uncultured Treponema sp.; assembly: GCA_964527175.1. Taxonomy (GTDB): domain Bacteria; phylum Spirochaetota; class Spirochaetia; order Treponematales; family Treponemataceae; genus Teretinema. The sequence continues at coordinate 12,127 of CAZGQQ010000006.1, forward strand.
GCAAGGGCCGCGTTATATGCTTTTTCGACAAGCGTAACCATTTTTTCCTGTGCCGCATCCAGGGTGCCTGCAACGATCGTCAGTGTGGTATCGCTCGTATATCCGTCTACCATTACACCGAAGTCAATAATGGAAAGCCCGTCTGTACCGATTCTTGCATGGGTATACGCGGGAACCGGATGAATGGCAAAACTCCTGCTGCTGCCTGCTGCAAGTGTTTCAAAGCCGGTCCCGTCCGCACCTGTTTCCCGAATGGTGCGTTCAATAAACAGGGCCGCATCAATTTCTGTTTTTATCTTTCCGGAACCGATGTTCTTTTCCAGAAGGGCGGTAATTGAATCGGAGAGCGCACAGGCCGATTCGATTGCATTGAGTTCCTGTTCATCCTTGATTGACCGCATCCGGGCAATTTCTTCAAAGACCCCTCCGGTTTCCCGGCAGAGTACGACATGTTCAAGCAGGGTTCCCGCGTACTGCAGGAAGAGCGGGTACGGTGTATGGGACGGAATCTCGATCCGTGAGTTTTCCGGAACTCCGATTTTCTCGACAATACCGGCAGTGGCGGTTACCGGATGCCGCCCGTATTCACTGTAGGGTACAATAACATCAACATCGGCGAACTGTTCGGCAAGGTTTTCGTCCCAGGGACAGAGCACCGCATGGCCGGTGATGGTAATGATCAACAGGGCATCCCCGGGATGTCCGGAAAAATAGCGAACGGCTTTTTCGCGCCGGCCTTCGGTATCTTCAAGCACAATAACCGAAATACTGTTTCGGGCCATCCAGGTCACCAGGTCTGCCCGTCTTCGTTGATACGTGGTATTCATGTGAGAACTATACGCAATTTCTTTGACAGGGTAAAGCAAATACGCTACGATGAACGGGATATGCAGTGGAGGGGCCGGCCATGAGTTTCGGAAAGAAGATTGTGTATGCGTTCGGCCAGTTTGGACTTGTGCTCTGTGCGTATGCCGCCGGCAAGCTCTTCCTCAGCTACTATGTTTCCGAATCCTCTCCGGTTTTTGCGGAGCATATTCACCGCAGTGCCCTTTTGGGATTGTTTACTGTTGCAGGGCTTGCAATCGCACTCAGCCGTCTCACCGATGCAGGCGTCTCCCTTCTGTCCGGGTGGCTTTCAGACCGTTCCCGCTCTCCGCACGGCCGGCGAATCATTTTCATGCTCGGTTCGGCAGTTCCCCTGGCATTTGCTTCGTTACTGGTATTTACCCCTCCAACCGGAAATCAGAGTATCAATTCGGTATATATTGTTCTCATTGTAGTGGTTTTTTATACGCTTCTTTCTTTCTATGCGACCCCCTTTCTTGCCATGCTTCCCGAGATGGGAAAATCACGGCGTGAACGGATGATCCTTTCCATATTTCTTGCCATCGCAACGGCAACAGCCTCATTGTTGGGCAATCGTACGTTTACGCTTGCCGGTCTTCTTGCGGAACGCGTTGGCATGACCATGACCAATGCCTTCAGACTTGTCATTGCCGGGTATGCCCTTGTTTCGGCGGTCTTTCTTCTCTTGCCGGCATTGCTGCTATCCGGCAGCGCCGACGCGAAAAAGCCTGTTCGCGAACCTCTTCTGAGCGCTCTGGCAACTGTACTCAAGGATCAGCATTTCCGGTCGTATCTCCTTGCAGACAGCATGTTCCGGGTTGCTTCAGCCCTGGTTATTGCCGGTTTTACCTGGTTTGTGACCGTACTGTTGCGTCTTGATCAGCGCACCGCACATGTTTTGCTGTTAACGGTTTTTTTCTCGAACCTTGTATTGTTTTTTCCGGTATATGTGCTCGTCAACCGGTGGGGCAAGCGGAGAATTCTCTTTGTTTCATATCTGTTGTTCATGGCGGCGCTCATGGCATCCGTTTTTGCCGGGTTGTATCCGGTTGATCCCATGACACAGGGAGTGATGCTCGCTTTCATGCTTTCGGTTCCGTACGCAGTCTTTACCGTATTGCCGAATGCTCTAGTTTCCGATCTGGTTGTCGCCTCTGAGCGGAAGACCGGAGAACAGCGGGGCGGCATGTACTTTGCCGTTCATACCCTGGTTGTCAAAATTGGTGCGATCGCCGCCGGTCTCCTGTTTCCCCTTTTTACCATATTCGTTCAGGGTACGGAGCACCGCTCCCCGGGGAGCACCGGGCTCCGTCTGGTACTTGTCCTGGCTGCCGTGTGTTCACTGATCGGATTTGTTGCCCTGTTCGGATATCATGAAAAGGAAGTCACTGCAGTATTGGGTGACAAGGATTAACGGATTTCTCTCCGGTTTTTCATCATGGTGATGACCTGCCCCAGCAACTGATCCCGGGATAGTACCAACAAGCCAAGACCGATGGCACAAAACAGGGAGAGGCTGACAAGCAGGGGAATGCCGTGCGAATACAGGCGGTTGCCGCCGGAAAAGAAAGCCTGCAAGGGTGTGCGAACGAGATATACCGGCAATGCTGCCATGAGGGAAAATGCCGTCATTTTGACTGCGTACCGTACCGTCACGGTTACGAGTGTTCCAATTTCGAGTGCCCGGTTCCGGCCGAGAAACACCACCAGAAAAACAGTATTTATTGCGCTGGCAATACTCAATGCGAGCGCTATGCCGCCGCCGCGCATGGGACGTACCAGAACGAGTGCAAGCGTTATGTTAACTACAAACGAAAAAAGCCCTGCCATGGTGGGTGAGCGGGTGTCGCTCCGTGCATAAAAAGCCGGCGCCAGTATCCGGTTTGCCGCAATGAAGTACAGTCCCGGAATATGCCAGGTAAAGGCACGCAGGGTCAGCGCAACCGACTCGTCCGAGAAACTTCTCGTTTTAAAGAGCAGGATGATGAGGGACTCTCCGGAAACCAGAAAGAAGAATGTCACGGGGATGGTAATGAGTGCAATCGTATTCATTGCCCGTGAAAGAAGGGCATTAAAGGGTTTCCATTCGTTTCTGGAGGCATGCGCCGAAAGATCCGGTAAAATGACCGTACCGATTGATACCGCAAAAATTCCCAGAATCAGTTCCTGGAGGCGCAGTGAATACTGCAGGCTCGAAACGACTCCCCGCCCGGCGTTGCTTGCAAGAATGGACGAAATAAGGTCGTTAATCTGATATGCCGCCATCCCGAGAATGGTAGGGCCGATAAGGCGAAGAACTTTCCGGGTTCCGGGATTGCGCAGTGCACGCAAGGGGGCAGTGCATGAAAAACGAAACCCCTGCTTGAGTACAAAGGGAATCTGAAAAGCCATCTGGATTGTTCCGCCGGCAAGCACCCCGATTGCCATGGCACGTGCCGGATTTCCGGCCCTGTCCGCAAAAAGCCAGGTGCATCCGATAATGGTGAGATTAAAGAGAATCGGTGTAAAACCAGATGGAGAAAAAATCCGTACTCCGTTCAGAATTCCCTGGAAAAGCGCGGCAATGGAAATGAGGGCAAGATAGGGAAACATGATCCGGGTAAGAAAGAGTGTTTCGGGTGTTTCGGTACCAAAAAGGGGTACTAAAAGCGGTGCGGCCACAATGCCGGCCATAACGGTCAGGGATACCGAAAAAGTGAGAACGGTAAAGGTTGCGGAAAGGAATTCGGTGGTTTTCTGCCGCGTTTCAGTATCAAGATAGCGCCGGAATGTGGGAATAAAGGCAACTGATATGCTGTTCTCCGCAAAAAGACGCCGTAGAAGGTTCGGAATGAAGAATGCTACCGTGAATGCGTCGGAAAGCGGGGTTGTTCCCAAAAAGGCCGCTTTGGTCATTTCCCGCAAAAGGCCGAGAATTCGTGAGCCGAGGGTTAGCAGGGAAAGTTTGGAACCGCTTTTGAGTAATGACTGGGCCATAGGCAACAACAATACCATACCCGGGGGAGGCTGTTAATCACTGCTACCAAAATTGTTGGAAAAAATTACCAACAATTTTGGTAGCAGTAATGCTTGAACGAACTGATTTTTACCGGCATAATGTCGAGCATGACAAACAGCACAGTTTTGCGTGTGGGTATTGACGTCGGTTCAACGACGGTCAAGATAGTGGTTCTGTCCCCCGAAGGGGAAATCCTTCACAGCAAGTATGAACGGCATTGTGCCGACATCCGGACAACGATCATTTCTGTTGTTGACCGGGCCCTTGATATTCTCGATGAACGCTATCCGGGTAAACCGGACGATCCGGCGCGTCCCCTTCTCAGCATTATGGTTACCGGATCCGGCGGTCTTGCCGTATCTCACTGGCTTTCTGTGCCCTTTGTCCAGGAAGTTATCGCTTCCACTACCGCCGTGCGAAAAATGATCCCCGAAACCGATGTCGCAATCGAACTTGGCGGCGAAGATGCAAAAATAACGTATTTTACCAACGGTGTCGAACAGCGCATGAACGGTACCTGTGCCGGAGGCACCGGTGCGTTTATTGACCAGATGGCTGCCCTTTTGGAAACGGATGCCGACGGTCTCAACCTTCTGGCACGCGGAGCAACCAATCTGTATCCCATCGCGGCACGTTGCGGTGTTTTTGCGAAAACCGATGTTCAGCCCCTCATTAACGAGGGTGCCCGCAGGGAGGACATCGCCGCGAGCATTTTTCAGGCAGTGGTCAGTCAGACCATTTCGGGCCTCGCCTGTGGTAAACCCATTCGCGGTCATGTCGCCTTTCTTGGCGGTCCGCTCCACTTCATGGATATGCTCCGGTACCGCTTCATCGAGACACTGAAGCTCAAGGATGACGAAATCATCATCCCTCCCGATTCACAGCTCTTTGTCGCTGCCGGTGCCGCATGGACTGCCCCGTTCCCGTCTGAAGAAGCACAAACAAACGAAAGGGAAGAACCCCGGTTTATTACCATCGAGGCATTGCGGACCGGACTCAAAACGCTTGTTGATGCGGAGATGAACGAAATTCAGCGTCTTGATCCGCTCTTTGCGAATGAAAAGGAGCTCGAAGAGTTCCGTATCCGGCATGCGTCTGAGATGGCGGCTTCTGCTGATCTGGACACGGCAAAAGGGCCGGTTTTTCTCGGTCTGGATGCAGGATCAACAACAACAAAGGCTGTTCTGGTTGATGAGAACGGACGGATACTCTGGCGTTTTTACAGCAATAATGGCGGTAACCCGGTCGATCTCGCTGTCCGGGTGCTTCAGGATCTGTACCGCCGTCTTCCGGAGAAGGTCAGAATAATGCGCTCCTGTTCCACCGGATACGGTGAGGCGTTGTTTCAGGCAGCGCTCGGTGTGGATGCCGGCGAAGTTGAAACCATTGCACATTACCGTGCAGCCGATTTTTTTGTACCCGGAGTAGATTTTATTCTCGATATCGGCGGCCAGGACATGAAGTGTCTCCGCATGAAAAAAGGTGCCATTACGTCAATCCAGCTCAACGAAGCCTGTTCCTCCGGATGCGGCAGCTTCCTTGACAATTTTGCCCGTTCCCTGGGTCTTGATATTGCGACTTTCTCCAACAAGGCGTTGCTTGCACAGAAACCGGTCGACCTGGGAAGCCGCTGTACCGTCTTCATGAACAGCCGGGTCAAGCAGGCTCAAAAGGAAGGTGCTTCGGTTGGAGACATCTCCGCCGGTCTATCCTATTCAGTCATAAAAAATGCCCTGTTCAAGGTTATCAAGCTTCGTGATGCTTCTGCCATTGGCGAAAAAGTTGTGGTACAGGGCGGAACCTTCAATAACGACGCTGTTCTGCGAGCATTCGAAAAAATATCAGGGCGCACCGTATTCAGACCGGATGTTGCCGGTCTTATGGGCGCCTATGGAGCAGCCCTCATCGCGCTGGACCAGTGGAAAGCTGCGGGGGCACCAACCGATGCCCGCACCGGTCTGGCTACTCCCGAACAGCTTGACAATTTCAAGGTTGAACTCGAACTTCGCCGTTGCGGAAAGTGTTCAAACAATTGTCTGTTAACCATCAATACCTTCTATGCAGGGGTTTCTACCGCCGGTCCTGTTGAACAGATGGTTGCTCCTCCCCGCCGTTTCATTACGGGAAACCGGTGTGAGCGGGGTCTGGAAATAGATCTTTCCATCAAGCCGGAGAAGGGCGATCTTACCCATGCGGGAAATACCGGTTCCATGGAAATTCCCGAGAATCATGACGAGGTAATCGGTATCGGCAAGCCCGAGAAGCGGCCGGTACCCAATCTGTTCGACTGGAAGTACAAACGCCTCTTCCGATACAAGCCGCTTTCCTCACAAGACGCGCCGCGCGGCGATGTGGGAATTCCACGCGTTCTGAACATGTACGAGAATTATCCCCTGTGGTTTACCTTTTTTACCAGGCTCGGGTTTCGGGTACGGCTTTCTCCCCGATCAAGCCGCCATATCTACGAGAAGGGGCTTGAATCAATTCCCTCCGAATCGGTGTGCTATCCGGGAAAAATCAGTCATGGGCATGTTGAAACGTTGCTTCAGGCCGGAGTCAAATTTGTATTTTATCCCTGTGCGCCCTATGAACAGGTCGAAGACGCCGGTGCCGGGAACTCGTATAACTGCCCGATCGTGACGAGCTATCCGGAAGTTCTCAAGAACAATATGGAAGCGCTTCGTCAGGATGATTCAATTCTCTATCTGGATCCCTTTCTTCCCATAAACGACGAGAAGCGCCTCGCAGAGCGGTTATATGAAGAGCTCTCGGAGCATTTTACCCTGACCCGTGCCGAAATCAAGGACGCGGTCCATGCTGCATGGATAGAGCAGGAGGCATTCCGGGATGAAACTGCCCGGAAAGGCGAGGAGGTTCTCGCGGAAATCAGGGAACGCGGACTCAAGGGGATTGTGCTGGCCGGCCGGCCGTATCATGTTGATCCGGAAATCAATCACGGTATACCGGAGCTTCTGACCGGGCTCGGCCTTGCGGTACTCACCGAGGATTCCGTGGCTCATCTGGCAAGCATTGAGCGTCCGCTGCGTATTGTGGACCAATGGACATATCACAATCGCCTCTACCGTGCAGCGCAGTATACAACGACCAATCGTGATGTTGAGCTGGTTCAGCTTACCAGTTTCGGCTGCGGACTCGATGCGGTTACCTCGGATCAGGTACAGGAAATACTTGAAGCCAAGGGCCGTATGTACACCCTGGTCAAGATTGATGAAGGCTCAAATCTCGGCGCAGTCCGTATCCGCATGCGCAGTCTTATTGCTGCCATCAAGGAACGTGACCGCCGCGAAACGGAAGAAAAAATTCATCCCGGCAGCTATAAACGGGTTGTTTTTACCAAGGAAATGAAAAAACGGTATACGATACTCGCGCCGCAGATGTCTCCAATCCATTTCCGCATACTGCAGCATGCATTTGAATACTCGGGATATAATTTTGTCATTTTGCCCGATGTTGATGCAAAAGCGGTTGATACCGGGCTCCAGTATGTAAATAATGATGCCTGTTATCCGTCTATCATTGTTGCCGGTCAGATGATCGAAGCACTCAAATCCGGGCAGTATGACCTGGACAGTGTCGCGCTGCTCATTACGCAAACCGGTGGTGGGTGCCGGGCTACCAACTATATCGGCTTCATTCGCCGTGCTCTCGCCGATATCGGCTGGGGGCACATTCCCGTTATCAGTTTGAGTGCGCAATCAATTGAGCACAATCCCGGCTTTGTCATTACTCCCGCGTTGCTGCATCGTGCCATGATGTCGATCATGCTCGGTGACTTGCTCATGCGTGTCCTGTATCGTACGCGGCCCTACGAGGCCCTTCCCGGTTCAGCGAACGAGTTATACGAAAAATACAATACCCGGTGTATCGAGCAGATCAGAAGTCTGTCCATCCGCGGATACAACCGGCTCATACGGGATATCGTCCGGGATTTTGACACACTTCCCCTGCGCAAAGTACACAAGAGCCGGGTTGGCGTTGTCGGCGAAATTCTGGTCAAATTCCACCCGACAGCCAACAACGATATCTTTTCGACCATTGAACGGGAAGGAGCTGAATGTGTGGTTCCCGATCTTGCGGACTTCCTTTTTTACTCCTTTGTTAACGGGGTATATAAACACCGTAAGCTTGCGTTCCCCAAAAAGTCGGAACGGAACGCCCATCTTTTTGTCTGGTTCCTGGAGCGGTACCGTACCCAGATCAAAAAGTCTCTTTCACGGAGCACGCGGTTCCTTCCGCCCGAGTCCATATACAAACTTCAGGATGGCGTTGAAGACATCGTTTCACTTGGCAACATGACCGGTGAAGGCTGGTTCCTCACTGCCGAGATGATTGAACTCATTCATTCGGGAGTTCCCAGTATCGCCTGTGTTCAGCCCTTTGCCTGTCTGCCCAACCATGTAACGGGCAAGGGCATGATCAAGGAGCTCCGTCACCGGTTCCCGGAAGCGAACATTGCAGCAATTGACTATGATCCCGGTGCAAGCGAGGTCAACCAGCTGAACCGGCTCAAACTGCTTCTGGCAAATGCGCCGCTCGGTACGCATCCGGACGAAACCAAGCTGAAAAGCGGGCGTTAGTCAAGCAGCGGGAGATTTTTGCCGATAATCGAACCGGTATGAACCAGAAAAAACAGGTATTTTCCGGATTGATAGTGATTTTCTTCGCAAGCGTGGCGCTTTTTTCGCAGGAAGCGGCGCGTCCGCCTTCCGGATATATCGGAACAGCGCCGGTGCGTGAAACACTTTTTGACTCCTGGCTTTCAACAGAATTGTCTCCGCTGCTTGCAATGCGCGCGCGGGAAACTGAAGACCGGTACGGCAGGGTATTCAGGGTTCATCAGGAACGGGATACGAAAACCGGTTGTCTTGCGGTGCGTATTCAGGCGCAAGACTCGGCGGGTGTACAGGGTCTGTGGGAACTGCTTCGTCGGTTTTCCGACGGCTCGCCCCGGGAAATACGAATTTATCCCCTGAATAATCCCGACATATGGATTTCACTTGTTTCAGCGGACGATCGTCCGGAGTCGGGTCGATCCCTTCTGAACCTGATGGTGTACGGGTCCCCGGTTGTATCCGGTATTCCGGTCGGGGTGCCTCTTGTCCGGCTCTACACCATGCCGCTTTCCGACATCATGTTCATGACCCGTTCGGTGGTACCCTGGGCGCTGCTTCATCCGGATCCGGATGATTATGAAGCGGTTCGCTCCGCGGTTGATAGTATCCGCTCGCGCCTTGATACCCTGGTGTATCTGGATGACGGCGCTTTTGATCATGAAGGGAATCCGGTCTATATCCGTGACGGCTCTCCACAGGATCCGGCCGCGGTACTCATGGCTCTTGAACCGGGGCAACAGGTAGCTTCCATCGCAGGCGGTGTCAATTGTTCGGGGTTTGCCAAGTGGATTGTAGACGGCATCATCCGTCCCGTAGCCGGCTCCCGGCTGTTCATTGAACCTTTGAAGAAACAAACTGACTCTCCGGAGACCCATTTTACCGAACCGTTCCGGGAAAGCCGGGATGTGTTTTTTGCGCTGGACTGGACACGGCAGCTTGCCAGTGCGGTTGTATCATTGTCGGGCAAAAGAACCGTGCTCCCGGCACATTCCGGTGTCGACGTTACCGCGGAGCCGTTTCCTCAGCTTGTTCAGTATGTTCCGGGAGTCGGCTACCGGTCAGACGCCCTTGAACCGCTCCTGTACTGGCTTGCGGTACAGGAACCGGGGCATATGTATCTCGGAGCGATCAGCCGTGAGCGGGGAACACCGCTTCTGAGACAATTTCATCATATAGCAGTGTTTCTTCCCTATTTTACCCCCGAAGGACACTTTTCTGTCGCGGTATTTGAAAGTGCGGTGGAAACACCCCTGTCCCTGTTTGCCTCACGCAATTCTGATGCGTATATTCATCTTGTCCGTATACGGGTGCCGGAAAAAGGACGTTTTAATCCGTAAAAAACGTGTTACCTTTTCGGTATACTCGCTATTTACCGGTTTGAGGTACCCTTTTTTTATGATTTTTGTCCGCAGGATGGCACTTCTTGTTTTTCTCACTCTCTCGCTCGTCATGCTTGCCGCAGAAGATTCGGCACGTGAAACGCTTGAACGGGCCCGTGCTGCGGCCTCTCCTGCCGAATCGATACATATTCTTGAAGCTGCCGTTCCTTCGGACGGTGAGTGGCGTTTTTTTTATCTGATGGAAATAACGCTGCAGTACAGCCGCCTCGGAGACTGGTCCCGGGCGCTTTCTGTTCTGTCACGCATAGACGCTGCCACTGTTCCGGCAGATCATATTGACCGGTATGTGTACTGGCTTGCCCTGACCCGTGAACAGACCGGAGATGCGGCTGCGGCAGAGAAATTGTATGCTGAGCGTGTGTTTTCGGGACAAGCACGGGATCCGCTGCTGTATCTGGGATATCTCCGTCTTGCCTCTACCGGTGCACAAAAAATTATTTCATTACTCGATACCGCACTTCCGGATCTTCGTACAACCGATCCTGCCTCTTGGGTGGTATCCCGGTACCTTGGCGGACTGGCCGCGGTTCGTGAAGGACAATGGGCCTTTGCCGCAGCATCCTTTTCCCGGGTTCTTGCGAATCGTGAAACCGCTGCCGAAGAATATCTCGGCTGGGCCGCTTTTTATCAGGGGTGGAGCTTGTACCGTCTTGGAGACTGGGAAAAAGCCCATGCGGCTCTCTCGTCTTTTCTGGAACACCATGACGATCACGAACGGGTATGGCAAGCCGCCTCTGCCGCAGCATTTTGTGCCCTGCAAACCGGGAAAGATCCGCTACCGTTTGCCAATCGTGCCATTGCCCGTGCCCCGACAGCCCGGGATCGCGCCGAAGGGCTCGTATTCAAGGCTTCGATACTTCTTGACCGCGGGAATCATGAGGCCGCTTCAGACATTTTGCTGTCTGTTGCAAACGGCAGTGCTACTTCCGGTCTGACCGTTTTCTCTCCCCGAGCGCGTTTCATGCTCGCAGACAGCGCCTTTACCCGCCGGAACTATGCCGAAGCGGAAAAACACTGGCTTGTTGTTTACAACGATTTTCCTGAAAGCCCTCTTGCAGAGGAGTCGCTCTTCCGGGCCGCTGAACAGTGGTATCTTCAGGGCGAATCTGACCGTGCCGTCCGGCTGTTTACCCGGTACCGCCGCGACCATCCAAATGGTAAATATACCGATCTTGTGCTGAGAAACGGAGGAGAAGCGTTGCTTTCCGCCGGGAAGCGCGATCTTGCCATTCTCTGGTGGGAATCGTTTGTTACGCGATTCCCCGGGAGTACGCTCATGCCCCGGGTACTCAACGATCTGGTTGCCGCATATCGTGCATCCGGGGATTATGCAGCCGCACTCCGAATGGCACAATCGTATCAGCATGACTATCCGCGGGAAGCAGACGCAGATCGCATACAGGCAGAAATTGAAACTCTTGAGCTTTTGAACCGGGGTGCTGCTCCGGATACCGCCGCTCTTGCGGTTGAATACCGCCGCCTCGGCGGCTCCGGAAACGGAGAAGGCCGTGCACGCGGGCTTGCCCTTGCCCGGCTGTATCTTGCCGACCGGGGCAGACAGGGGGACGGAGCGCGTATTCTCCAGGAGATTGCCGCCACGCTCCCGGCCAATACTGCGAGCATTGCCCGTTCAGACCGTACGGTCTATGCCGCCGCGAGCATGCTTCTTGGCAACTATTTCCGTGATACCGGAGACTATACCGGATCATCCCGTGCCTTTCTTTCGGCTGGCACCCTCTATGCTCCCATAGACGGTGAACGGGCAGCCGAATCACTGTACGGGGCAGTGGATGCCTTTTTACGGACAAACCGCCGTGGCGATGCGGAAAAGGCATTGGAAACCATGCGCACATCCTGGCCGGACTCTGTCTGGACACTACGTGCGCAGCGGCTCATACCCGCTGAATAAGGGAGGTATCTGTGATACCATATACATTCATGAACAGGAAAATACGTGCTACTTTCATTTCCGTTATTGTGTTGCTGTACAGCGGTACTGCACTGTATGGAGAGAATGCGTCGGTACCTGATATTGAAACCAGAATACGGAATTCGGGAAACGAAGTTCCTTCATCGGCATTGCCGGTATTCCGCCTGCCGCCGCCGGTTGAGCTTCCTGCAGAGCAGTCGCCGCCGGTTCCGGTTGCTGAACCGGAAGAAGACGCTTCCCCCGTTGCCGTGACCGAACCGGTCAGTGCACCGGAAGCGGACAAACCTGCCGTAACCGGACATGCCAGTGTCGGTTCGGGGTATCCGGCAACACTTGCCGGAGAATTCGCCGTGTATCAGCCGGAAGGCCGCTCTCCCGGCTTTTCCGCTGAATTCGGATATTCCTCTTCGGACGGATACGGCGGCAAGGATCTGGGCCGGGGCTTTTTCGATCGTTCGGTAGGCCTTTCCCTCAAAGCATTCCGGGAAACCGGACCGAAGAACTGGTATGCCGCCATATCAATCGGCGACCGGGCAAACGGTCTGCAGGAGAATCATCCGGCGTATTTCAGCATCGGACACCGCCTTGCCGGGTTCAATGCCGGTGCCGACCTTTTCTCTCTTGGCGAGAATGGTCCGCTTTTATCCGTGTATCTGGACAGTCAGGTTTTCACGGCATCGGCGGAACGGGGTGCGACAGATCCGCTTCCCGGTACCGGTATCGATGACTATCGGGGGTACTATCTCTCTCCCGGAGTGCGTCTTTCCTTTACACCCGCTTTATTCCGCGTGTATATCGATGCAACCTATGCCCTTGATACTGTTGCCGATCTTGATGACCTCCATGCCCTGAAAGCGTCGCTTTCGGCTTACCGGACCTTTGGCTCGCTCGATGTGGGTGCCGGTGCGGCATTTCACACGGATTCAAGTCAGGATTTTGTCGTTCCCTTTTTTGCCCGCATTGACTGGAACCGTGAAGAGGGTATATTCAGGAACGTCTCCCTTTCGGGAGGGCTCCAGTCGGATCGTCATACCGTGTTTGAGCTTGCCCGTGAAGACCCGTTTGTCCAGCTGGACGGCATGCCGGTATATACGGCTGACTGGTTTGCCTCATTTAATGCGGAATTACAGCCCCTTACGGATATTCGGCTCGGCTCCGCCCTTGAATTCAAGAAAACAGCAGGCGATCGGGACTCCCTGGTGCTGACTGATATCGTTGGTGCCGACGGACGGGTCTTGTGGACCGTTGCGGACCGGGAGAGTCTGGTTGTATCAGCATTTATTGCCTATACGGGACAGCAGTTTTCAGTTAAAACCGGGTACCGTGGGGAACTTCTCGATGAACTGTGGGCGTCTCACCTGCATGAAATTGATGTGACCCTTTCGGTGTATGATCCTGCTCCCCGTCAGTTCTGGGCAGCGGAAGCGAGTGCCGTACTTATGCCCGATTCGGGTGATCTGCCCCGTATCGGCCTTTCGGGACAACTGCATCCATTGCCCCGTCTTGCTATTACGCTTACCTTCGACGATATACTTCCTCCCCTGTTCGGGGAGAATCGCATGATCAACAGCGAATACCGGGAGCGGGGCGGGTCGGTTCTGCTTTCTGCCCGGTTCGATTTCTGATGTACGAGGAATGGAGGTTCCCATGATTTCTATACTGGTTTCCGGCGGTCCGGCAATGATTCCCATTCTACTGTGCGCCATCATTGCAACTGTTATCATTATTGAGCGGCTCAAATATTTTTCTTCCATCAAGAAAGGACAACGGGATCTTCTGCCGCGGCTCAAGAGCTCCCTGGATAAAGGCCATTATGACGAAGCTGCCGCCATCTGTGATACGGTGGAAAGCCCGGTGTCGCGCCTCATGAAAACAGGTATTGCCTACCGCGAGTATACTGAAGCATCCATAAAAGAAGCGGTCATGAATCAGGCAAACCGTGAAATTCCCCGTCTCGAGCGGTATCTGCCCACCCTTGGCACTATAGCCAATATCGCTACACTTCTCGGGTTGTTGGGGACCGTAACGGGAAACATCCAGGCATTCGGGGTCCTTGGCGACATGGGTACCATGGGAAATCCGGCCGTACTTGCGGGAGCAATCGCCCAGGCACTCGTAACAACAGCGACCGGACTGATCGTATCGATTCCGGCGATCATTTTTTACAATTATTTCATTGCGGAAGTAAACCGGCTTATCACCGAAATGGAGTCTTCGGTCAGCGATCTGGTATTGCTTCTTTCACCGGGGAAACGTGAAATATGAAGTTCAAACGGAGACTTGAAGCACGCGCCGGTGTAGACCTTGTTCCCATGATCGACGTTGTTTTTCAGCTCATACTCTTTTTCCTGGTTTCAACAACCTTTGCGGTGTTGCCGGGTATTGAACTGGATTTGCCGGTGTCTACAACAGCAGAAAGCACCCGGACAAACGGAATTACCATAACCATATCCCGGGACGAACTGGTCTATGTCAATTCTGAAGAAGTTACCATTGACCGTCTTGATGAAGCCCTGCTTGCAGTGGCCGTTGACGGTGCACGGGAGAAGGTTCCGGTGAGCCTTGAGGCAGATTCTGCGGTTCCCGGCGGTCGAATCGTTCAAATTCTTGATTCTCTTCGACGAACCGGATTTGTCGGGGTGAATTTACGGACTACGGATCGGTATAAATAGCATGATGGAACTTGACGCACCGGATAAAACGAGACTTTCTCACAGTGCTGCTCTTGCTGCGCTTATCTGGCTTGTGATTCTTGTCCTGTTTGTGGTTGTTCCCGTTGTCCGGACGGTACCGGAGGATCGTGAATTTCCGGAGGTGCGCATTGTGCTCCAAAGTGCGGTGCAGGAACCGGTGAAACAGTCTGCGCAAAAAGCCGACGAGACACCGGCTCGGCGTTCCGCCCCTGCCGATACGGTTCGTGAGCGTACCGAACCGGCTACACCTACCCGTGAACAACCGGCGTCCGGGCTCGGTATTCCGGATTTTCAGAGTGCTTCGGGAAATACCCGTACTGCTCCGGCATCAGGGGAATATCTCGACTTTTCAAGTGAACGCCCCAGGGAGCAGCAGCTTCGGGATTCCGCCCCGGCAATTCAGGAATTTGAGGGGAGTGCCGCGCAGGTAGATCAATCTCCGGCACGTCCGGGAACCGCAACAACCGAGGCGGGCCGGCGGGCCTCGGCCGCGTCTGATGAAACGATACAGGCGCTTGACCAGATCCGTGACGGCCGCTCGGGAGCTGTGCCGGTGCCTGCGGATACTGCGTCCGGAAACACTGCCGCACCAACGGCAAACTCAGCGCAAACCGCGCCAACAGCAGTTGGACCCATCACCTTTGACGGTACCCCGCGCCGGCTCATTCATCCGGCAAAGCCGGTCATCATTCTTCCTCCGCATCTGGCCCGGCTCATAGACTCCGATCGAACGGTAACCGTCCACTTTCTGGTACGTGCAGATGGCACGGTTCCTGCATCCCTGATCACGTTCAGTCCTTCAGCGCTGCTTCCGCCGGAGATTCAGAATTATCTCAGGAACGAATTCATGAACTGGCGTTTTGAGCGGGGACGCGATGATGGACAGGCCCGCTTTCTGTATAGTATAACAGTACAATGAGAGCCGAACTTGACGCTGTTGCCTTTGATATTGACGGTACCCTCTATCCGGACAGTTCCCTGTATTGGCGCTTGATTCCCTTTTTTTTGGCAAATTTCCGCTTCATGACCGCTTTTGGCCGGGTGCGCAAGAATATCCGGCAATGGCAACGTGCCCATCCGGGACAGATCCACGAGGATTTTTTTCTGTGGCAGGCATCGCTCATGGTAGATGAGCTGGGAACGGGGACTCCGGAAACGGAAAAAGCACGTATTCATTCATTGTTGTATGAGGGATGGATACCGGTATTTGAACGGGTACGGCCGTTTCCCCATGTTGATGAGTGTTTTGATGCGCTTCGTACTGACGGTCTCAAAATCGGTATTCTTTCGGACTTTCTTCCCTCGCAAAAGGGCTCTGTATGGAATCTCGCTTCACGCTGTGATGTGGTTCTTGGCTCCGAAGAAACCGGGGCGCTGAAACCCTCGCCAGTACCGTTTTTATCGCTTGCCTCGGCGCTTGATGTTTCGCCGGAGCGTATTTTATACGTGGGTAACTCGGTTTCTTCCGATGTACGGGGCGCGGCTTCCGTGGGCATGAAAACCGCCTGTGTCATGCATCCGTTGATGCGCGCCATGGGCTGTACGGTTCCCGGAGCGGACATTTCTTTTTCTTCCTATCGCAAATTGATGCAGATTGTGCTAAAATAACCCATTACATATTCTGTATACAAAGGGCGGCCGGAAATGATTTTTACTCCCGGAAACATTCTTACCCTCTGCATAACGATTGTCCTGCTGGTGCTCTATCGTCAAATGGACAAGGGAAACCGTTCCATCGAGAAAGTAAAGAGATTCGGTGACAAACTGAAGGACGATCTTGCTCTGTTTTTGAAGGAGCGAACCGCAAATCTTGAAGAATCCTCGCTTGCACTTGATGTTCAGCAGACCAAAGCAGTTGCGGCAGTCAAACGTCTTGACTCGATCCGTGTTGAAATAGAAAAGAAGGAAGCTGATTTGCTGGAACGGACCAAAAAAGTCCATGCATTTGGCAAGCAGATAGAAACCTACGATGAAACCATCAGCCGTTTGCTGGAAATGACGCGACAGGCTGAAATCAATCTGGAAAAAATTGCCGGACAGTCCGATTTTGTAGACCGTCTGGCACGAACGCTTGCAGCGTCCCAAAAACAGCTCCAGGAAATTCATACGGCTATTCCCGCGCTCCGCGATGATTTCTCCCGGGAAAACCGGAGTGCACTCGAGGCGATATATTCTGATGCGGTTAAATCGTTCAATACGGCAATTGGTGATATGGAAGGCCGCATAGAGTCCGCGCGGAAGAATCTTGATCATGTATTCAACAAGGCTACCGATGAAGCTGTCCGCCGGGCTGGCACTCTTGAGGATGCTGCATTCCAGAAACTCAAGGATCAGGCGACCGATCGCCTTGTACATTTCAAGGACTCGTTTGAAGACAAAGTGGGCAAGCTGCACGAACAGGCAAAAACCCGTATTCTTGACACACAGCAGCTGGTCAAGGAATTCCGCGCGAACTGGAAAGCGGAGGCAGAAGAATTCCTTGAAGCGACTCGTGCGGAAATCAGGGCTCTCGGCGAACAGGGCGGCAGTTCGGTCGAGGCGGTACGTGAACAGATTTCTTCGGCAGAACAAGTCGCCAGGGCACGGTTTGAAGAGATGGAAGCCGCGCTTCACCGTATGGAAGCCTCTGTTGAGAAGGATATTGGCGAAACAGAGCAACGTTCCCGGGAAAAAATCGAGAATTTCGAAAAGCAGATTGATATTCGCCTGTCTGGTGCCGAAACCGGAGCGGCAGACCGCCTTTCGGCGATGGAAGAGCGTATTGGCGAGATTGACGCGGTGGTTTCCGGCACCATCGATTCCGCCGAGAAGACTATTGCTTCCCGGATAAAGGACATTTCTGCGGCCATTGACGCGTCGTTTGAGACATATCGTACTGATGTTGAATACCGGCTGGAAAAGATCAACCGCATTTTCGCAGACTCGGACAAACTTGAGGAGCAATTGCGTCTGGCCCTCACGGATACCGAACAGCGTGTCGGTGACACCTTTGACCTGTATGTAAAGGATCAGAAAAGCCGGCAGGAAGAATTCGAAAAGACATTGCTGGTGTCTGCAGATACGCTTTCCGAACGAATGAACACTCTCGAGTCGGGGTTGAACGAACTCAAGTCGCGTGCCTATGACAACGTGTCACAGAAACTCCGTATGTTTGAAGACGACTTCTTTGCCGATCTGGCAAAACGAAGCGATGCAATTACCGCTGCCCTTGACGGCTGGAAAACAAGTGTTGATGAACGCCTTGAGAGTCTTTCCGCGGAGAATGAGTCTGAACGCCGGGAGCTTGAAACAGGGTATACAACACGGCTGCAGGAACGCCTTGGGGAGCTTGCCGATCAATTCCATCAACAGTCGAAACGTCTTGAAGAACAGCTGGTATCCATGGAATCCGGTTTGCGGAATCGTATAACGGCAAGCGACGAGTCCATACTTGCGTTTGTTGAACAGTCCCGGCAGGAATTCGCTCAAGCGCGTGAAACCGCAGCCTTGAACGTCCAGAACGAGCTTTCCGCGCATACTATCACCGTGCAGGATATTCTGCGGAAACAGGAGCGGGAACTGGAAACGCGTACCCGGGAATTCATCGAGTCAATTGAAACGTCACGCGGGGAAGCGGAGACCATGCTCGAAAGCATCCGCGCCGATTTTGCCGCATGGCAATCACGCAATGAACAGCAATTTACCGACGCAAAGCGCCTGCTCGATGACCGTATAGTATCCCTTGATGACTCAATCCGTTCAACAATTGCCGATCTTGAAGCCGGATATCAGACCAATTACCGTGATTTCCTTGCCGATACCGCAGAGGAACGCAAGGAAATTCGTTCTTCACTCGATTCCCTCAAGGGAGAGATTACATCGGCTACAGAAGAGTTCAAGCGCCAGTCTGCCACCGCGCTGGAAGAATTCGCTGCTGCCTATGAGGAAATGACGTCCGGAACAGCACTGCGGGTACGTGAACATGCCGCGGAAACAGACCAGACAATTCGTTCGTTGAAAACAATGGTTCAGGATATCCGTGAATCGGTAGACCAGACGCGTGAACGCCTGTTTGAAAAGGTAACCAAGGATACCGAATCGCTTGGTCAGACGATAGAAGAAATTGACCGCAAGCAAAAAGCGTTTATTGCGCAAACCAGAATATTTGACCGTGCCGATGAAATGAAAACAGCGCTTGAAGCGAATATTGCCAATATCAAGGATGAAATTTCACGGCTTGATGTGTATCGGGATACCATGAATACCCTTGAAGCACAGTATGGCAAGGTTCGCAAACTTGAAGAGGAAGCAAACCAGAAAGTATCAAAATTCATGGCAGAAAAGAAACGCATCGACATACTCGAAGCCGATTTCACCAAACTTTTGTCACTGTCCGACTCGATCGACCGGAAAATATCAGAACTGACCCTCACCAACGATGATCTTCAACAGTATCAGGTCCAGATACGCCGTTTCGAGGAAAGCATCGCCGAGGTTAACGCCCGCTATGAACGGCTCGACAAGAAATCAGTTGTACTTGATCAGACCGTAAACGGTGTTGATCAGGCCTTTGAATCTCTTACGTCGCTGGAAAAGTCGCTGGAGTCATGGAAAGAAGATGTTTCCGGCATTCCCGCGCAGCTTGAGACAATCCGGGAGCATCTGGATGTGCTCATGGAAAATCGCGACAAAACCGCCGTCATGACCGAGAAATTGGCTTCGCTGGATTCGGTTTTGGCGGATGTTGAACAGAGAACCGAGAAGATGCAAACCGCGCGCGAGTGGCTTGCCCGCACCGAAACCCGCCTTGATGAAATATCCCGTCAATCACAGGATCAGCTGAAACTGCTTGGTGATCTCCTGAAGCAGGAGGGTTCGGCCAAAAAAACGCGTGGAGCGCCGCCTATCGGTATTCGTGAGAATGTCGTGAAACTTGCGCATCAGGGCTGGAAAGTTGACGAGATTGCCCGTGCACTGCATCTTTCACGCGGCGAGGTTGAGCTCATCCTGGAATTACCGCAGAAGTAGTCAGTCCGGACGGGAAAGCAGGCAGGTTGCCCAGACTGCGACTGCCTCTCCCTGGCCAACGGCATCGCAGCCTTCGCCCGTTTTTGCCTTTACGAATATCTGTTCCGGAGAAATGCCGAGAACTGTTGCGATCGAAGCGCAAACCGCATCACGCCATGGCAGGAATTTTGGTGTTTCAAGTGCAATGACCGCGTCGATGTTTTCAATGTTCCATCCGTTATCGTGAACCTGCTGCCAGATTTCTGACAAAAGCATCCGTGAATCCGCGTCTTTCCAGCGGGGCTCGGACGGCGGGAAAAATGAGCCGATGTCTCCCAGTCCTGAGGCGCCAAGAAGTGAGTCGGCAATTGCATGAAGAAGGACATCTCCATCCGAGTGACCGTCTTCTCCCTTGTCGAACGGAATGTGGACGCCACCAAGTACAAGCGGACGGCCGGATACGAGACGGTGCAGATCATAGCCCATTCCCACCCGTATCATGACAGATCCTCCGCAAAGGTAATTTTCTTGTTCTGACGGTCTCCGGCGCAGGTATACACATCACCGACATAGTTTCCCCATATTTCCGCATCATCGGTGCATTTGAGTCCGTCCTGGGCGGCCATACGGTGCGCTTCAAGCAACTCCTGGAAAAGGAATCCCTGCGGTGTTTGAACAGAGACAATGAAAGACCGGTCAAGATGGCGGATTATCCGTCCTGCCTCATCGATTTCTTTTTGCGTGTCCACAGCGCACAAAGCCGGAACAGCCGCTCCGTGTTTCAGGGTTTCCGACAGAACTTCATGAATGATTCTCTCTGTTACCCAGGGCCGGGCGGCATCGTGAACAAGTACTGTTGCCGGGGAGCCCCGTCCTGCGCATGCGTGCATGAACAATGATTCAAGACCGCGGCGGACAGAATCCTGTCGGGTTAGTCCTCCGTCAGTAAAAAGAAGCCGGCAGGAGGTTTCGTCGAGAAGAGCCGCTATGCGGGTGTCTGCGGCAAGAATATCCCGGGCATTGTCTTCTCCACCGGGCGGGACGGTTATACAGATAAACGAGAAAAGTTTCATGGCCAGGAAGGTATACAGCGAGGCGCTCAAAACACTGACCCTGCAGTCCGGGGTTTCTGAAAGCGCCAGATATTCCTTTTTCCCGTCACTATTCATACGGGTCGAAGATCCGGCGGCTGTCAGTACCAGGGTATGTGTCATGATTTATTCGTCGTCCGGATCATCCTCATCTTCCGAGAGATCAGGGTCGAGGAAATCGTCGTCATCGTCGATAATTGCCTGTTCGGGTTCATCATCATCAACAGCGTCTTCATCAACAAGAGGTTCAAGGTGTGTATGGATGAGTGCCTCTACTTCCGATCGGGGAATATTGAGCGCGTACGTAATTTCATCTTCGAGAAGCTTGCGGGCAGAGTCATACAGTTTCCGTTCAAGTATCGGCAGCTCTTTGACCTTGCTGCGATGGTACAGTGAGCGGACAATTGTTGCGATATCGACTACGCTGCCTTTTTTAAGCAGATCAAGATTCATCTGATAGCGAAGTTTCCAGTCGGAAGGGATTGGTTCAAAATCTTCCGAAATAAGTTCGAGTGCTTTCTGGGCTTCTTTTTTTGATACGATTGCGCGAATACCGAGCTCTTCTGCCCGTGCACACGGCACCATGACGGTCATGTCAGACACTTCAAGGTAGATGACATAATACAGGATCATGTCTTCCTTGAAACTGCGTTCCTTGATTTCCGTAATCTTTCCGACACCCTGACTCGGGTACACAATTTTCTGGTTAACCTTGAAGGTTGTTGACTGCCTCATAACCGTAGCATTATAGCATAAAGGGGGACTATGGTCAAAGCCCGCTCACGGTGTCCCGGGCCATCGCAACACCCGGCAGCGCTTTCCTGGGAACAAATCGTATAAACTTGAACGGATGAATATCAAGCGCATTGGGATACCAACCCTCTATGCCGTTTACATCAATAATATTGAGCGCGGGGTTATGTGACAGGGGTAAAATAACCGCGTTATCGAGAAGCAGTTTTTCCGCTTCGGCAAGTTTTTCATAGCGCCGGAGGGGAGAGCGTTGCCCGGAAGCTTCCGTGATTATTTTTTCATACTCGGTGTTGTTCCACCCCGAATCATTCAGGGTAGACGCCGGCCGGAACATTTCAAGAAAGGCAAGCGGATCGGCAAAGTCCCCGATCCATGAAGTAACACCCACCGCATACTCGTCATTTCTCAGGGAAGAGTAATACTGCGCATACGGTATCATGTGTATCTCCACGGTGAACCCGAGCTTTTCCCATGCTTCTTTCAGGGTTTCCGCCATTGCTGCGAAATGTTGTGTCTCCGGAATTCGAATCTGGAGAACCGGAACAGACGAAAAGTCGGTGAGTCCGGCTTCTCTCAGGAGTTTTGCCGCTTCTTCAGGGTTATACTGTTCTACCCCTGCCAGCTCGGGATATCCTGATATGGGAAACACGAGTGTCTTTGCCGGTATGAGGTACTTTGAACGAAGCTCATTCCAGGGCACTGACAGGAGTAGTGCATTGCGTACTTCGCTTGTTGCCCAGGGACCCCAGGTTCCCCGGAAGAAAAAGTACTCTGTGGAAAACATCGGAGTTACCCTGATTGTTGTGGTATCAAGGATGCGGTTAACGAGTACCGCGCCCGATATCCAGTGCAGCTCGCCCCGGTTGAATTTGGCAGTTATGGTTTCGGCATCTTCACTGAGGAGTATCTTTATTGAAGGAAGTGAAACATTCTCCGCATCCCAGTAAAACTTGTTTTTTACGAGGTGAATTTCGTCGGTTGTGAATGAATCGATATAGAACGGTCCGCTTGAAACGGGAATAACCAGTTTATCGGAAGCATCATTCCGGCTTCTCTCCAGATCCGAGGGATGCACCACACTGAATGCATGATGACAGAGAATCTTGGGAAGGTGCTCAGCCGGAGTAGTGAGTGTTACCCGCAGGGTATGGGTATCATCGGCGGAGATGAGTACTGTCGAAGTGTCCGATACCTCTCCGGTACGGTATGCAGCAGCTCCGCTGATGCTGTCGAACATGGAAGCGTATGGCGCTGAAATACGCGGATCAAGAAGATACAACCAGGAGTCGCGCACTGTTGCCGCGGTAATGGGTTCTCCGTTGGCAAAACGGGCACTTTTTCTGATGCGAAATACCCATTCAAGACCGTCCGGGGAAACACTCCAGGATTCGGCAATTGCCGGTTCCGGATCCATGGAAAAGGGATCATACACAAAGAGACCTTCGTATACCGCGGTCAATATTTGCGCTTCATCGGCATTATAGGCACGGTGCGGACGGAGGTCCGGCGTGTTTGGTGTTATGCTTATTGCAAATTCTGTTTGAGGGAAGTCTGTGTCCTGTGCATACAGACAGACTGTTACAAAAGTAACCATGAGTGCGAGAGCACATAGACGAATCGGTTTATGCATTGGTTATCCCCAGTTTCTTGAGTTGCTGTTGTTCTTCAACCTGCGCTGCGTATTCCGCCCGGCACTGGTTGGCTTTAACGAGATTGTTGCGAATCGCTGACAGTTCAACCTTTATACCCCGTATACGGTTACGGTTTTCTGCAGATATCGACTGCTTGAAATAGGTGTCCAGTCCGGCGCATTGCTTGATAATGGTATTGAGTTCCGCAATATGACGGGTCAACAGATCGAGAATCTGTTCTTCATCCATGAGCTCAATTTTCTGATACGCTGCGGAAGCCTTGAGTGAAAAGCCGGTTAATACCCGGGAACGATGCTGTATAGCTTCCGTGAGCTCTGCGAAATCGATTGTTTCACGTTTTGTTGCCTGTGTAAGGGGGTCAATGGTGGTAATGGTTATGCTTTCTTCCTGTTCCGGCAAATTGAATGCCTTGCGCAGGACACGAAAGAACCTGGCCATAACACCTTTTTCGCTGCTGAGAAGAACATTCATGTTCTCGTTCAGTTTGGTTACCACCTCGTCAAGCTGGGGTGACGCGGCTCCCAATGTCCTGATGCCGTCGAGCAGAACGGGTTTGAGGGATTGTTCCTCTGCCTTTCCCGGATCCTGCTTTTTTGACACCGAGATACGGGTAAGAAGCTGTTGCTGAAGTACCGCATGGTCCGGCGAATAATCCTCTTTCAGGATTTCTTCAATGAGTTCCGTGTAAAAGGGTTGCCCGCTCATCGATACCGCAAAAGCCTGTTTTACATCCTTGATGATGGTAGTGATGCTTCCGGTCAGCTTGTCAGGATTCACCGAAACAGCCGGCATAACCATTTTTCGAACGGCTACCTTGTATCGCTCACGATGAAATTCTGCGAGCCCCTTGAGTGTACGGGTAATGGACAGGGCCGTTTTTGACAGTTGTGAAAGCGCATCGTTGACAATGCTTATGGACAGCGGATCTGTACCGCTGCGCAGGGTCGTCATGGTTTCCGCGAGGATTCGGGTATTGGGGCTGGTTGAAGTTGGGGAGAACGATTCCCACACAAAAACCTGGTTCAGCTTTACCAGCAGGGCAATGCGGTGCGTCGTAATGAAATCGCAGGAAAACTGGTACGAACTGCTCAGGAAATCAAGCATCGCTTCATATTGTGCCAGACGGGCACCGATTTCATTGCTCTTTCGCTCTCCCGGAAAGTCCTCGGTGTCCGGTATTTCAATCTCGTCGGTTTTACTGTCGTATTTGTACGGGTCATCCTGGATAAACCCTTTCTTGACCAGGACCGTTTTGATTGTTTTCACTGCACTATGTGCAATACGGTAATCTTCATGCATTTTGGGCAGAAGATACGAGTCAAATAGCTTTTGCCGTTCCGTGAGGGCCTGAAACAGCTGATCGGTAAAGTCGGTTGCTTGATCCATAGTGTAAGTATTGTCCAAAACGGAGAAAACGGCAAGCAGTTGGGACTGCTACCAAAATTGTTGGTACATTTTCGGGAACCCTTTTGGCCGGGTATTGCTTCAGGGGGCGGTATCCGGTTCTGGCTGGTCAATGTCCGTTGACTGGAAGGGATCTTCAATATGAATTTTCTCTCCGGACGGAGCGGTTATGGTAAGGGCAAAGAGGATCATGAGGGAATCAGCGAGGCTGGTGTCCGGATCTGACCAGATATTGAATATCGGTAGACCAAGACGCAGACTTGCACCGGCTCCCCACCCGTTGGGAAGCTGGTATCGAATGTTTCCCTGTGCCATCGGATAAAACCATCGCAGGGAACTCCACAAGTAGCTGTTGATATTGTCTACCTGCTCTCCCGCCGGAACGTCGCCGCTGTAGCTGGTTTCATCTTCGGAGACACCGGATTCGAGGAATGCATACCGGAGCATTATACCCGGGCCTCCACCGAAACTGAACAGGAACCGGTCTTTCTGGATGGTATACAAAAAACTGGCATCGAGAAGAATGGCCGGAACAAATGCGGTACGATTTTCTATTTCTGCCGGAAGCGCCCGGTCATTTGCCCAGAGATATGTCAACAGAAAAAATGATGCTGACGGGGCAAAAAATACTCCCTGTTTGGGAAGGGGGTGGCGATATTCAAACCCGAGGAACCCCACAAGCGGGCTCGGTGCGCTGTCAAGGCCTTGTGTCCCGACCGTGCTGGTTGTTCCGGCTCCGTCGGCATTGTAGATATAGTTTAACCCTCCAAAGAAGGTCCAGGGTGAATACTCCTGAATCGCCGGTTCGGATTCTTGCGGGTAGACCGCGTGAATGAGCACGATACAACTGATAATCAGCATCAGGAACTGTTTCATGACAGTATCAGTATACTCCATCCGGAAGCATTATTTCCAGAATTCCGGCCCGACCGGTTTGATAAAAGCGCTGTTCTTCCCATGCAGCGAGCAAAACACGGCCGGAAAGAAGAAATCCGGTGTATTGGTAACCGGCAGAAAGGCCGGGAAGCTTGAAAACATGCATGGAGTCCTTCTGTATGTAGAGAGTGCCGTCCGAGAAAAGGACGGCGGTTACGGGGCCGGAAATGAAGGCATATCCGTTGCGACGTTCGTCCACTTTCCCCCGTGCATGGGTACGGGTGGTTCCCTTTTGCGCCGGGTACACTTTTATGGACAGGGGAATGTCCCCGGGGATGCCGGAAAGCAGGGCGAGTACTTTCTCCGGAAGTGCCGTATACGGACCTGGTGCTACCGCCTGCTGGTATTCCGCCGCATCAATACTTCTGCCGCTTGCCGGATCAGTATCGTGTTCGGGGGGCATGGCAGAAAATGTCCGGTACAGGAATTCAACACGGTTTTCTCTTTCAATCTTGAATGCTCCATACCAGATCCCCTGCTCATAATCCAGTGCGGAACACTGCGTACCGACGGGAAGAGAAAGATTGCTGATACGGGAAAGCGGAGAAAAACCGGTGGTGAGTGGTGAGTAGTCAAGAAGGTAGGTGTCGTGAGCTTTTGGCGCTGCAGTGGAGAAAAAACTGTTCCGGTATACCTGTACTGCGCTACGGGTTCCGGTCAGAACAAACCCGGCTGCGGTTTGTCCGGTAAAGTATACAGGGTCTGTTGCAAGAACCGGCGCGATATAGTCCGTTCCGGGAGTCATTATGCCAAGGCGATTGATAAGAAAGGCCGGGGTTTCCGGAAGAATTGCCGTGTCGGCGACACGGACTGCTTCTGTCCAGGGAACAAAGGGACGGGATGGAATGTCTGACGGTGACGCCACCGCGTGAATTCCCTGATCGGAAAAGTAATACCAGGGTTTTGAAGCAACCGGAACCGCCTCTTCCGGTACGATATCCCGGCCGCTTGTTCGGGCAGTACAGGCGCAAAGAAGAAATATGGCGGTGTACAGGAGCGGATGTGCTGTCTTCATACGCCTGTAACACTACCCGAGCCGGTTTATTCTTGCAAGCTGTATGGACAGAAAAATGCACATTCTCCGCCCGGACTAGACGGAATGACGGTTATGTATCCGTCACTGGCGTACAAGCGTGTTGTACGGCGGGGCATTTCGATGGAACAGGTATGCGCCGCCGTCCAGGAGAAAAGCGCCGGTCCGGGCCAGGCAGTGTAGAAACTGCTGCCTTCCGTGATATGCCCTGCGGGAATTTCCAGGGGAACCGCTATGAGCGGAAGCATCCTGATGTCATGAACCCGGACTCTGCCCGAGAGCAGCGCCGTCACGAAGCGGGCGACGTCGAAATACTCAGGGTAATCCAGTTTCCCCAGTTCCTGGACAAAGCGGCGCCAGTTAAAGCGTGAAAGAATATGCCGCCCTGCGGGGATTCCGCCCTGTGCCGATTCGAATGCCCGGCATGCAGCATCTGCAGCAATACCGCCAAACCAGTCTGCGTACAGAGTGCTTGACTCCACTGCGGATTTTGCAAGGGACGGGTAGATGCTTCCTGCTGGCGGGAATGGCCCGATGCAGGGATTGGTTGTAACAATTTCGGCAAGGACCGGTGTACACACCCCCTTTTCGAGCGTGAGTACACACCGGCTGCCCTCTACGGTTTGTTGGTGCCGCCGTGATCCTCCATCGTACCAGCTGACGGTCCATACCGGATGGTGCAATCCGGATAAAACGGCAGCACGTGGCAGTGCCGGAAGGATAAGGGTAACCTCTTCCTCCCCGGTAAATGCAGTGGCGAGCAGGGTACAGCCAACAAGCAGGATCAGGATCGCCACAACGGTTCCCGCAGTTACTGAATACCAATGTCTTTGTTTCATGGAAGTATATATAGGCGTGATTCATCGTGATGGCCCATTTTTGTCGATTATTGACAGGTGAAGGAGCTCTGATATACTTGACGGAGGAGGCTGTGATGAAAGCGTTGTTTATCGGGGGGACGGGGACGATCAGTTCTGCCATTTCGGCACGGGCCGTTGACGAGGGATGGGATCTGTGGCTTTTAAACCGCGGATTCCGCGGTGATCGGGTCGTTTCCGGAGCAACGGTTCTGACTGCAGATATCAACAGCGATGAAACAGCGGTAGCAGACCTTATCCGGGGCATGAACTTCGATGTCGTTGTCGATTTTATTGCCTTTGTTCCCGGGCAGATTGAACGTGATGTTCGTCTTTTCGCGGGGAAGACCCGTCAGTTCATTTTTATCAGTTCGGCGTCGGCCTATCAGACACCGCCTGAATCGTCCCTGATAACCGAAGATACACCACTGGATAACCCCCTGTGGGAGTACTCCCGCAATAAAATAGCCTGCGAGAACTATCTCCGGGATCAATGTCATACCAACGGCTTCCCGGTGACCATAGTCCGTCCGAGTCATACCTATGATGACCGCTATCTTCCGGTTGCTGTTCACGGCAGCAAGGGGAGCTGGCAGGTCGTAGACCGTATCATGCGGGGTAAACCGGTTCTCATTCACGGTGATGGAACGTCACTGTGGACTCTTACCCACAGCGAAGACTTTGCGAAAGCATTTTGCGGCATCATGGGGAATGAAGAAGCGGTTGGTCAGGTGTACCAGATAACGGGCGACGAGTCGCTTACCTGGAATCGCATTTATGATTGCATAGGCGAGGCGCTCGGGAAACCGGTTCATCAGTATCATGTAACAACCGATTTCCTTTCTGCCTGCGATCCCGAATATGCCGGTACCCTTGGCGGTGACAAGGCCCACTCGGTGGTGTTTGACAACACGCGCGTCAAGAACCTTGTGCCGGATTACCGGGCGGTCATACCGTTCAGCGAGGGTGCCGCCCGGTGTGTCCGGTATCTCCTGAGCACACCGGAGGCGCAAATTGCCGACCCTGCATTCGACCAGTTTTGTGAACGGGTTATCAGTGCACAGGAAGCGGCCAAAAATGCGTTCTTTGCGAGCATAACCCGCTGACGGGACGCGGTGTCCCGTCAGGCTCAGTATGCTTTTTCGTGAACACCCGAAACAGCTCTCCCCGACGGCTCATTCATGGTCTTCCATGCCGCATCCCATTCGAGAGCAATGGCGGTTGAACAGGCAACGCTCTTTTCATGCGCTACTGTACGTGCTGCGCTGGCAGACGGGAAGAACTCTTCGAATATCGTCCGGTAATAGTATTGTTCCTTTGACATGGGCGTATTGACCGGAAAGCGGTCTGCCGCGCGGGAGAATTGTTCGTCGCTGGTCAGCTTTTCGCACCGTTCCTTGAGCGTGTCTATCCAGCTGTATCCCACACCGTCCGAGAACTGTTCTTTTTGCCGCCAGGTGATGGCTTCCGGAAGAATGTCCTTGAATGCCTCCCGGAGAACCCATTTCTCCATGCGTCCGCCGCCGGCACGACCGGAAAGCTTTTCCGAGGGATTGATACGCATTGCGGTATCGATAAACTCTTTGTCAAGGAATGGCACCCGGCCTTCCACACCCCAGGCCGCGAGTGATTTGTTTGCCCTGAGACAGTCATACAGATGCAGTTTGCCAAGTTTCCGTACGGTTTCCTCATGCAGTTCTTTCGCATCCGGCGCTTTGTGGAAGTAAAGGTACCCGCCGAACAATTCATCTGAACCTTCTCCGGATAAAACCATTTTGATGCCCATGGATTTTATTGCCCGTGCGAGCAGGTACATGGGTGTAGAAGCCCTGATTGTTGTGACATCGTAGGTTTCAAGGTGGTAAATGACATCCCTGATGGCGTCGAGCCCTTCCTGTACGGTAAAGTGGATTTCGTGATGCACGGTACCGATGTATTCTGCGGCTTTTTGCGCGGCCGCAAGGTCGGGAGAGCCTTCCAGACCGATGGCGAATGAATGAAGCCGCGGCCACCAGGCTTCCTGGGTTCCGCCGGACTCAATGCGGCGGGCGGCGTACTTGGCTGTTACCGCGGCGATAATTGATGAATCGAGACCGCCGGAGAGGAGTACGCCATACGGGACGTCGCTCATCAGCTGCCGCTTTACCGCTGCTTCCAGAGACGTACGAAGCGCACCGATATCGCACGGGGCGTGGGCTACTGCCTTGTAATCCATCCAGTCGCGACGGTACCAGACGGTACAATCTGCGTCCTTGCTCCACCGGTACGAGGCTGGAGGAAATTCCCGAATTTCCGTACAGACTCCCTCCAGCGCCTTGAGCTCTGAGGCAACATAGTAGCGCCCTGCGTCGTCCCAGCCCTGGTACAGGGGAATGATGCCGATGTGGTCGCGCGCAATGAGGTAGGCGTCTTTCTTTATATCATAGAGCGCGAAGGCGAAGATGCCGTTGAGTTCTTCGAGAAAATCCGGACCCTTGTCCTGATACAGTGCAAGTATGACTTCACAGTCGGACTGGGTGCGGAATGTATAGGATTCTGCATACCGGGCGCGTATTTCCTGATGGTTGTATATTTCTCCGTTGACCGCAAGAACAACGGTTCCATCGCTGCTGTACAACGGCTGGTTGCCGGAGAGCGGATCCACTATGGCAAGCCGTTCATGGGCGAGCATTGCGTGCTCTCCCGAGTAAATGCCGGACCAGTCCGGACCGCGGTGGCGGAGTTTTTTTGCCATGCCGAGCATTTGCTCGCGCAAGGGCTCTGTTGTTTTTTTCAGGTCAAATGAACCGACAAAACCGCACATTGATGTTCCTC